>NZ_CP029562.1:5393136-5699655 GCF_004136315.1 Mesorhizobium sp. Pch-S
CGCCGCACCAAGTTCCTGCTGCGCAAGGCGCGTGATCGCGCACACGTACTGGTTGGCCTGGCCATCGCCGTGGCCAATATAGACGAGGTCATCAAGCTGATCCGCCACGCGCCGGATCCGCAATCGGCGCGCGACCAATTGATGACGCGCCGCTGGCCGGCCTCGGATGTCGAGGCGCTGATCCGCCTGATCGATGATCCGCGACACCGCATCAACGAGGACGGCACCTATAACCTGTCCGAAGAGCAGGCTCGCGCCATCCTCGAACTGCGCCTGCAGCGCCTGACCGCGCTGGGACGCGACGAGATCGCCGACGAATTGAACAAGATCGGCGCCGAAATCGCTGATTTCCTTGAGATTCTGGCATCCCGTGCGCGCATCCAGCAGATCGTCAAGGACGAGCTCATCGCCGTGCGTGACGAGTTTGGCACGCCGCGCCGCACCGAGATCACCGATGCCGGCTCGGATATGGAGGACGAGGATCTTATCCCACGTGAGGATATGGTCGTTACCGTCTCGCATTCGGGCTACATCAAGCGTGTGCCGCTGTCGCTCTACCGGGCGCAGCGCCGCGGCGGCAAGGGCCGCTCCGGCATGTCGACCAAGGACGAGGATTTCGTCACCCGGTTGTTCGTGGCCAACACGCACACGCCGATCCTGTTCTTCTCTTCGCGTGGCATCGTCTACAAGGAGAAGGTCTGGCGCCTGCCGATCGGTAACCCGCAGTCGCGCGGCAAGGCGCTGATCAACATGCTGCCGATCGAGAATGGCGACCGCATCACGGCCATCATGCCGCTGCCGGAGGACGAGACGAGCTGGGGCGAACTCGATGTGATGTTCGCCACGACGCGCGGCACCGTGCGCCGCAACAAGCTGTCGGATTTTGTCGATGTGAAGCGCAACGGCAAGATCGCGATGAAATTCGACGAGGAAGGCGATGCCATCCTGGCGGTCGAGACCTGCACCGACAATGACGATGTCTTGCTGACCGCCAATACCGGTCAGTGTATCCGCTTCCCGGTCAATGACGTGCGCGTGTTTGCCGGTCGCTCGTCGCAGGGTGTGCGTGGCATCAACATGGGCGATGGCGACAGCGCCATTTCCATGGCGATCATCGAACATGTCGATGCGGATCCTGCGGAGCGTGCGGCTTATCTCAAGCGTTCGGTCGCCGAACGGCGTCTTGCCGGTGCCGGCGAAGAGGAAGAGGTCGCGTTGACCAATGAGGACGTTTCGGAGGAAGCCCAGCTTTCCGATGAACGTTACGAATTCCTCAGGCAGCACGAGCAGTTCGTGCTCACCGTAACCGAATATGGCTACGGCAAGCGGTCTTCGTCCTACGACTTCCGCCTGACCAGCCGTGGCGGCAAGGGTATCCGCGCCACCGACGTGTCGAAGGTGGGGGAAATCGGGCCGCTTGTCGCGGCGTTCCCGATCGGTAACGACGATCAGATCATGCTGGTTTCAGACGGCGGTCAGGTCATTCGCGTGCCAGTTCATGACATCCGTTTTGCCAGCCGCGCTACCAAGGGGGTCACCATCTTCAACACCGCCGAGGGCGAGAAGGTGGTGTCGGTGGAACGCATTTCGGAACCTCAGGGCGAAGATGAACCCGGTGACGAAGATGTGGCCGAGGCTGGCGACAGCCCAGCTGAAGGTGACAGCAACACGGGTGATGAGGCCTGACCTGTAGGGCAGGCCTGCGTGTGAGCGATCCGGTGTAAATGCTGGTGTTGCATGATGTTTCTGAGAAGGCGGCTCTTCAGGCCGCCTTTTCTTTTACCCGTAGCCTGGCGGTTGTCTGCTCGTCCGCTTTCTTGCCCAACCGACTTCGGCCGGTGGCGCTTTGGTCGGTCTGGCATCATCGCTATGGTGTCGGGCAGATGCCTAGCAAAGCAGGAAGAGCGAATGGAGTCGACCGAAGCTGTTCTGCGCCTGGCGAACCTGTCCGACGTTGCTGCCGTGGCATCTCTGACGGAGCGCGCCTATGCGGCGTATACGCATCTGCTTGGCGCGCCGCCGGTTCCTGTCACCGAGGACTACGCACCGCGTGTCGAGGCGGGGCAGGTGTGGCTGCTGGAGTTTTCAGGCGAGCTCGCCGGACTGATCGTTCTTGAACGACATGTCGACCACATCCAGATATTTTCCATCGCGGTTGCACCGGAGTTTCAGGGAAAGAAGTTCGGCATCCATCTGCTCGACTGGGCCGAGGAAAAAGCGGGCGAAGTCGGGCTCGATCTGGTGAAGCTTTACACCAACGCCCGGATGGAACGGAATATCGCGCTGTATTCAGCTTATGGCTATCGGGAAACCGGCAGGCGGGCCAATCCAAAGCGACCAGGCTGGACTGTCGTCGATATGGAGAAACGCCTCACCAGCCGGGGCCGATGAGCCTACTCCAATCGAAAACTTCTACCGGCGCTTGCCGAAGCGATGACGGCGATCGAGGTCGTCGAGGCGCACGCGCTCGGCTTCCTGATGCAGGCCGAAAACGGTCGCGATCAGCATGGCTACGGTCATTGCGGTGGCGAGCATGAGGATCATCATGGCTTAATCTCCTGTTCCCTAAACGAGCAGAAGGTGAATTGGTTTCACCGCGCATGATCATGTGTACGTGAACAGACTTTAACCGTGTGTGATCGCGCCGTTCATCTGCTGTTCATGGTTGATGAAGGGTTCACGCCGCACTCCCGGCCGGCATTTGCGTTCCGGCCCGGTGCCCGCTAGAAGCAGCATCATGACTGAACGCATTGCCCTCTATGCCGGATCTTTCGATCCACTGACCAACGGCCATCTCGATGTGCTGAAGGCCTCGCTGGCGATAGCAGATACGGTTTATGCAGCCATCGGCATCCAGGCGTCGAAGACGCCGCTGTTTTCCTTTGACGAGCGTTCCGAATTGATCGAAAAGGCTGCCGCTGCCGAATTCGGCAGCGAAGCCAGGCGCATTCGTGTCGTCTCCTTCACCGGTTTGGTGATCGATGCGGCCCGCAAGAATGGCGCATCCATCATGATCCGTGGCCTGCGTGACGGTACCGATCTCGACTACGAGATGCAGATGGCCGGCATGAACGAAACGATGGCTCCGGAACTGCAGACCGTCTTCCTGCCCGCGAGCCCTTCGGTGCGCACGATTACCGCCACATTGGTCCGCCAGATAGCCTCGATGGGCGGCGACATTCGTCCCTTTGTGCCGGTGGCGGTTGCCGGCGCGCTCAAAGCCAAATTCGCGAAATAGGTCCTGACCCTAGATATTTCGGAGATCATTCCATGCAGCTCAAAAAGCTCGCCGCCTTCCTCGTCGTGTTCGCCGGCCTGTTCGGCGGTGCGTCGCAGGCCTTCGCGGCAGACCCTGAAAACACAATGGTCATCACGCTTAAGGACGGCGACGTGGTCGTTGCCCTGCGGCCTGACCTTGCACCCAAGCATGTCGCTCAGATCAAGAAGCTGGTGCGTGAAGGCGCCTACGACAACGTTGCCTTCCACCGTGTCATCGATGGCTTCATGGCGCAGACCGGCGACGTCCAGTACGGCAATATGAAGAAGGGCTTCGATGCCAGCCTCGCCGGCACCGGCGGCTCGAAGGAGCCTGATCTGCCTGCCGAGTTCTCCAAGGAGAAGTATGTGCGCGGCGTTGTCGGTATGGCACGCTCGCAGGATCCGAACTCGGCGAATTCGCAGTTCTTCATCATGTTCGCGCCGGCATCGTCGCTGAATGGCCAGTACACCATCGTCGGCAATGTCGAGAAGGGCATGGAATTCGTCGACAAGATCAAGAAGGGCGATGCCGCCGACAACGGCTCCGTCTCCGACCCGGACCGCATGGTCAAGGTTCGCATCGCTGCTGACAAGAACTGAGTTTTATCAAAGGGATACCCAAAATGGCTGAAATCAAGGATCGCGAAAACGCGCTCATCATGGAAACGACCAAGGGCAAGGTCGTCATCGAACTGTTCCCTGACCTTGCACCCGGTCACGTCGGCCGCATCAAGGAACTGGCCCGCGAGGGCGCTTATGACGGCGTCGTCTTCCATCGCGTCATCGACGGGTTCATGGCCCAGACCGGCGACGTGAAGTTCGGCAAGTCGGGCGGCAAGGATTTCAATCCGTCGCGCGCCGGCATGGGCGGTTCCGACAAGCCGGACCTGAAGGCGGAATTCTCCAACGTCAATCACGCCCGCGGCACGTGCTCGATGGCACGCGCACAGAACCCGAATTCCGCGAATTCGCAGTTCTTCATCTGCTTCGAGGATGCCGGCTTCCTGAATCGCCAGTACACGGTGTGGGGCCAGGTCATCGAAGGCATGGAGAATGTCGACAAGATCAAGCGCGGCGAACCGGTGCAGGATCCTGACAAGATCGTGTCGCTGAAAGTCGCCGCAGACGTGAAAGCCTGATCCGATGGCTGGCGCTCTCTGGTCGCTTCTCGGCGTCCTTGCGGGCGCGTTCATCGCCATCCAGGCTCCTATCAACGCCCAGCTCGCTCGCGGGCTGGGTGTTCCTGTCGCCGCGGCCGCGATCTCGTTTCTGGCCGGGGCAATCGTTCTCGGCATCGTCACGTTCTTCACCACACGGGCTCAGGGTATTGCCATCGACTGGCGTGCGCCGGCCCCGTGGCTCTTCGTCGCCGGTGGAGCGCTCGGTGCGGTCTATGTCACGAGTTCGGTGCTGCTCACGCCGAGGATCGGCGCCGCCGCGCTGATGGCGTTCCTTGTTGCCGGTCAGCTGCTGGCTGGCATGCTTGTGGACCGGATCGGCTTCCTCGGTGTCGCCGTCCGTGAAATCTCGATGGGCCGCATCGTCGGTGCCGCGCTGTTGCTGGTCGGCGCGTTGATGATCCGGATTTACTGACCGGCAGGTTCCCGGCAACAAGCATGGTGGCGGATCGATCAAGATCGCGCTATTGCCGCTGCCATGAAAGTGGATCTCTTCGACTTCGACCTGCCGGAGGAGCGTATAGCGCTTCGTCCCGCCGAACCGCGTGATACCGCGCGATTTCTGGTCGTACGCCCGGATGAGGGGCTGGCCGACAAGGTAGTGCGTGACCTGCCGTCACTGCTCGATCCCGGTGATGTGCTGGTTTTCAACGATACCAAGGTCATTCCAGCGCAGCTGCGTGGTGTCCGTCGGCGCGGCGAGGCTTCCGCCCAGGTTGAAGCGACGCTGCACATGCGCACCGGCGCCGACCGCTGGCTGGCCTTCATGCGGCCAGGCAAGCGTGTCGCAGAAGGCGACAGGATCCACTTCGGCCACGACGGCAGCTCTTGTTTTTTCGGCCGGCTCGACGCCACGGTGCTCGAAAAACGGGATGGTGGCGAGGTGCTGCTGGGATTTGACCTGTCAGGAGCTTTCCTTGACGAGGCTCTGCATGCCGTCGGCCATATTCCTCTGCCACCCTACATCGCTTCGAAGCGTAATGACGATGCACGCGACCTTTCCGACTACCAGACGATCTACGCCAGGGAAGAGGGGGCGGTGGCTGCGCCTACCGCTGGCCTGCACTTCACGCCCGATTTGTTCGCAGCACTGGATGCAAAGGGTATCGAGCGCCGGTTCGTGACTTTGCATGTCGGCGCCGGTACCTTCCTGCCGGTGAAAGCTGACGACACCGCCGATCACAAGATGCATGCGGAAAAGGGGTATGTGTCGAGCCAGGTGGCGGATGCGCTGAATGCCGCCAAGGCGCGCGGCAATCGTATCGTCTGTGTCGGCACGACATCGCTGCGGCTGTTGGAAAGTGCCGCGCGCGACGACGGCACGCTTGGCGAATGGTCCGGCGCGACCGACATCTTCATCACGCCCGGTTATCATTTTCGTATCGCCGATGCGCTGATGACCAATTTCCACCTGCCGCGCTCGACGCTTTTCATGCTGGTTTCGGCCTTCGCCGGACTGGATACCATGCGTGCCGCCTATCGGCATGCCATCGAGACCGGGTATCGCTTCTATTCCTACGGCGACGGAAGCCTGCTGTTCAGGGCATAGCGATCTTCATAGGGTCGGCATTTCGGCGCTTTGCGCATAAGGTACCCTGGCGGAAGCGCGCGCCTTAAGCGGAGGAAGAGAGATGGACCACGATCTCGAAACCATGAACCGCGACCAGCTTGTCGCGGAGGTGAAGAAGCTGCGGCAAGGCATTCGCAGGCATAGAGACTCGACCGGACACGATCTGTGCTGGCATCACCCGGACCTTTGGGAGCTGCTGCCGGAAAGAACTGATCCGGCCATCGCAATACCGCCCTGGCCGAAATTCATGCGCGGCTGCATTCGCTACAGGCAGTCGCTCGAGGAGCAGGCATCCACCGCGCCAGTTCACGACAAGGAATTCGGCGAATAGCGGGTCGAGCTTCTAGAACCAATAGTCGATGACACAGCGGCCATCGCGTGGCAGGTCTTCAAAGCTGCTGAGACCGTCGAAGTGATCGATAGGAAGCGCGGCGACCGTGTCCGGCTCAGCAAGCCGTACGTTGACCGCCATGCGTCGGCGACCGTCCCTGTTCAGGTGCTCGCCACGCCAGAACGCCATGCAGCCGCATCTGGGGCAGAAATTGAAAGCGAGATATTCCTCGCTATCGTCGCGCAGATAAGCACGGGTCTCGCCGGTTACCTCTATCTCTTCACCCTCATGACCATATATCCAGAGTGTGCCGTAGCGACGGCAGATCGTGCAATTGCAGGCGGTCGCACCGTCCGGGGCCCCATTGAACCGCCAGCGCACAGCGCCGCAGTGACATGTCCCTACAAGTGTCGTCATCGGATCAGCCTATGATCTTGCGAACTCGGCAAGGTAGAGGGAGCCGCCAGGCCCAACAAGTCAGCGCGGCCGATTGTGTTACGCCGTCACGGCGGCTAAAGGCAGCGCATGATCGAGAATTTTTCCTTTTCCCTGCTCGCCACCGACGGCAAGGCGCGGCGCGGCGAAATCTCCATGCCACGCGGCAGAATTCGGACCCCTGCCTTCATGCCGGTCGGTACCGGTGGTACGGTCAAAGCCATGTACATGGATCAGGTGCGCGGCGTCGGCGCCGACATCATCCTGGGCAACACCTATCACCTGATGCTGCGGCCAGGGGCGGAACGCGTCGCACGGCTGGGTGGGCTGCATGAATTCGCGCGCTGGCCGCACCCGATCCTGACAGATTCCGGCGGCTTCCAGGTGATGTCCCTGTCCAAGCTCAGGAAATTGACCGAACAGGGCGTCACCTTCCGCTCGCATATCGACGGCTCGCCCTATGAGATGTCGCCGGAACGTTCGATCGAGATCCAGGGCCTGCTCGATTCCGATATCCAGATGCAGCTCGACGAGTGCACGGCGCTGCCTGCCGACGCCAAGGAGATCGAGCGTGCGATGGAATTGTCGCTGCGCTGGGCGGAGCGTTGCAAGACGGCCTTCGGCGATCAGCCCGGCAAGGCGATGTTCGGCATCGTGCAGGGCGGCGACATCGCACCGCTGCGGGTGCGCTCCGCGCAGGCGCTGTCGGCCATGGATCTCAAGGGCTATGCCATTGGCGGCCTTGCTGTCGGTGAACCGCAGGCGGTTATGCTGGACATGCTCGACATCACGTGCCCGCAATTGCCGACGCAGAAGCCACGCTACCTGATGGGCGTCGGCACGCCCGACGACATCCTGAAGTCGGTGGCGCGGGGCATCGACATGTTCGACTGTGTGATGCCGACGCGCGCGGGACGTCACGGGCTTGCCTATACAAGGCGCGGCAAGATCAATTTGCGTAACGCGCGCCATGCCGACGACCCGCGTCCGCTGGACGAAGAGAGCGACTGCCCGGCGGCACGCGACTATTCACGCGCATATCTGCATCATCTGGTGCGTTCGCAGGAAGCTTTGGGCGCCATGCTGCTGACCTGGAACAACCTGTCCTACTATCAGAAGCTGATGCAGGATATTCGCGACGCGATCGAGGTCGGTCGGTTCGATGCGCGCGCTGCGGTGATCACCGAGGGATGGACGAGGGGAGATCTACCACCCCTCTAGGCGGACTATGGCGGCCGTGGTCCATCAATCGAGCTTCGACCAGCCGAAAACCTGCCACTTGTATTTGGAGGTCTTTTCCGGTTCCGCCGTGTAGGTCATCTGGATGTCTCCGCCCTCGGCGTAGATGTCGAGGCGTGGTGCCGTGTCCAGTTCCAGCCAAAGCGAATCGTTCTTGAACGACCAGTTGCCGCACCACACGCAAGGTCCAGACGCAGGATCGCCAAGCTGGTGGAAATTGTAGCTGCCATCGGCCTTGATCTCCAGATAATCGAAGGCTGAATAGAAGGCGGTTACGGTCTGCTGGAACTCGCTAGCCGCAGCCTCGTCTTTTTCGGTCGGCGATCCCTTCAGATCCCGTGGCGGCCGTATGGCCGACCCGCTCAGTTTCCACTTGCCGATGAAATCCTTCTTGGTCGGCAGGTATTCGGTCTGAGCCTGTGCCGACGAAACAGCTGTGACGGACGGTGCAGCACCGAGCAGGCCGACGGCCAGCAACAATGCAGCCGCTCCTGCAGCCCTGGTCAGGTTTTTCATGGGGCGCATCTTCTTCTCTGAAACGTGAGGATTGTCGGAGCCTGGCGCCGCCACGTTCGGCGGACATATCGCGTGGTTATGGATCGCGCTTTGCGGCTACCACCGTATTTGCCGATGCGTCAATCGTTGTGCTTTGACCCTGATGAGGATCTGGTTCTCCTTAGGTTACAGCGCGTTGGCGATCGCCTGGAACACGTCGATCGCTTCATATTCCATCGCGCCACCGCTGTTGTTGTAGTCGGCATAGGCCGAGGTCTTGGCAATCACCACCTTGCGCGCGGGGTTCACATAGATGAATTGACCATAGATGCCGATCGCCGCGAAGTCGCCTTGCGGTTTGCCGGGGATCCACCATTGGTAACCGTAGCCGAACGGAATACCGGCGGCGGGGTCCTCACGACCCGGCATCAGATAGGTGCGTCCGGCGTCACCGAGGCATGCACCCATTCGGCCGGCACGATCTGCTCGCCCTTCCAGTTGCGGCCCTCGTTGAGATAGAGCAAGCCGAAGCGGGCATAGTCGCGCAAGACCGCGTTCAGGCCGCCCGCCGCCAATGTTTCCTTCTTCTGGTCGATCAGCCAGTAAGCGTCGGCCTCTGGGCCGAGTCTGGACCACAGTCTTTCCTTGAAATAGTCGGGCAAGGGTTTGCCGGTTGCCCCCTCGAGGATCATGCCGAGCACCTGTGTGTCGGCTGAGACGTAGCGGTTGAAGCTGCCTTGTGGCCGTTCGTTCTTCAGATGTGCGGTGAAGTCGTTCACCGAACCCGTGAGGATCTGGATGATGTAGCGCACGATATCGGAATTGAGATCGCCGTAATCCTCATTGAAGCCGATGCCGGACGACATCTGCAGCACGTTCTTGACCGTGACACCCTTGTAGCCGCCCTCGGCCAGCAACGGTGCGTATTTATCGACCGGATCCTCCAGCCTGATCAGACCGTCGGCAACGGCATTGCCGACGAGGAAGGAAATGGTCGACTTCGACACCGACATGGCGATCGACTGCGTCCCGGCAGTGTTGCCGCGCCGGTACTCCTCATGGACGATCTTGCCGTCCTTGATCACGAGCAGGCCGGTGGTCTGTGTCCTTTCGATCCAGTCGGCGACCCTGCGGGTCTCGCCTGCGGAGACATAGGCTTCCGGCAGTGGTCTTTCTGCCCGTTGAAGTTCGCTCACCTCCGGGCCGTGTTCGACCCGAACGGCGGGATAGAGTCTATACAGCGAGCGGAAATTCTCATCGATGACGTCCGGCTTGAACGCGTTCGCATAGATGTAGACGGCGTGCAGTTCTCTGATCTTCTGGCGAAAGATGAAGCCGCCGACCAGCGCGACGGCAACGAGCAGAAGAACGACGCGCAGCATCCAGCGCCAGAAAGTCCGCATCAAGTCCTCCGCCATGTCGAAACTGCATGGGTTTCGATCGAATTGGGATGAAGTTGACTCCACACCGGTCCGGCCTGTCAATGTGCCGCTGCGCCAGGCAACTATCCCCTGTCGGAAATCGGCTTGAATGCGCTGGGCACGTCTGCCAAAACGGTTGCGAAACAGAAGGAAGGCCGGCCCGTGAAGACGTTTTTTGTGCAGTTCAAGTGCGAACTCGGCAAGGCCTATGAGGTGGCCGCCGCGCTTGCCGACGCTGAGCTCGCCTCCGAGATCTATTCGACTGCCGGCCACTACGATCTGCTTGCGAAATTCTACATCGACGATGACCAGGACATCGGCCACTTCGTCAACGAGAAGGTGCAGATCATTCCCGGTATCTCCGACACTTTCACGACGGTGACTTTCCGGGCATTTTAGGCCACGGTAAACTGCACGCCGAATAAGCACGCATTGCCCAGGAAGCTGTTTTGCCGCCTGCCTATCGGGCAATCTTGATGGCCAGGCTGCTGTAACGATGCAAATTGCCGATTGCGCTTGATTTTCTTCTCCGACGCCAGTTGAAATGGTGTCAGAGGGGAGTACGCGTTTGGCAGCTTTCGATGAGATGCTTCCGGAAACGACCGGGCTGAGGAGACCATACTCGGCATATGATCGCTGGCTGAAAGAACAAGATCCAGGCCGACTTACACAGAAGATGGAAGATGCGGAGCGCGTCTTCCGCAAAACCGGCATCACCTTTGCCGTCTATGGCGAGCAGGAGGCTTCGGAACGCCTCATTCCCTTCGACATCGTGCCGCGCATCATTTCGGGCCAGGAATGGCGTCGCCTGGCGCTGGGTATCGAGCAGCGGGTACAGGCACTGAATGCATTCCTGGATGACATCTATCATCGCCAGGAGATCCTGCGGGCAGGGCGCGTTCCCAAACAGCTGATCGCAGCCAATGAGGCATTTCTGCCGGAGATGATCGGTGTGCGGCCTCCGGCCGGCGTCTACACGCATATCATCGGCGTCGACATCGTGCGCATCAGCGAAAACGAATTCTATGTGCTGGAGGACAATGCCCGCACGCCGTCTGGTGTCTCGTACATGCTGGAGAACCGTGAGACGATGATGCAGCTCTTTCCCGAGCTGTTCCAGCAGATCAAGGTGCGGCCCGTCGAGAACTACCCTGCGCTGCTCAGGCAATCCCTGGCTGCCGTGAAGCCCAGAGGCGTCGAAGGAATGCCGACCATCGCGGTGCTGACGCCGGGCATCTACAACTCCGCCTATTATGAACACGCTTTCCTGGCCGACCAGATGGGCGTGCAACTGGTCGAAGGGCCGGATCTGCGTGTCGTCGACGGTCATGTCGCGATGCGTACCACGGAGGGCTACAAGCAGATCGACGTGCTCTATCGCCGCGTCGACGATGCGTTCCTGGATCCGCTGACCTTCCGGCCGGATTCCGCACTTGGCGTGCCGGGCATCATGGATGTCTACCGCGCCGGCAACATCACCATCGCCAATGCGCCCGGCACCGGCATATCCGACGACAAGGCGATTTACTCCTACATGCCGGAGATCGTCGAGTTCTACACCGGCCGCAAGCCGATCCTGGGCAATATCCCAACTTGGCGCTGCTCTGAGCCGGACAGCCTGAAATATGTCCAGGAACACATCTCGGAACTGGTCATCAAGGAAGTGCACGGGTCGGGCGGCTACGGCATGCTGGTCGGTCCCGCGGCAACCAAGAAGGAATGCGAGGAGTTCGCCAAGAAACTCGCCGCCAAGCCCGCCAACTACATCGCCCAACCGACGCTGGCGCTCTCGACCTGTCCGATCATGACCGAGAAGGGCCTAGCGCCGCGCCATGTCGATCTCAGGCCCTATGTGCTTGTCTCCGATCGCATCCAGCTGGTGCCTGGCGGGCTGACACGTGTGGCGCTGAAGGAAGGTTCACTGGTCGTGAATTCTTCGCAGGGAGGAGGCACAAAAGATACATGGGTGCTGGATGACTAGTGGCAGGTCGGCAGTCGGCAGTCGGCAGTCGGTTGCAGACCATGAGCAGCCGAGCGATCATGTGGATCACAAGATCGGATCGTATCGCGACCTGAGGGTCTGGAACCTTGCTATCGAATTGGCAGTAAATTGCTACGAGCACACCAGAGGTTTTCCGCATTCTGAATTGTACGGGCTTACATCGCAGTTGCGCGTTCTGCCACTTCCATAGCGGCTAATATCGCTGAAGGGTATGGCCGGCAAAATACAGGCTCATATGTTCAATTTCTTCGGGTGGCTCAGGGCTCGCTCAAGGAGTTCGAAACACACATCATAATTTCCACCCGTGTCGGTTTTCTCGATGCGGAAGCAGAACGGCGCTTCCTGGTGCAAGCCGACGATATTGGTCGCATGCTTCGTGCGTTGATCCGCAGCCTACAACGGACAAGTTGATGTTATATGCTCCGAAATCCCTTCGATCTGCCGACTGCCGACTGCCGATTGCCGCCGGGAGACCCTGCTAATGCTTCTCGGACGCACCGCCAACGGCCTCTACTGGATGAACCGCTACATCGAACGGGCGGAGAATATGGCGCGGCTGGTCGATGCCGGGCTGCGCATGGCGCTGACGCGCACCCAGGATGCCTCGGAAGAATGGCATTCGGTGGTGATCAGCGCCGGTTCCGATGTCGCTTTCGCGCAGAAATATTCGGAGTTCACGGCGGCCAACGTCGCCGACTTCCTGCTGCGCGACACGTCGAACCCGTCCAGCGTCATGTCGTCGATCGAGACGGCGCGCAACAATGCACGCATGGTCCGCACCGCGCTGACGCGCGAGACCTGGGAAAGCACCAACGAGGCCTGGATGGCGCTGAAGCGCATGCTGGCCAGGCCGATCGACCAGCGCGACCTGCCTTCGATGCTCGATGCGGTCAAACGCGAGACGGCCTTGATCCGGGGGTCGCTCTTCGGCACGCAACTGCGCAACGAGATCTTCGATTTCTCGCAGCTCGGCACCTACCTCGAACGGGCTGACAACACTGCGCGTATTCTCGATGTGAAGTACTACGTGCTGTTGCCGTCGATCTCCTGGGTTGGCTCGACCCTCGACAATTACCAGTGGGAATCGATCTTGCGCTCGGTGTCGGCGCACCGCTCGTATCGCTGGGTCTACGAGGCGGAGTACAAGCCGACGAACATCGCCGACTATCTGATCGTCAATGCGCGCATGCCACGCTCGCTGACTTTCTGCTATCGATTCATCCTGGAACACCTGAATTTCCTGTGCGGCGACTACGGTGCGCGTCACGCCAGCCATGCGACAGCCGAGCGAATCCATGAGATGCTGAAGGTCGGCTCCATCAAGGACGTGTTCGACGCCGGGCTGCATGAATTCCTCGGCGATTTCATCACCGAGAATACACGGCTGGGCGATCAGATCGCTGAAGACTACCGGTTCTATTAGGCGAACTGAGATGAAACCTGTGATTTCGACCCGTCCTGATATGAACGCAACACGTTCCAGTTGGCCATCATGCGTTTGAAGATCACGCACCGGACCGAATACAGCTACGACACTCCGGTCAGATATGCTTTGCAGCGCCTGCGGCTTGTGCCTGGCTCAGGCCCGACACAGACAGTGCGCTCGTGGGAGCTGCAGATCGAGGGGGCCAAGGAAGAAGTGCACTTCCGGGACCAGTTCGCCAACGACACGCGCCTGGTCAGCGTCGAAGGGGCGTCGCATCTCATCGCAATCGAGGCGGTCGGTGAAGTGGAGACGATCGACAAAGCGGGTGTGTATGGACCACACCAGGGCTTCGCGCCCCTGTGGCTGTTCCTGCGCGAAACACCGCTGACGACGGCGGGCGATGGTATTCGTGGTCTCGTCGCGGGCCTTGGCGAAGGCCCCGAGATCGAACGGCTGCACAGGCTGATGGCGCTGGTGCGCGATCGGATCAACTATCTGCCGGGCAGCACCAGCGCCGAAACGGTGGCTGAGGAAGCGCTCAGCCTTGGCACTGGTGTATGCCAGGACCACAGCCATGTTTTCATTTCGGCGGCACGGCTTCTTGGCCTGCCAGCCCGGTACATCAGCGGTTATCTGATGATGGATGGCGTTTCGGAGCAGGTGGCGAGCCACGCCTGGGCCGAAGCGCATGTCGCCGGGTTGGGCTGGGTGTCGTTCGACGCTGCCAACGGTATTTCGCCGGACGAGCGTTATGTTCGCGTGGCGAGCGGTCGCGACTATCGCGACGCGATGCCGGTTTCCGGCATTCGGCTGGGCCAGGGCCGCGAGCAACTCGCTGTTTCCATCACCGTCGTGCAACAATAGCCGCGCAAGCGAGCAAATAGCGCCGGCGCGGTCTTGCGTGCGGCTGCCCAGCACCATAATGCACCCGTTAATCATTATCGGACCGAGCTCAAGGAGGAGGCGGTATGGATAGCGAAGAATTCCGCGCGTGGTCGCGGCGCGCTGCGGACTGGGGCGCGGATTACCGCGACACCGTGCGCGACAGGCCGGTGCGGCCGCAGGTGGCCCCCGGATCGACCCTGCAGCAGATCGCGGCATCGCCGCCAGAGCAGGCGGAGGCGATGGAGGCGATCTTCGCCGATTTCGAGGCCAAGATCATGCCTGGCATGACGCATTGGCAGCATCCGCGCTTCTTTGCCTATTTCCCGGCAAACGCTGCGCGTGTTTCCGTCATCGCCGAATACCTGGTGACCGCGGTCGCCGCGCAATGCATGCTGTGGCAGACTTCGCCTGCCGCGACCGAACTCGAAACAAAAATGATCGACTGGCTGCGGCAGGCGCTCGGCCTGCCGCAAGGGTTCTCCGGGGTTATCCAGGATTCGGCTTCCTCCGCCACGCTGGCTGCCATACTCACCATGCGGGAGAAGGCACTTGACTGGGACGGCAACAGGAAAGGCCTGCCCGGGCAGAAGCGCCTGCGCATCTACAGCTCGAACCAGGTCCACACGTCGATCGATCGCGCTGTCTGGGTCGCCGGCATCGGTGACGAGAACCTCGTCCGGATCCCCACGACAGGCGCGCTGCGTTCCATGGATGCAGCCGCACTGGAGGCTGCGATCCTCTCCGACAGGGAAGCAGGGTTCCTTCCAGCAGGCATCGTCGCGTGTGTCGGAGGTACCAGCACCGGCGGCACCGACGACATTGCCGCAGTGGTGGAAATCGCCCGTCGTCACGATCTCTACCTGCATGTCGATGCCGCATGGGCAGGTGCTGCGATGATCTGTCCGGAGTATCGACATTTCTGGAATGGGATCGAACAGGCCGATTCCATCGTCTTCAATCCGCACAAATGGCTGGGCGCCAGTTTTGACTGTTCGATCCAGTTCGTGCGCGATCCGGACAGCCACGTGCGCACACTGGCCATCAAACCCGAATATCTGAAGACACACGGCCACGACGGCGTCGTCAATTATTCCGAATGGACTGTGACGCTGGGCAGGCGGTTCCGTGCGCTGAAGCTGTGGTTCCTGATGCGCGCGCATGGGCTGGAAGGCCTGCGCAGCATGATCCGCAACCATGTGGATTGGAGTGCCGCCCTGGCGGAGCGGCTTTCGAAAGAGCCGGATTTCGAACTGGTGACTGCGCCGATGCTGTCGCTGTTCTCGTTCCGCCACCGGGCAGGCGAGGGGCATGACAGCGACGAGCACAATCTGCGCCTGGTCAATGCCATCAACGATGATGGCCGCATCTATCTCACACAGACACGTGTCGACGATCAGGTCGCAATCCGTTTCCAGGTCGGGCAGTTCGAGGCGACGCGGGAAGATGTCGAGGCCGCTTTCGATGTGATTGTCGAGGTCGCTCGCGGCCTTCCATAGCTGCCGCCGAGGGGAAACGAATGCGGCGGACACGATGTTCGCCGCTGCTGGCTCTTGCTTTTCTTCTATTTTCGTTTTTGGCTATGCACAACAAGAACGAAAATGGGAACTGCCGCAATGTACCTGTCGCCGCGCCATGCCGAGATCATCCAGATGGCCAAGGAGGCAGGGCGTGTGCTGGTGGATGATCTCGCTGCGCATTTCGAAGTGACGCCGCAGACCATCCGCAAGGATCTCAACGACCTGTGCGACCAGCGCCTCCTGACGCGTATTCACGGTGGTGCCCTGTTCCCGTCGGGCATCGAGAACATGGAGTATGAGGCACGGCGGAAGATCGCCGCGGATGAAAAGGAAGCAATCGGGCTGGCCGCCGCCCGGCTCATTCCGGACAATGCCTCACTGTTCATCAACATCGGCACCACGACCGAAGCTGTGAGCAAGGCTCTTCTTGATCACAACGGCCTGATGGTGATCACCAATAACATCAATGTTGCCAACAGGATGCGCGTCTATCCTTCGATAGAGGTGGTGATTGCCGGTGGCGTGGTGCGCGGCTCGGACGGCGGTATCGTCGGCGAGGCGGCAGTCGATTTCATCAAGCAGTTCAAGGTCGACTACGCCGTGATCGGTGCCTCGGCCATCGATCACGACGGAGCGTTGCTTGATTTCGATTTTCGCGAAGTGAAAGTCGCCCAGGCCATTCTTGCCAATGCGCGCCACGTCATCCTGGTTTCGGATTGCACCAAGTTCGAGCGCACCGCACCCGTTCGCATCGGCCATCTCTCGCAGGTCAACACCTTCATAACCGATCGTTGCGAGATCCCCGCGGTGCGCAAGATCTGCGCGGACTCGGAGGTTCAGCTCATCGAGACGTCACGATCCTGATATGAACGCAGGCTAGCATTTTCTATTGATCTGAATTTCGTTTGACATTCGTTCTGTTTTCGAAATAACATCCAACCGCTTTCGAAATGCGGCTTTCTATGCTGCAATGCGAAATCATGGGAGGGCATTTTGGACGGAACTCCGGTCCATGACATTTTTGTCATCGGCGGTGGCATCAACGGTTGCGGCATTGCGCGCGACGCGGTTGGCCGTGGCTATTCCGTATTCCTGGCCGAGATGAACGATCTGGCGAGCGGGACGTCATCCGGCTCGACCAAGCTCATCCACGGCGGCCTGCGCTATCTCGAATTCTATGAATTCCGCCTTGTGCGCGAGGCGTTGATGGAGCGCGAGGTGTTGTGGTGCAATGCGCCGCACATCATCTGGCCGATGCGTTTCGTACTGCCCTTTTTTGCTGGCGGTCCACGCCCAGCCTGGATGCTGCGGCTTGGTCTTTTCCTCTATGATCATATCGGCGGGCGCAAGCTCCTGCCGGCCACGAAAACGCTGGACATGCGGCGCGATCCTGCCGGCAAGCCGCTGAAGCCGCTGTTTTCCAAGGCGTTCGAATATTCCGACGGTTGGGTCAACGATGCGCGCCTGGTGGTGCTGAATGCCCGTGATGCCGCCGACCGCGGCGCGACCATCCGTACCCGCACCAAGGTTGTCGCAGCGCGCCGCGAGGGTGACCTGTGGGCGATTACGATCGAAGACCTGCGCGACCGCAAGACCGAAACCGTCAGGGCGAAGCTGCTGGTCAATGCTGCCGGCCCCTGGGTTGATCATGTCCTGGAAAAGACCGTCGGCAAGAACGACGTGCACAATGTGCGTCTGGTGCAGGGCAGCCATATCGTCGTGCGCAAGAAGTTCGATGACCCGCGCGCCTACTTCTTCCAGAACAAGGATGGCCGCATCATCTTCGCCATCCCCTATGAGGAAGACTTCACGCTGATCGGTACCACCGATCGCGACTATTCCGACGATCCGCACAATGTGACGATCAGCGAAGGCGAGATCGACTATCTGTGCGCCGCGGCCAGCGAATATTTCGCCGATCCGGTGACGCGCGCCGACATCGTCTGGACTTACTCTGCGGTTCGCCCGCTTTACGATGACGGTGCATCCAAGGCGCAGGAAGCGACACGCGACTATGTGCTGAAAGCCGAAGGCGGGGAGGGTGCAGCTCCGCTCATCAATGCGTTTGGCGGCAAGATCACCACCTATCGCCGCCTGGCGGAGTCCATGCTGGAGAAGATCGAAGGTTTCCTCGGCAAGCGCGGCGATCCCTGGACGGCAAAAGGCGCGCTGCCTGGCGGCGACTTTCCCGCAACCGGCTATGAGGCCGAGGTGACGAAGCTCAAGAGCTCCTATCCGTTTCTGGAAACCCGCATGGCGAGGCGTCTTGTGCGACTTTAC
Organism: Mesorhizobium sp. Pch-S; assembly: GCF_004136315.1. Lineage (NCBI taxonomy): Bacteria > Pseudomonadati > Pseudomonadota > Alphaproteobacteria > Hyphomicrobiales > Phyllobacteriaceae > Mesorhizobium > Mesorhizobium sp. Pch-S. The sequence continues at coordinate 5,411,174 of NZ_CP029562.1, forward strand.
GGCACGCGCGCGCGCATGCTGCTCGGACTGGCCAAGTCGACGGCTGATCTCGGCCAGGACTTCGGTGCCCACCTCTACGAGGCCGAGGTCCGCTATCTCGTCGACCATGAATGGGCCCGGACCGCCGAGGACATCCTCTGGCGCAGAACCAAGCGCGGACTGCATTTCGATCGCGAACAGACTGCCAAGCTGGAAGCATTTCTGCACCGCATCAGCGGCCCGCATATAGCTGCCGCCGAATAGCGCGGCATAGGGAGGAAACCGAATGCTGGAATTGCGGAACGTCTCGAAGGTCGTGGGTGCGGCAACGCACATCGACGACGTATCGCTGACGCTGCAGCACGGCTCCCTGAATGTGCTTCTGGGGCCAACGCTGTCCGGCAAGACAAGCCTGATGCGACTGATGGCGGGGCTCGATCGGCCAACCACCGGTTCGGTCTGGTTCGACGGCAAGGATGTCACCGGCGTGCCGGTGCAGAAGCGTAACGTCGCAATGGTCTACCAGCAGTTCATCAACTATCCGGCGATGACGGTCTATGAAAACATCGCCTCGCCGCTGCGTGTCGCCGGCGTCGACAAGGCCAGGATCGATCGCGAGGTGCGGCAGGCCGCGGACCTTCTGAAACTCACGCCCTTTCTGGAGCGCACGCCGCTCCATCTGTCCGGCGGCCAGCAGCAGCGCACCGCACTTGCCCGTGCCATCGTCAAGAATGCCAGCCTGGTGTTGCTGGACGAGCCACTGGCCAACCTCGACTACAAGCTGCGTGAAGAGCTGCGCGCCGAGTTGCCAAGGATTTTCGCCGAGGCCGGCACCATTTTCGTCTACGCGACCACGGAGCCGCATGAAGCGCTGCTGCTTGGCGGCAACACGGCGACGCTGTCAGAAGGCAGGGTCACGCAATTCGGTCCCACCATCGAGGTTTTCCGCAAACCGAACGACCTGATCACGGCCCGCACCTTCGCCGATCCACCGCTCAACACGATCGTCCTGCGCAAAGCCGGTGCCAGCTTCCTGCTCGATGGCGGCGTGAGTCTGCCCGTGCCGGCAGATATTACTGGCGTTGCCGACGCCAGCTACACCATCGGCTTCCAGCCGCATCATCTCTCATTGCAGCGGCCGAACGATCAGGCCGTGCCGGTGCGTGCCAAGGTATCGATCACCGAGATCACCGGTTCGGAGAGCTTCGTGCATCTGGATTTCGCCGATGCGCGCTGGGTCATGCTTTCCCACGGCATTCTCGACCTCACCACCGATGATGAAGTCGAGGTGTTCATCGATCCCCGCCATATCATGGTCTTCGACGCGGCCGGACGTTCGGTCGGCGCGGCGCGGTTGGCGGCATAGGAGCGCGGCATGGCACGCATCGATCTCGATCATATCCGCCATTCCTATCTGCCCAATCCGCAGAAGGACACCGACTTCGCGCTGAAGGAAGTGCATCACACCTTCCAGGATGGCGGTGCCTATGCGTTGCTCGGGCCCTCCGGTTGTGGCAAGACCACGCTGCTCAACATCATTTCCGGCCTGCTGCACCCTTCGCACGGCAAGCTGCTTTTCAACGGAAACGATGTGACCAACCTTTCGACACAGGAACGCAACATCGCGCAGGTGTTCCAGTTCCCGGTGATCTACGACACCATGACGGTCTACGACAATCTGGCCTTCCCGCTGCGCAATCGTGGCGTTCCGGAGGCCGATATCGACCGTAAGGTGCGCGAGACGCTCGACATGATCGACCTCGCCGACTGGGCGAGGCGCAAGGCAAGAGGCCTGACTGCCGACCAGAAGCAGAAGATCTCGCTTGGTCGTGGCCTGGTGCGCTCCGACGTCAACGCCATCCTTTTCGATGAACCGCTGACCGTCATCGACCCGCATATGAAATGGGTGTTGCGTTCGCAGCTCAAGCAGCTGCATCGCCGCTTTGGCTACACCATGGTCTACGTCACGCACGATCAGACGGAAGCGCTTACTTTCGCTGACCAGGTGGTGGTGATGTATGACGGCGGCATCGTTCAGATCGGGACGCCGGCGGAACTTTTCGAGCGGCCGAAACACACCTTCGTCGGCTATTTCATCGGCTCGCCGGGCATGAACGTGCTGCCAATCGAAGTCGAGGGCAAGACGGCCAAACTGGGATCGCTGGCCATCGTGCTTCCCGGGGCTCCGGAGAAGACTGCTGGCGCGATGGAACTCGGGATCAGGCCCGAATATGTGCGCCTCGGCCGGGTCGGCATCGGCGTGTCGATCAGCAAGGTCGAGGATGTCGGCCGCCACAAGGTTGTCCGCGCCAGGCTGGAAGGCCGTGAGATCGCGGCGATCATCGGCGAAGACGAGGAAATCCCTGCTGAGCCGAAGCTGCGTTTCGAACCGGCCGGCATCAATGTCTATGCCGATTCCTGGCGCGTCGAGATGAGGGCCTGACCATGGAGAAAACCTGGAACAACAAGGCCTGGTTTCTTGTCCTGCCGGTGCTGGTGCTGGTGGCTTTTTCCGCCGTCATCCCGCTGATGACGGTGGTCAACTATTCGGTGCAGGATACTTTCGGCAACAACCAGTTCTTCTGGGCCGGTACCGAATGGTTCGAGGAACTGCTTGGCTCATCGCGCTTCTGGCAGGCGATGGGCCGCAACCTGGTGTTCTCGGCCATCATCCTGGCCATCGAGGTGCCGCTCGGCATCCTGATCGCGCTCAACATGCCGAAGAAGGGCTGGGGCGTTCCGGTCTGCCTTGTGCTGATGGCGCTGCCCCTGCTGGTTCCCTGGAATGTCGTCGGCACGATCTGGCAGGTCTTCGGCCGCAGCGACATCGGCCTGTTCGGCTACTACCTGAACCAGCTGGGCTTCAACTACAACTATGTGCAGGATCCGATCGACGCGTGGTTCACCGTCATCATCATGGATGTGTGGCACTGGACGAGCCTCGTCGTGCTGTTGTGCTATGCAGGCCTGGTCTCCATCCCGGATGCCTTCTACCAGGCCGCCAAGATCGACGGCGCCTCGCGCTGGGCGGTGTTTCGTTACATCCAGCTGCCGAAGATGCAGCGTGTGCTTCTGATCGCGGTTCTGCTGCGTTTCATGGACTCGTTCATGATCTATACCGAACCGTTCGTCGTCACCGGCGGCGGCCCTGGCAACTCGACCACTTTCCTGTCCATCGACCTGGTCAAGATGGCGCTCGGCCAGTTCGACCTCGGTCCGGCGGCGGCGATGTCGCTGGTCTACTTCCTGATCATCCTGTTGCTGTCGTGGGTGTTCTACACCGTCATGACCAACTACGACGCGGAGCGCTGATATGGCGAGCGCAAACGAACGGACAACCGATACGGCGATCGCCGCCGGTTCGCTGAGGAGCGGCCTCTCGCAGGAACAGCTCGCGCGGCGCATGCGCAAGCGCGGCGAGGAATCGAAATTCTGGTGGGTGATCCCCACGCTCTACATCCTGTTCCTGCTGCTGCCGATCTACTGGCTCGTCAACATGAGCTTCAAGACCAACACGGAGATCGTGTCGGGTCTGACGCTCTATCCGCACGAGCCGACCTTGCGGAACTACCGGATCATCTTCACCGATCCATCCTGGTACATGGGCTATGTGAACTCCATCACCTATGTCGTTATGAACATGGTGATTTCGGTCGCCGTTGCCTTGCCTGCGGCTTATGCCTTCTCGCGCTATCGCTTCCTTGGCGACAAGCACCTGTTCTTCTGGCTGCTGACCAACCGCATGGCGCCGCCCGCGGTGTTCGCGCTGCCGTTCTTCCAGCTCTACTCGGCCTTCGGCCTGATCGACACGCACATCGCGGTGGCGCTGGCTCACTGCCTGTTCAATGTGCCGCTGGCGGTGTGGATCCTGGAAGGCTTCATGTCCGGGGTGCCGAAGGAGATCGACGAAACCGCCTATATCGACGGCTATTCGTTCCCGCGCTTCTTCTTCAAGATCTTCATGCCGCTGATCGCGAGCGGCATCGGTGTGGCCGCCTTCTTCTGCTTCATGTTCTCATGGGTGGAACTGCTGCTTGCCCGCACGCTGACCACCACCGATGCCAAGCCGATCGCCGCGGTCATGACGCGCACCGTTTCGGCCTCCGGCATGGACTGGGGCCTGTTGGCTGCTGCCGGCGTGCTGACGCTGATCCCCGGCGCCATCGTGATCTGGTTCGTCCGCAACTACATCGCCAAGGGCTTTGCCCTGGGGAGGGTATGATGACTGTTTCCCGAAACTGGATCGTTCCCCTCGTTGTCGTGGTTGCCGTCTACCTTGGCGCATCTGGGCTGCTCGCTTCTTTCGTTCCGGTCCAGGACGGTGCGCGCGCCTGGGGCGCGCCTCTGATCGCCGGCGGCTGGATGGCATGGACTTTCCCGACCGCGATGTTCTTCCTCACGATCTTCGGCATCCTTTCGCTGATGGCGGTGTGGGAATATGCATCGCCCGGCGGAAATCCGCGTGTCGGCGTGCTGCGCTTCGAGACGACGCGCGGCGACCGCCTCTTCATCACGCTGCTTGGCAGCGCCTTCATCCATCTCGCTTGGCTGGGTCTCGTTGGAGCCGGCCTCTGGTGGGCTCTCGCTCTCTCCGTGGCCTACGCCATAGCGGTGTTCCGCTACGTATAGAGGGAGAAAACTGTCGGGGAGGCAGCCGGTCCGCTGCCGATCCGGAGCATATTAAACTTATTGAGGAGGAGACTTATGCGACGGCAATTTCTGATATCGACCACCGCGCTTGCCCTGCTTGCTGGCATGGGCAACGCCTACGCAGGAATGGACGAGGCGAAAGCCTTCCTGGACAAGGAAATCGGCGACGTATCGACGCTTTCGCGCGCCGACCAGGAAAAGGAAATGCAGTGGTTCATCGACGCCGCCAAGCCGTTCGCCGGCATGGAGATCAAGGTGGTGTCGGAAACCATCACCACGCACTCCTATGAATCGGAAGTGCTGGCGCCGGCCTTTTCGGCGATCACCGGCATCAAGCTGACGCACGACCTGATCCAGGAAGGCGACGTCGTCGAGAAGATTCAGACCCAGATGCAGACGGGTCAGAACCTGTACGACGGCTGGGTCAACGATTCCGACCTGATCGGCACGCACTGGCGCTACAAGCAGGTGCGCAACCTGACCGACTGGATGGCGAACGAAGGCAAGGATGTCACCAATCCGAACCTCGATCTCGCCGACTTCATCGGCACGTCCTTCACTTCTGCACCGGACAAGAAACTCTATCAGTTGCCCGACCAGCAGTTCGCGAACCTGTACTGGTTCCGCTACGACTGGTTCAACGACGAGAAGAACAAGGCCGATTTCAAGGCGAAGTACGGCTACGATCTCGGCGTGCCGGTCAACTGGTCGGCCTACGAGGACATCGCCGAGTTCTTCAACGGTCGCGAGATCGACGGCAAGAAAGTCTTCGGCCACATGGATTACGGCAAGAAGGATCCGTCGCTGGGCTGGCGCTTCACCGATGCGTGGCTTTCGATGGCCGGCAACGGCGACAAGGGCATCCCGAACGGTCTGCCGGTCGACGAATGGGGCATCAAGGTCAACGAGAAGTCGCAGCCCGTCGGTTCCTGCGTGGCGCGTGGCGGTGACACCAACGGCCCGGCTTCGGTCTATGCCATCCAGAAATATCTGGACTGGCTGAAGGCCTATGCTCCGGCTGAAGCCCAGGGCATGACCTTCTCCGAAAGCGGCCCGGTTCCGGCACAGGGCAACATCGCCCAGCAGATGTTCTGGTACACCGCCTTCACCGCCGACATGGTCAAGGACGGCCTGCCTGTGGTGAACGCCGACGGCACGCCGAAGTGGCGCATGGCTCCGAGCCCGCATGGCGTCTATTGGAAGGACGGCATGAAGCTCGGCTATCAGGACGTCGGTTCCTGGACGCTGATGAAGTCGACCCCCGATGACCGCGCCAAGGCCGCTTGGCTCTATGCGCAGTTCGTCACCTCCAAGACGGTCGACGTGAAGAAGAGCCATGTCGGTCTCACCTTCATCCGCGAGAGCACCATCCACCACAAGAGCTTCACCGACCGTGCGCCGAAGCTCGGCGGTCTGATCGAGTTCTATCGCTCGCCGGCCCGCGTGCAGTGGTCGCCGACGGGCACCAACGTGCCGGACTATCCGAAGCTGGCACAGCTGTGGTGGCAGGCAATCGGTGACGCATCCTCCGGCGCCAAGACCGCGCAGGAAGCGATGGACTCGCTGTGCGCCGAGCAGGAGAAGGTGATGGGCCGCCTCGAGAAGGCCGGCGTGCAGGGCGACATCGGTCCGAAGCTCGCCGAGGAGCACGATCTCGAATACTGGAACAAGGACGCCGTCTCGAAGGGCAACCTTGCGCCGCAGCTCAAGATCGAGCCCGAGAAGGACAAGCCGATCACCATCAACTATGACGAGCTGGTGAAGAGCTGGCAGAAGTAAGCTGGTGTGGGCCTGGAGCGTGATCCGGAAAAGTGGGAACCGGTTTTCGGAAAGATCACGCTCCAACAGAAAGGCCCGTATCCGAAACAAGGGGAGGCGGCGTCATGCCGTCTCCCTTCTCGTATCGCCATGAGGGGAAGAGATGACAGGTTTCGTGTTAGCGATCGACCAGGGCACGACATCCTCGCGTGCGATCCTGTTCGACGGCGCCATGAAAGTGGCCGGCGTCGGCCAGCAGGAGTTCACCCAACACTTTCCGGCATCGGGCTGGGTCGAGCACGATCCGGAAGAAATCTGGGCGAGCGTCGTCCAAACCGTCAAGGCCGCGCTCAAAAAGGCGGGTCGCAAGGCCTCCGACATTGCCGCCATAGGCATCACCAACCAGCGCGAGACGGTTGTCATCTGGGACAAGGCGACAGGCAAGCCGATCCACAACGCCATCGTCTGGCAGGATCGTCGTACCGCGCCGCTGTGCGCGAAGCTGCGCAAGCAGGGGCTGGAGCCGAAATTCACCAGGAAGACCGGTCTGCTGCTCGATCCCTATTTCTCGGGTACCAAGATCGCCTGGATGCTGGACAAGGTGAAGGGAGCGAGGAAGCGCGCCGAGCGTGGCGAGTTGCTGGCCGGGACCATCGACAGCTTCCTGATCTGGCGGCTGACCGGCGGCAAGGTGCATGCGACCGACGCCACCAACGCCTCACGCACGCTGGTCTACAACATCGCCACCAATGCCTGGGATGATGAACTGCTGCGCATCCTGAACATCCCGGCACAACTGCTGCCACAGGTGAAGGATTGCGCCGACGACTTCGGCGTGACGGAAAAAGATCTGTTCGGCGCTGAAATCAGGATCCTCGGCGTCGCCGGTGACCAGCAGGCGGCGACGATAGGCCAGGCCTGTTTCGAGCCGGGCATGATGAAATCCACTTATGGCACCGGCTGCTTTGCGCTTCTGAACACCGGCGCCGACATCGTGCGCTCGAAGAACCGGCTGCTGACGACCATCGCCTATCGCCTGAACGGCAAGACCACCTATGCCCTGGAAGGCTCGATCTTCGTCGCGGGCGCGGCGGTGCAATGGCTGCGCGACGGTATCAAGGTGATCGGCAAGGCCGAACACAGCGGCGAACTCGCAGCCCAGGCCGACGAGGCCCAGAATGTTTATCTGGTGCCGGCTTTCGTCGGGCTCGGCGCGCCGCATTGGGACGCCGACGCACGCGGTGCGATCTACGGGCTGACACGCAATTCCGGCCCGGCGGAGTTTGCCCGCGCGGCACTGGAATCAGTCGCCTATCAGACGCGCGACCTGCTCGATGCGATGAAGAAGGACTGGAAGACCGGAAACGGCAAGACGGTGCTGCGTGTCGATGGCGGCATGGTGGCGTCTGCCTGGACGATGCAGCGGCTCGCCGACCTTCTCGATGCACCGGTCGATCGACCGACCATCCTGGAGACCACGGCGCTCGGTGCTGCCTGGCTGGCCGGCTCGAAGGCCGGGGTGTGGCCGAAGATGAAGGACTTCGCCAAGGCGTGGTCACTCGACCGCCGCTTCAAGCCGGAAATGGATGCGAAGATCCGCACAGCCAAGCTCAAGGGCTGGCACGACGCCGTCAGGCGAACCCTGACGGCCTGATTTCGACGCCCATGGGCGTTGTTTTTGCTGCGAAAAAGCTGGTTGTCCGCAGCGGTTTGGAAATCGGCTTTTTTCCGGTTGACCATGGGGGGCACTCTCCCTATGTTCCGCCCACTTTTCAGGCGGACCGGCATTCGGAAACGCGGTCGGCAAAAGCCGGGCGATGTTCCGGCCAGAAAGCCAGGATGGGCCGGTAGCTCAGCGGTAGAGCACGTGACTTTTAATCATGTGGTCGAGGGTTCGATCCCCTCCCGGCTCACCATCTTAACCAGCTGAAGAATTTGATATTGTTCTAATTTAGCGTGCTGCTACGCTGTGCAAAACGCGCGTGGCCCAATTGCCTCTTACGATGCCCGCAGCACAGTGGGCCCATCATGGCGGCGGAGTTGGATACAGTCCTGTTCGAAATGGCGGTTCGGGCTGCCAGCGCGCTGCCGACCAGTTTTTCGGAAAAGGTGACGGATATCGCCGTGCGCACTGCAGGGCAGCTTGCCTTTGATGTCCGGGTCGAGGGTGACTACCGTTTCCAGCGGATCGCCGGCATCCGGTACGGCGGCGATGTCGGTATCCTGGCGCTGACCAAGAACGGCCAGTCGGTCGACAGCTGCCGGGTCAACGGCGCACTGGCGGGTTTCATAGAACCGCTGGAGAACTGGAACGGCCTGTCACTGCAGGCGCAGGCGCAGACCGATATCCTTGGCCATACCAGCCTGCTGGTTGCCGCGCTCAGGAATGCCGGCAGCCTGCCCAACCGATCGGCCGATTGAAGGGCGGCGCGCAAGCGAGCGCGCCGCTGTTTCTGAAAGGTCAGGCGTCGCGCGCGGCTGTCAGGCCGGCTGCCAGATCGGCCTTCAGATCCTCGATATCCTCGAGCCCGATCTGCAAGCGGATCAGCGGGCCTTCATAAGGGCCCTTGGCGATGATGCGGTCGCCGAGAAAGACTGGGACGGCAAGGCTCTCGTAACCGCCCCAGGAATAGCCGAGACCGAAGATCTTCAGCGCATCCAGGAAGGCGTGTGCCTGCTTCTGGCCACCGCCGGAAAGGACGATGGAAAAGACGCCGCTGGCACCGCTGAAATCACGCTTCCACAAAGCATGATCAGGATGGCTGGGCAAAGCTGGGTGCAGCACGCGTGCCACGCCGGCCTGTGTTTCCAGCCAGCCTGCGATATCCAGGGCGTTCCTGCCGTGATGGTCCAGCCGAACGCCCATGGTGCGCAGGCCGCGCAGCACCTGGTAGACGTCGTTGGGACCGGCGCAGCAACCCAGGGCATCAAAACCGGCGAGCAGCCGCGGCCAGCAAGCCTCGTTGGCCGAAACAGTGCCCAGAAGCACGTCTGAGTGACCGCCCGGATATTTGGTGGCTGCATGAATGGAAATGTCGACGCCATGCTCGAGCGGACGCAGATAAAGCGGCGTCGCCCAGGTGTTGTCCATCATGACAACCGCGCCGATCGCGTGCGCTTCCTTCGAGATCGCCGGTATGTCCTGCACTTCATAGGTGTTCGAGGCCGGCGATTCGGTGAAGACGATCCTGGTGTTCGGCCGGAACAAGGCCTTGATGCCGGCCCCGATACGCGGCTCGTAGTATTCCACATCCACACCCATGCGCTTCAGCATGGTGTCGCAGAAGTGCCGGGTCGGCCGGTAAATGCTGTCGACCACCAGAATGTGGTCGCCGGCCGAGGCGAATGCGAGCAGCGGTACCGTCACAGCCGCCAGGCCCGATGGGACGATGATGGTACCGGCCGAGCCCTCGAGTTCGTCGATGGCCGCAGCGAGCGCGTCCGACGTCGGCGTTCCATGCGTGCCGTAGGTGTATTTCTGGCTGCGGGAGTTCATGGTCGCGGCATCGGGGTAGAGCACGGTCGAGGCATGCACCACAGGAGGGTTGACGAAGCCGAAGAAATCGCGCGGATCATTGCCGCTATGGGCGAGCCGCGTATTGATGCCCCAATTGCCGTTGTTTCTTGCCATGATCCTGCTGCCTGCTGAGGTTGGGAAGGGATAGAGCGGGCAGGCCTGACGCGCAACCTCCGGGCGGTCGCCAGCCTCTTGCTTCAGATAGACCAGCGGTGCAGAACTCGACCTCCTTTTTGAGCAATTTGGAGTTGAATTTCGTCGATCTGCCGAATGATGCGGCAGCCACGAGCAAACCTTTGTTCGAGCGTCGATATTATTTGCTGGTTGGTCGCCATGGTTCGGTCATTTTTCTTGACCTCACGGGAATTATCGCCTTCGATGTTCTTCGTGAACGGGAACAGCTCGTGCGTCGGCTAGGGAGCCGCGTTCCGGAAGTGGGCCGGGATGGCTGGTGGGGTTCGCACAAAAAATCGGGCAATGCGCCCAAACAACCGAAAAAGGGTCTGAGGGTTATGAAACACATTGCAATCGGCATTCTGGCAGCGGCGACGATGGGTCTGATGGCGTCCGCTGCTTCGGCTGCAAGCACTCTTGAGGCCGTCAAGGCCAAGGGTTTTGTCCAGTGCGGCGTCAATACCGGCCTCTCGGGCTTCTCGTCGCCGGACGACAAGGGCGAATGGAAGGGTCTGGACGCTGATTTCTGTCGCGCGGTTGCAGCTGCCGTCTTCGGCGACGGCACTAAGGTCAAGTTTACGCCGCTGTCCGCCAAGGAACGTTTTACCGCCCTGCAGTCGGGCGAAATCGATCTTCTGTCGCGCAACACAACCTGGACGATCAACCGCGACACCGCGCTCGGCCTGAACTTCGCCGGCGTCACCTATTATGATGGCCAGGGCTTCATGGTGAACGCCAAGAAGCTGCCGGGCGTCAACTCCGCACTCCAGCTTTCGGGCGCTGCGGTTTGCGTGCAGTCCGGCACGACCACCGAACTCAACCTCGCCGACTACTTCAAGGCGAACAAGATGGAGTACAATCCGGTCGTCTTCGAGAAGGTCGAGGAAGCCAATGCGGCCTATGATTCCGGCCGCTGCGACGCTTATACCACCGACCAGTCCGGCCTCTACGGCATTCGCCTGACGCTGTCGTCGCCGGCCGACCATGTCGTGCTTCCGGAAATCATCTCCAAGGAGCCGCTTGGACCGGCCGTCCGCCAGGGTGACGACCAGTGGTACCACATCGTCAAGTGGACCTATTTCGCGCTGCTGCAAGCTGAAGAGCTTGGCATCACCCAGGCCAATGTCGACGAACTGAAGGCTTCGGGTGGCCCTGAAGTGAAGCGCGTGCTCGGCCAGGAAGCCGACACCAAGCTTGGCACCGACCTCGGCGTTACCAACGACTGGGTCGTCAACATCGTCAAGTCCGTCGGCAATTACGGCGAAATGTTCGAGCGCAATGTCGGCGCCGGCAGCCCGCTCAAGATTGCGCGCGGCCTCAATGGCCTCTGGACGAAGGGCGGCCTGCAATACGCTCCGCCGATCCGCTGATCGAGAACATCGTCCGGGAGGCAGCATGCTGCCTCCCGGTTTCTCATTCAGGGGATTGACCCATGGCATCGCAGGAAGTTCTTCGCGAGGAGCCCACTCGCGGCTCCTTGATCAATGACCCGAGAGTTCGCAGCATCTTCGTCCAGGTCGTGGCCGCCCTGACGTTGATCCTGCTTATCTGGTGGATTGTCGACAACACCATCGAAAACCTTCAGCGCCTGCGTATCGCGTCCGGCTTCGCGTTTCTAAAGGGACGCGCCGGCTTCGATATCGCCGACAGCGCCATAGCCTATTCCTCGGACAACACATATGGCCGTGCCATCCTTGTCGGCCTGATCAACACGGCGATCGTGGCCCTTGCCGGCATCATCACGGCAACCATCATCGGTTTCATGGTCGGTATCGGCCGGCTCTCCAACAACTGGCTGATCCGCAAGATCTGCACGGTCTATGTCGAGGTGTTTCGCAACATCCCGCCGCTACTGGTCATCTTCTTCTGGTATTTCGGCGTGCTGTCAGTGCTGCCATTGCCGCGCGACAGCATCGAATTGCCGTTCGGTTCCTACGTGAACAGCCGCGGGTTCTACTTCCCGCGCGCTGTCTGGGGTGAGGGGGCGTGGCTGATCCTGCTGGCCTTTGTGCTTGGCATCGCCATGTCATGGTTCGTGGCGCGCAGGGCGCGCCAGAGGCAGATGGCAACCGGCCAGCAATTTCCGGTGTTCTGGACCTCGGTCGCGCTGATCGTCGGGCTGCCGTTGCTCGCCTATGTCGCCAGCGGCTTTCCGCTTTCCTTCGACCTGCCGAAGAAGTCGACCTTCAACCTGACCGGCGGCTTCCAGGTCAAGCCGGAATTCCTGTCGCTTTACCTGGCGCTGTCCTTCTATACCGCGTCCTTTATCGCCGAGATCGTGCGTGCCGGCATTCGCGGCGTGAGCAGGGGGCAGACAGAAGCCGCGGGAGCGCTCGGATTGCGCTCAGGTCCGATCCTTCGCCTCGTCGTTGTTCCTCAGGCGATGCGTATCGTCATTCCGCCGCTGACCAGCCAGTATCTCAACCTGACCAAGAATTCGTCGCTGGCAATCGCGATCGGCTATCCCGATCTGACTGCCATCGCTGGAACCGTGCTCAACCAGACGGGCCAGGCGATTGAACCCATCATCATCATGATGGCGGTCTATCTCGGTCTCAGCCTGCTGACGTCGGCCATCATGAACGTGGTCAATGCCAAGATGGCACTGGTGGAAAGGTAAGGTCATGACACAGACTGATCTTTCCTGGGTTCGTACCGAGATGGCGCAGGCGATGCCTGCGCCTGCGGGAGAGCGCGGGCTCGTTGCCTGGGTCCGCAAGAACCTTTTTGCCTCGGTTGGTGACACCGTCCTGACCCTTCTCGGGCTGGTGCTGCTCGCCATGGTCCTGCCGCCGATCATCGACTGGGCCTTCGTCCAGGCGCAATGGACAGGGGCTGATCGCACGGTGTGCGCGACCGTGGCACAGGGAGGCGTCCAGCCCGATGGCTGGTCCGGCGCCTGCTGGGCTTTCGTCAACGCCAAGTTCGGCCAGTTCATGTTTGGACGCTATCCGCTGGAAGAACGCTGGCGGCCGATCCTGGTCGGCATCCTGTTTGTCGCTTTGCTTGCGCCGCTTTTGATCCCGCGTATTCCGCACAAGGGGCTCAATGCGGTGCTGTTCTTCCTGGTCCTGCCGATCGTGGCGTTCGTCCTGCTGGTGGGTGGCATGTTCGGCCTGCCCCATGTCGAGACGCCGTTGTGGGGCGGCCTGCTGGTGACGCTGACGCTGTCCTTTGTCGGCATTGTCGTCTCATTGCCGCTTGGCATCCTGCTGGCACTTGGCCGGCGCTCCAAGATGCCCGTCGTCAAGATGATCTGCGTCGTCTTCATCGAGACGATCCGCGGTATCCCGCTTATCACGGTGCTGTTCATGGCCAGCGTCATGCTGCCGTTGTTCCTGCCGGCAGGCGTGACCTTCGACAAGTTCCTTCGCGCTCTGATCGGCGTTTCGCTGTTTGCCGCGGCCTATATGGCCGAGGTGGTGCGCGGCGGCCTCCAGGCGATCCCGAAGGGACAGTACGAGGGTGCCGATTCGCTCGGGCTGAGCTACTGGCAGAAGATGTATTTCATCGTGCTGCCACAGGCGCTGAAGCTGGTCATTCCGGGTATCGTCAACACGTTCATCGGCATGTTCAAGGACACCAGCCTGGTCTACATCATCTCGATGTTCGACCTGTTGGCGATCGTGCGCCAGAATTTCTCCGACGCTTCATGGGCATCGCCGCAGACACCTGCGTCGGGGCTTATTTTCGCTGCGGTGGTATTCTGGCTGTTCTGCTTCGGCATGTCCCGCTATTCTATGTTCATGGAACGCCGGCTAGACACTGGCTACAAGCGCTGACCGCAAGCCGGGTAGCGTAAGAATCAACAAGGGGAAAATGGCTTATGGCCTCTGAGAATGCAGTCAGCGCGGAAGAGCTGAGCGTCAACACCAAGAAGATGCATGTGTCGGATACCGACGTAGCGATCGAAATCGTCGGCATGCACAAGTGGTATGGCGAGTTCCATGTGCTGAAGGACATCAACCTGAAGGTGATGCGCGGCGAGCGCATCGTCATCTGTGGTCCTTCGGGCTCGGGCAAATCGACGATGATCCGTTGCATCAACCGTCTGGAAGAGCACCAGAAGGGCAAGATCATCGTCGACGGCAAGGAACTGACCAACGATCTGAAGAAGATCGATGAAGTGCGCCGCGAGGTCGGCATGGTGTTCCAGCACTTCAACCTGTTCCCGCACCTGACGATCCTTGAGAACTGCACGCTGGCGCCGATCTGGGTGCGCAAGATCCCGAAGAAGCAGGCGGAAGAGACCGCCATGCATTTCCTGAAGCGGGTCAAGATCCCGGAGCAGGCACACAAATATCCGGGCCAGCTGTCGGGTGGCCAGCAGCAGCGCGTGGCGATCGCACGTTCGCTGTGCATGAACCCGCGCATCATGCTGTTCGATGAGCCGACGTCGGCGCTGGATCCGGAAATGATCAAGGAGGTTCTGGAAACGATGGTCGGTCTTGCCGAAGAGGGCATGACGATGCTGTGCGTGACGCACGAGATGGGTTTCGCGCGCAAGGTGGCCAACCGCGTGATCTTCATGGATCAGGGCCAGATCGTGGAAGAGAACACGCCGGTGGAGTTCTTCGATCATCCCCGTCACGAGCGCACAAAGCTCTTCCTCAGCCAGATCCTGCACTGATCGCGCTGCCTGCAATTTTCGAAAAAGGCCCCGTCGCAAGGCGGGGCCTTTTGCTTGGGCCGGCAAAAGGGTTGCCCATGGGTGGTGGTTGCTGCGGGACATCGAGATGAGAAGAGCCTTTCGCCTGGTTCTCCGTGTTGTGGCTCTGGTCGCCGGCATTGCCGTCCTGGGTACGGTTGTGCCAAGGCCGCTTTGGTCGACAGATGCGGATGAAGGCCCGCTCACGCGCCGCATCTACGTCATCAGCAATCCCATCCATACCGACATTGCCGTTCCGCTCGATGCGGCGGTCCTGGAACGCTTCCGCTTCCTTGCCGAAGACGGCATCCCGGCAAATGAGGAGGGCGTACGCTACCTCATCTTCGGTTGGGGAGGCCGGGCCTTCTATCTCGAAACGCCGACCTGGTCGCAACTGAAAGCAGCGCCGGTGTTCAAGGCGCTAACGGTTGACGCCGCTGCAATGCATGTCGATATCGCAGGTGCCATCCCCGAGCAGCATCCGGCCGTGGCTGGTTATGACATCAGCGAAGCGCGGTTCACGGCGCTGCTGGACTTCATAGACTCAAGCTTCTCGCGGCAGGCGGACCGGCCGAAATTCATTCCGGATGCCGGCTACTCCACCAGCGACGGATTCTACGAGGCCGAAGGTGCCTTCAACGCGCTTGTCGGCTGCAATACCTGGACGGCCAAGGCCCTGCGGGTGGCCGGGCTCAAGACGGGCTGGTGGAACCCGTTGCCGTGGTCGCTGAACCTTTCGATGCAACTCTACAATCGGCAGTGAATGGGGCCGTCAGGCTTTGCGAGCGGCGCCCGTATCCGGCATATGCCAGCCGTAAAGCCAGTCGAGATCCGAGGCGAGGCGGTGCTGCGGACGCAAAGCCAGCACAAGATTGCGCGCCAGTGCCACCGGACCCGTCGCATGCCAGGCGAGATGGTTGAGTGCGCCGCGTCGCGCCACCTTGGCTACGCGCGGCTTGCGCTGTTGTTCCCAGGTTGCCAGCGCATGGGCGATGCTGGCCGGGGATTCGGCAATGCACGCGGCAAGCGTGGCGGCATCCTCGATCGCCATGCCCGCGCCCTGTGCTGCAAAAGGTGTCATGGCGTGTGCCGCATCGCCAATCAGGGCAACGCCTTGCGGCAGTGTCCATGACTGTTTCTGGTCGACCGCATGCAGCGGCCAGGCCAGCCAGGTTCCCGCTTCCGCAATCAGTCTCTCCAGCGCAGGGGCCGCGCCTTTCAGCGCTCCGGTCAGGATTGCAGGATCGGCATGACCGGACCAGCCCTCGGCAATGCGCTCGCCTTTGGTGAAGGCCACCAGGTTGATCGCCGCTCCCGCGCTGACCGGATAGGCAATGAGATGAAAACCGGAATGCAGGAAAGCGGTGACACAGCCGGCTGCGCCGACGGAAGCAAAGGTCCTGCCGGCAGTACTGTCCGCGGCAATGGTAATACGCCAGGCGAGCTCGCCGGTGAAACGGCTTTTGCCGGCAAGTCCTGGCAGTTCCCTGACTTTTGACCAGACGCCATCCGCACCGATCAGCAATGAGCCGATTGGCCGAACCTCTGTTCCCTCTTGATCGAAGGTGCCGACAAGGTTTTCAGGGGAGGTGCCGATGTCCGTGAGCGTCGCGCCGGTGATCAGCCGAATGCCCGCCGTTTCGGCCACTCGCGCAACCAGCGCCGCCTGTACATCGGCGCGGTGGGCTGTGAGATAAGGCGCCTGCCAGCGCTGTTCGGCGAAGGCACCAAGCGGGACGCGCGCGCGTTCCTTCAGACTGGCCGCGTCCTTGAGCGCAACGGCTTCCGGCCTGACTGCCATCGGCAGCAACCGCTCCAGCACGTCGAGGCTTGCCAGGATCCGTGTCGCGTTCGGGGAGAGCTGGATACCCGCGCCGACGGTTTCGAGGCGCGGTGCCTGTTCATAAATTTCGACCGCGAAGCCGCGCTGCGCGAAGGCGAGCGCGGCTGTCAGTCCGGCAATGCCGCCACCCGCGATCACGACCGGGCGAGACCGCGTATCCATGGTCATGACCGGACGATCGGAAGATCAGGCGGCGCGATCGACGTAGAGGCAGCCTGCCGGGACCGTTTCGGTCGCTTTCAGCTTGGCCGAATAGCGATAAAGGGTCGAGCAGTAGGGGCAGACCTTCTCGTCGTCGCTGCCGAGATCGAGAAAGACGTGCGGGTGATCGAAGGGCGGGTTGGCACCAACGCACATGAATTCGCGTACGCCGATCTCGATTGCCGGATGGCCCGCATCGTTCTGGAAATGGGGAATGGAACCGCCGGCCATCATCGTCTCCTTCAGCGCGTACGACATGCGTTTGAAGCATATCTGTGTTCTTTGCAAGTTCGATGAAATGAAACTGTCGCAAAACCCTGTCACAGGATAAATTGAGCCGGTTAACCGGTGTGACTCGCTGGAGAGAAAGGCGGACATGAACGAGCTCAAGCCGGTCCAGGCCGACTTCATCAATGTCGAAACGGCAAGCGTCGAGGGCGGAAATCCTGACCGCTTCGTCAATCGCGAGTTCTCCTGGCTGCAATTCAACCGCCGTGTGCTGGAGGAATCGCTCAACGCGCACCATCCGCTGCTCGAGCGCGTCCGCTTCCTGTCGATCTCCGCTGCCAATCTGGATGAGTTCTTCATGGTGCGTGTCGCCGGCCTTGCGGGGCAGGTACGCGAAGGCATCGTGCTGAAAAGCCCGGATGGGCGCACGCCGGAGCAGCAGCTCGAGCAGTTGCTGCGCGAAGTGGAGCGCCTGCAGGAGGATCAGCAGAAGAGCCTGTCGGCGTTGATGGCGCTGCTCAACAAGGAGGGCATCGAAACGGTCGCCGGCGATGTGCTGACCAAGGATGAAAGGATCTGGCTGGAGGAACATTTCCAGGAACAGGTCTTCCCGGTGCTGACGCCGCTGTCGATCGACCCTGCACACCCGTTCCCATTCATTCCCAATCTCGGCTTTTCGATCGCCCTGCAGCTGCGTCATCGCAAGAACGGTGAGACGATGAGCGCGCTGCTGCGTTTGCCGCAGGCCCTGAAACGCTACATCCGCCTGCCGGATCGCAAGGGCCATGTGCGTTTCATTCCGCTCGAGGCGGTGGTCGGCCTCTATATCGGCAAGCTTTTCCCGGGCTATGAGGTCACAGGTTCCGGCACGTTCCGCATCATCCGCGACAGCGATATCGAGGTGGAAGAGGAGTCCGAGGATCTCGTGCGGCTGTTCGAGACGGCGTTGAAGCGCCGCCGCCGCGGCTCGGTGATCCGTATCGAGTTCGACAATCTGATGCCGGAAGAGCTGCGCGAGTTCGTTGCGGGCGAACTTGGCGTCTCGTCGAGCCGGATCAGCGTTTTGACAGGGCCACTGGCGCTCAGCCAGATTTCCGAGATCGTCTCCATCGCCCGCGACGACCTGAAGTTCGTGCCATACAATCCGCGCTTTCCGGAACGCATCCGCGAACATGGCGGCGACTGTTTCGCCGCCATCCGCGAGAAGGACATCGTCGTCCATCACCCGTATGAATCATTCGACGTCGTGGTGCAGTTCCTGCGCCAGGCAGCGGCGGATCCTGAAGTCGTCGCCATCAAGCAGACACTCTATCGCACCTCCAACGACAGCCCGATCGTGCGCGCGCTGGCTGATGCCGCGGAGGCTGGCAAGTCGGTGACTGCGCTGGTCGAATTGAAGGCGCGTTTCGACGAGGAGGCCAACATCCGCTGGGCGCGCGACCTCGAGCGCGCCGGCGTGCAGGTCGTGTTCGGTTTCCTCGAACTGAAGACCCATGCCAAGATGTCACTGGTGGTGCGGCGTGAAGACGGCAGGCTGCGCAACTACGTGCACCTTGGCACGGGCAACTACCATCCGATCACGGCGCGCATCTATACCGATCTGTCCTTCTTCACGACCGACGCACGCATTGCCCGCGATGTCGCGCAGATCTTCAACTTCATCACCGGTTACGCCGAGCCGACCGGCGAGATGCGTCTTGCGCTGTCTCCCTACACGCTGCGCAGCCGCATCCTGGATCATATCAAGGAAGAGATCGAACACGCACACAATGGCAAACCAGCGCGCATCTGGATGAAGATGAACTCGCTGGTCGACCCGACCATCATCGACGCGCTCTACGATGCCAGCCGTGCAGGAGTGGAAATCGATCTCGTCGTGCGCGGCATCTGTTGTCTGAGGCCACAGGTTCCGGGACTTTCCGAGAACATCCGCGTGAAGTCGATCATCGGCCGCTTCCTCGAGCACAGCCGCATCTACTGCTTCGGCAACGGACATGGACTGCCGTCCGATGACGCCGTCGTCTACATCTCGTCGGCAGACCTGATGCCGCGCAACCTCGATCGTCGCGTCGAATGCATGGTGCCGATCACCAATCCAACTGTGCATGAGCAGATCCTTGGCCAGATCATGCTGGGCAACATCATGGACAACCAGCAAAGTTTCGAAGTATTGGCCGACGGTACCTCGCGGCGCCTTGTGCCTGATGAGGGCGAAGAGCCGTTCAACGCGCAGGAATATTTCATGACCAATCCTAGCCTGTCGGGACGGGGCGATGCCTTGAAGTCGCATGCGCCGAAGCGCATCGCGCAGTTCAAGCGCCGCAAGAAGGACATGGCCGGCTGATGATGGCCGCTTCCCAGGGGCGGCTGCAGGACCGCCGCCCGCTGTCGATCATCGATATCGGCTCGAACTCGATCCGCCTCGTCGTCTATGAGGGGCTGGCGCGCTCGCCGACCGTGCTGTTCAACGAGAAGATGCTGGCCGGCCTTGGTCGTGGCATCGTTTCGACGGGCAAGCTGGATCCCGAAGCGGTGACGCGCTCGATGGAGGAATTCCGCCGTTTCCGGGCTCTGTCCGAACAGGCCGGCGCGGAACGCATGTATGTGCTGGCCACTGCAGCCGCACGCGAGGCTGTCAACGGTCCGGATTTCATCCATCGCGCCGAACAGGTTCTCGGTACCGACATCCATGTGCTGAGCGGCCGCCAGGAAGCCTATTATTCGGCGCTCGGCGTCATTTCCGGCTTTCATCCGGCCAACGGCATCGCTGGCGACCTTGGCGGTGGCAGCCTGGAACTGATCGACATCAACGGGGAAGTGATCGGAGACGGCATCACGTTGCCGCTCGGTGGCCTGCGACTTCAGGACATGGCCAAGAATTCGCTGGCGCAAGCGACACGCATTGCCAAGACGCAGCTGGCCAAGGCCAAGCTGCTCAAGGGCGGCCAGGGCAGGGCCTTCTACGCCGTTGGCGGTACCTGGCGAAACCTGGCGCGTCTCCATATGGAGATGAACAACTATCCGCTTGGTGTCATGCATCACTATGAGATCGGCGTGGAAAGTGCGCTGGCTTTTCTCAGGCAGGTCGGCAAGGGTGACGTGGAAAAGGTCAAAGGCATCGAAGGTGTGTCGAAGAACCGCCGGTCGCTGCTGCCCTATGGCGCTATCGTGCTGCAGGAAATCCTCGGCGCGATGCAGCCATCGAAGATCGTCGTGTCGGCGATCGGCGTGCGCGAAGGCTATCTCTATTCGCTGCTCGACGAGGTCGAGCGCAAGGCCGATCCGCTGATCTCGGCGGCCGAGGAACTGGCCCGGCTGCGTTCGCGTTCGGTGACCCACGCGCACGAGCTGGTCGACTGGACCGGGAAGTCGTTCGAGGCGTTCGGGATCGAGGAAACCGTCGATGAGGCGCGCTATCGCCGGGCCGCCTGCCTGCTCGCCGATATCGGCTGGCGCGCGCATCCTGAATATCGTGGCCGCCAATCGCTCAACATCATCGCGCACGCCTCCTTCATCGGCGTCGACCATCCGGGCCGGGCATTCCTCGCCCTGGCCAATGCCTATCGCCATGACGGCGTGTTCAACGAGAGCATTGCGCCTGAGATCAAGGCACTGGCGACGCCACGCTACCTGGAGCGGGCGCGTATCCTGGCCGGCATGATGCGTGTCGTCTACCTGCTCACGGCATCGATGCCTGGCGTGATGCCGCGCCTGCGCTGGGAGAACCGTGGCAATGGCGCGCTCGCGCTGGTCATCCCGGCCGACCTTGCCGGTCTCTACGGAGAGCGTCCGGCGGGGCGTTTGGCGCAACTTGCCAAGATCACCAACCGCCGGCTCTTCCTGGCGGTGGATGGCGGCCCGAGCGTGAGCGCCAAGTAGCCGCGCCTAGCGCTTCAATGCGTCTATCGAATAACCACCTGCGCCCGCAGCGGCGAGTGCCAGGAAGCCGCCTGCAATGGCGATATCCTTCATCAGCATCTGTGTGTGCAGGAAAGCGAGTGTGGGATCATCACCCTGGCCATAATGGCCAAGATAACCGGCGACCAGACAAAATGCGCCAAGCAAGGCGGCGGTGATACGGGTTCGGAAGCCAGCCAGGATGGCAAGTCCGGCAATCAGCTCGAACAGACCGACTCCCCAGGCCGCAAGCTGCGGCGAGGGCAGGCCCAGACCGCTGAAATAACGCGTCGCACCGCCTATGTCGCCAAGCGTCTGGATACCGGCAGGTACAAACAAGGCTGCCAGCAAAAGCCGGGACAGAAGCAGAAGAAGATTGGTTTGCATGTCGTGCCTCCCATCAGAGGTGCCGCTGATGCAGTTTACATCGGTTGCAGGCATGCAGACACCAGATCAATTCCAGCGAGCGTGTCGCGGTTTGCGGGAAGACAAAAATGGAAACGTTCTGACAACGAAAAAGGGCGCGGAGTTCATCCACGCCCTTCGGTTTCTGCTTCGTGGATCGATTAGCCGCGACGGCCGTCGATCGAATAGGCGCCGGCGCCGATCAGCGCGAGCAACAGGAAGCCGCCGGTGATGGCGAGGTTCTTCTGCAGCATCAGCGGGTTGAGCGGCTGCGAGAAATCGAGATGCGCGGCTGCCGTTGCGCCGAGAACGAAGATGGCAAGGACAATCGCAGCGATGCGGGTTTGGAAGCCGACCAGGATGGCCAGGCCGCCGACCAGCTCCACCAGACCGACAACGACGGCGGTGACGGATGGAACCGGCAGACCAAGGCTGCCAAAGAAGCCAGCAGTGCCGGCCAGATCGGTTAGCTTCGCGTAACCGGCCAGAATGAACAGGATGGACAGGAAGATGCGGCTGACAAGAATGACAGCCGAAGCGTTTGAGGTAACGCCGGAAGTGGCGGATGAGTTGACGGACAAGGTACCCTCCAATGGCAAGCGTCCCCCCGGGAACGCAACACCATCAAGGTAGCGCAATTTCAGCGTTCACTAAAGACGGTTGTCCGGCAACACATCGTTCACAGGTTCGCGGTGTTATCCGGGGTGCGTCATGTCTTCCGGCTTGACGAGGCGGTCGAAGTCGGCGTCGCTGACATAGCCGCCGCCGACGGCCTCCTCGCGCAACGTGGTGCCGTTCTTGTGCGCGGTCTTGGCGATCTTGGCGGCATTGTCGTAGCCGATCGTCGGCGCCAGGGCTGTGACCAGCATGAGCGAGCGTTCGAGCGCCGCCTTGATGTTGTCCTCGCGAGCCTCGATGCCGACCACGCAGTTGTCGGTGAACGAGACTGCTGCGTCGGATAGCAGCTGCACCGACTGCAGGAAGTTGTAGGCCATCAGCGGATTGTAGACGTTGAGCTCGAAATGGCCCTGGCTACCGGCGAAGGTGAGGGCAGCATTGTTGCCGAACACCTGCACGCAGACCTGGGTCAGCGCTTCGCACTGGGTCGGATTGACCTTGCCGGGCATGATCGAGGATCCAGGCTCGTTTTCCGGCAAGGACAGCTCGCCCAGACCCGAGCGCGGGCCGGACCCGAGGAAACGGATGTCGTTGGCGATCTTGAACAGGGCCGCCGCGGTCGCGTTGATGGCACCGTGCGAGAACACCATGGAATCGTGGGCGGCGAGTGCCTCGAACTTGTTTGGAGCCGAGGTGAAGGCGATGCCGGTGATCTTGGCGATGTTTGTCGCGACCTTTTCGGCGAAGCCGATAGGGGCGTTGAGGCCGGTGCCGACAGCTGTGCCGCCCTGCGCAAGCTCCTGCAGGCCGGGCAGCGTCAGCTCGATGCGTTTGATGGAGGAGGCAACCTGAGCGGCGTAACCGCCGAACTCCTGGCCGAGCGTCAGCGGTGTGGCGTCCTGCGTATGGGTGCGGCCGATCTTGACGATGTGGTCAAAGGCTTTTGCCTTGGCATCGAGCGCGGCGTGCAGATGCTTCAGGGCCGGCAGAAGATCGTGCACGATGCGTTCGGCGCAGGCGATGTGCATCGCGGTTGGATAGGTGTCGTTCGACGACTGGCTCATGTTGACGTGATCGTTCGGGTGCACCGGCTTCTTGGAGCCCATCGTGCCACCGAGCAGTTCTATCGCCCGGTTCGAGATCACCTCATTGGCGTTCATGTTGGATTGCGTGCCCGAGCCCGTCTGCCAGACGACGAGCGGGAAATGATCATTGAGCTTGCCGTCGATCACTTCCTGCGCGGCTTCGATGATGGTCTTGCCAAGTGCAGGGTCGAGGCGGCCCAGTTCCATGTTGGCTTCCGCCGCGGCGCGTTTGACAATGCCGAGCGCCCTCACCACCGAAAGCGGCTGCTTTTCCCAGCCGATCTTGAAATTGCCGAGCGAACGCTGCGCCTGTGCACCCCAGTAGCGATCGCTGGCCACTTCGATCGGGCCGAACGTATCGGTTTCGGTTCTGGTCTTGTCAGCGCTCACGGCCTCACTCCAATCTGATATGGTGGCAAGGGCCTATCGCGTTGCACAATACGCTTCAAGCGAAGAATGCGCGGCATCCGAAACCAAATCGGTTGAAGCTGAACCGCGCATTCATGACGGGTGTTTTACAGCGGCGCTTCAAGCGGCAGAGGGCACTTCGGAGAGATCGAAATACACCGGCAGGCCACGCTCGCGCGCCAGACGGACGTCTTCGTCCGCGCCCTTCGAGGCGCCGGGCAGGCGCAGCACCGCATCGCAATGGCGCAGCAGGCGTTCGGCGACGGGATAGGCAAATTCATCATAAATCGGGTCGGACACGCCGGTCGATCCGGCCTGCTTTCCAAGCGGCAGTGCCACCCATTCCCCGATCATCGGGATGTGGCCGGCCCTGAACAGCGGTACCGCGACGCTTTCCAGGCGATCCAGATTGGCGGCCATCTTGTCGGGATCGTCATTGGTTCCTGAGCGATAAGGACCAGCGATGAGGATCAGCACTGGTTTTCCCCTTTCTGTCATGACAAATTCTGAATGTGCACGAGTAAAGAGTTTTTCATACATTTTCGTGCAGATTCGTGCAATATTATGAAATATCAGGCAGGTAAAAAATGCTGACCAGCCAACGCAAGCTACTGATCCTCGAGCTTCTGGAGCGTGACGGCGAGGTGGTGGCCAAACGGCTCAGCCAGGATCTGGCGATTTCCGAGGACACGATCCGGCGCGACCTGCGCGAACTCGCGGCTGAAGGTCTGTTGCAGCGCGTGCATGGCGGTGCGCTGCCGGCTTCGCCGACAACAGCGGCGCTGCCCGTCCGCAGGGGGATGGCTGTCGAGGCCAAGGCCACGCTCGGGCGCAAGGCCGCCGAAAGGATCGAACCCGGTCGAACAGTCATTTTCGACGGAGGCACCACCAATCTGGAGATCGTTCGCCACGTACCACGTGACCTTCGTTTCACCGCGATCACCCATAGTCCGGAGATCGCCGTCGCGCTGGAGGGGCATGCCGCCGAGATCGTTCTGATCGGCGGAAAACTGTTCCGGCATTCGATGGTTGCCGTCGGGGCGCTGGCAATTGAAGGAATTGCGCGCATTCGTGCCGACCTTTTGTTCCTCGGGGTAACCGGCGTGCACGCCGAGGAGGCACTGACGACGGGCGATATCGAGGAAGCGGCGATCAAACGCGCGTTGATCAGCCGGGCCGCCGAGACGGTTGTCCTGGCGACGACAGAAAAACTCGGGGCGGTGTCGCCTTGCCTTGTGGCTCCGCTCGAAGATGTCACGACGCTGATCGTCGCGAGGGATACGCCGGAGGCGATGACGGCACCGCTGGTGGCACGGGGGCTTGCGGTCGTCCGGGCATGAGGTCAGTCTTGTGCCAGCTGGACGAGAGTGTGGGCGGCATGCTGAAGTAAGCGCCATGGCCGGCCAGCTTCCATTCCCGATATCGCGCCGTGCACTGCTTGCCGGCATTGGAGCCGCGGGTGCAAACATGATCGCGCCTGGCCTTGTCCAAGGTCAGGCGGCTGCAGGCGTGCCGCCAGTCGATGCCACGTTCCTGTTCATCGCCGATATCCATGCCTGCCGCATGGCCAGCGGGCTCAGCCCCAATTGCCTGCAGGAGGGCAAGACCGATGCGGCGCTGCTGCGCCATATCGCGGCGCTGAACGGTATTGGAGACAAGTCATGGCCGGCCGAGATCAATGGTGTTGGCTCTGCTCTGCGCTCCGCCGGCAGCCGGATCGGTACGCCGCTGGGTATCATCGTCGGTGGTGACATGACCGATGATGGCGGCGGCCAGGTGACGCAACCAAGCGAAGGCACCCAACTGCTCCAGTTCAGCCAGCGCTACCAACAGGGTATCGGGCCGGATCGCGTGAACGTGCCGGTCTATGTCGGCCTCGGCAATCACGACCTCGACCAGAATGGGCCACCACCCCACGCCGACTGGTACCGACGTGAACTGCGCGACTATGTCGAGGTCAATCATCGTGCCGGAGTGTTCTTCAAGCCGCCGGTTTCGGTCGCCGACTATGATGTCGCCTCCGATTGCTACTCCTGGGACTGGGGCGGGCTGCATCTGGTGCAATTGCATCGCTTCGGGGGCGACACGGCGTTCGGCGCCGCAAGCAGCCTGCCATGGCTGAAACGCAACCTTGCGGCCAACGCAGCGGACGGAAGGCCCGTGGTGTTGTTCCAGCACTACGGTTGGGACAGTTTTTCACTCGAACGCTGGGATCCGCAGAAATCCACCTTCGATGACGACGGCTCCGGTGCGCCGCACTGGTGGAACGATGAGGATCGTGAAGCGCTGCTGGCGGCTATCAAAGGCTACAACGTCGTCGCCGTCTTTCACGGTCACCAGCACGAAACGCCGATGATCTATCAGCGGGACGGGCTGGATATCGTCAAGCCGAAGGCCAGCTTCATGGGCGGCTTCGCGCTGGTGAGGATCACCAATGCCGGCATGGATGTGGCGCTAGGCGAGGCGACTGATGACATTGGCAATGTGATGTTCACAAATGCGTTGGCGCGTCGTTGGCAAGGCTGAGGATCGATGACATTCCCGCCGCAGAAGGTCGAAAAATCTCGCCAATCCGTAAGGTGACGGGCAGGCGGCGGCGAGACATAGCCATTATGCCTGCTTCCTGAGCCAGCCTGCTCCGTTGGGCACAGTGGCTGCACACAAGGCTTTCTATGAAACAGGCAGGCTGCCTTGCCATGATAAGGACCGCAGCGCTCCATCATTTTATCATAAAGCCCTGCCACCTCATCGTCGCGCCGATGGCTGCGCGGTGATGGTTCCTTTGCGTGCCGGATCGCGACCAGCTGCGGCTTTCCAAACTGGGTCTGAACGCATGCGCATCCTTATGCTGGAGGACGACAAGAAAACGGCGGCCTTCGTCGCCAAGGGACTGAACGAGGCCGGGCATATCTGTGACCACCTGGCCGACGGCCGTGACGCACTGTTCCAGGCAACCCGCGAAGCCTATGACGTCTTCGTCGTCGATCGCATGACGCCGGGGCTCGACGGGCTTTCCGTCGTGAAATCGCTGCGTGCCGCGGGCGTCATGACGCCGGTGATTTTCCTGACCTCGGTAGGAGGGGTGGATGATCGGGTCGAGGGATTGCAGGCGGGTGCAGACGACTATCTGGTGAAACCCTTCGCCTTTTCTGAGCTTCTGGCGCGCCTGCAGGCGCTCGGTCGCCGTCCGCCGGTGCAGGAGCAGAAGACCGTGCTCAAGGTGGCTGACCTCGAAATGGATCTGGTCAAGCGTCATGTGGCGCGGCAGGGACAGTCCATCGAGCTGCAGCCGCGTGAGTTCCGGCTCCTGGAGGTTCTGATGCGCGGCGAGGGCAGGGTGATCACCCGCACCATGCTGCTGGAGCGGGTCTGGGACTTTCATTTCGATCCCAAGACCAGCGTGGTCGAAATCATGTCAGCCGTCTGCGCGCCAAGATCGACCGCCCCTTCACGGTGCCATTGCTCCATACCGTCCGGAACACCGGCTACAGCCTCTATGCGTCCCGTTGAAAGTCTGCTGCGCTCGACGCCATTCCGGCTGGCGCTGGCCTTCTCGGCCTTCGTTATTCTCGCCTTCCTGCTGACCGGTGGCATCGTCTACCAGACGATGAGCGCGAACCTTGATCGGCGTCTCGATGATTCCGTCCGGCAAGCCTATTCGATGATCGCGACGACCTATGCCGAGAGCGACGTCGACGACCTCATCATCGCTGTTAACAGCCACGCCGTCGGCAATGCGGGCAATGACCAGCTGATCTCCCTGACCGGCGCGCAAGGTGAGAGTCTGGCGGGTAACCTTTCAGCGATCGATCTGCCCGAGGGGTTTGCCATCGTGCCGGAAGGCACTCCGGGTTTCCCCGAGACAGCACCATACAGGGCCTATTCGGGCAAGGTCGGCTCGACCAACCTCACCGTCGCACAGAGTTTCAAGGAAACGGAAGAGCTGGAAAGCCTGCTGCTGGCGAGCTTTGTCTGGGCTGCTGCGATTGTCGCTGGCCTTGCCATTGCCGGTGGCGCATTCCTGGCATCCCGCGTGCAGCGCCGGCTGGATGCGATTGGCGATACGATGGTGGCCGTCTCGCAAGGCAAGCTCGAGGCCCGTATTCCGCAGCTCGGCCGCGATGACGACATCGATGGGGTCTCGATACAGATCAATGCTGCGCTCGACCGGCTCGGTTCGCTGGTGGAGGGCATGCGGCAAGTCAGCAGCGATATTGCTCATGACCTGAAAACACCGCTCAACCGCCTGCACATGATCCTTGACGGCGCTGCTGACAAGGCGGGCAAGCGGGTGGATGTTTCGCCGGATCTCGCCGAAGCCCGTGCAGAAAGCACGCAGATCAACGAGACGTTCGATGCATTGCTGCGGATCGCGCAGATCGAAGCGGGCGCACGCAGGGCACGTTTCGTTCAGCTCGACCTCACCGAGGTGGTGGCATCGGTTGCGGATATCTACGCCGAAGTCGCCAAGGATGACGGCAAGGTACTGCTTATCGAAAATTGCATAGCTGGCGATATGATCACCGGCGACCGCGAACTGCTGACCCAGCTCTTCGCCAACCTGATCGAAAACGCCATCCGCCACACCCCGGAAGGGACGCGGATCGAAATTTCAGCGAACCGACAGGCCGATAGTCTTGTCGCCGAGGTGCGCGACAACGGCCCGGGCATCCCCAGTGAAGAGCAGGAGAAGGTTTTTCGGCGCCTCTACCGGCTGGACAAGAGCCGCTCGACACCGGGAACCGGCCTGGGACTGAGCCTGGTCAAGGCAATCGCTGACCTGCACGGCGCCGCCGTTTCGATGCAGCCGCGCAATCCGGGCATTGCTGCAGTCGTTGTCTTCCCGATCCTGACGGGTCAGCTTTCGGCCCGATGATCCGCCAGAACGGCATCGATGACCCGTTCAGACAAACGGATCTCCTCGGCGCTTCGGCTGATCTGACCCGAAACCGTGATCATCGCCTTCCACAAGGTCCAGGCGCGGCCGCGCGCCCAGGTGCCGGTGTCGAGTGGCAGGGCCTGGCGGAAGGCACGACGGCTTCCGTTTTGAAACAGCGTCCACGCAATCGCCAGGTCGCAGGCGGGATCGCCAACCGCTGAACTGCCGAAGTCGATGACCGCGCAAAGGTTGCCATCCTTCACCAGGAGGTTGCCCCATGCAATGTCGCCATGCACCCAGACCGGCGCATGTCGCCACCGCGTAGCGAGGGCCTCTTCCCAGAGCGTACGTGCCGTCTTCGTGTCGATCCGGCCGTCAAGCAGGCGAAAGGCCTCGCGGGTCTGGTCGTCATAGACGGCAAGGGAGCCGCCGCGGAAGTAGTTCTGCGGTCCGGCTGCCGGTCCGTCGATGGCGTCGATGCGATGGAGTGCCGTCAGGAAGCCGGCCAGGTCAACGGCGAACTCGTCGAGGTCGCCGATGCGCCCGTCCGTCGCCGTCTCGCCTTCCAACCAGCCATAGACAGACCATGGCCAGGGATAGCCTTCGCCAGGCTCGCCCAGGGCGAGGGGTGCCGGGATCGGCAAGGGCAGGTGCGATGCCAGCTTCGGCAGCCAATGCTGTTCCCTTGCCACTTGCGCGGCATAGCCGACGGCGCTCGGCAGGCGCACGCTCATTTCATCGCCCAGCAGGAAGGTGCGGTTGTCCCAGCCGCCGGGTTCGACCTTGCGGATCGGCAGATGCGCCCACTGTGGAAACTGCGTGCCGATCAGCCGCCGTACCAGCGTCGTATCAATCTCGACCGTGATCTCGGATGTCTCCGACAAGGCTAGCCTCGATGCGTGTTGGGACCTTCGCAGAAGAAGAAAGGGCGACATTTCTGCCGCCCTTTCCCGGATGTTGCCTGAGAAGGGTAGCCGTAGACGGACTTCGTTAAAAAACCATGTCGTTGCCGGGACTTACCAGCGGATCGTGAAAATTGTCCCGATGTCGGGAATGCCGAAAATCCGTGATTGAAACGACCGTGTCAAAGAAAAAGGGCGGCATTGCTGCCGCCCTTCACAAGCTTGAGCCGGTTGGCCGGACTTAGAAGTCCATGCCGCCCATGCCGCCCATGCCGCCAGGCATGGCCGGGGCCGGAGCGTCCTTCTTCGGAGCTTCGGCGATCATGGCCTCGGTGGTGACCAGCAGGCCTGCAACCGAAGCGGCGTCCTGCAGGGCGGTACGGACCACCTTGACCGGATCGACGATACCAAAGGCGATCATGTCGCCGTATTCGCCGGTCTGAGCGTTGTAGCCGTAGGTCGCGCCCTTGTTCTCGAGCACCTTGCCGGCGACGATCGAAGCTTCAGCGCCTGCGTTCGAGGCGATCTGACGGATCGGAGCCTGAAGGGCACGACGGACGATCGCGATGCCAGCAGCCTGGTCGGCATTGATGCCGGCCGACTTGATGGCCTGGGTGGCGCGCAGCAGGGCGACGCCGCCGCCAGCAACGATGCCTTCTTCCACCGCAGCGCGGGTGGCGTTCAGAGCGTCGTCAACGCGGTCCTTCTTTTCCTTCACTTCCACTTCGGTCGCACCGCCGACGCGGATAACGGCAACGCCGCCAGCCAGCTTGGCGAGACGCTCCTGGAGCTTCTCACGGTCGTAGTCCGAAGTGGTCTCTTCGATCTGCTGCTTGATCTGGGCAACACGGCCCTGAATCTCGGCCTTCTTGCCGGCGCCGTCGACGATCGTGGTGTTCTCCTTCTCGATGCGGACCTTCTTGGCCCGGCCGAGCATGTTGAGCGTCACGCTTTCAAGCTTGATGCCGAGGTCTTCCGAGATGACCTGGCCACCGGTGAGGATAGCGATGTCTTCCAGCATGGCCTTACGGCGATCGCCGAAGCCCGGAGCCTTGACGGCAGCGATCTTCAGGCCGCCACGCAGCTTGTTGACGACCAGCGTGGCCAGAGCCTCGCCTTCGACGTCTTCCGAGATGATGAGGAGCGGCTTGGAGGTCTGCACGACGGCTTCGAGAACCGGGAGCATGGCCTGGAGGTTGGACAGCTTCTTCTCGTGCAGGAGGATGTAAGCGTCCTCAAGCTCGGCGATCATCTTGTCCGGGTTGGTGATGAAGTAGGGCGACAGGTAGCCGCGGTCGAACTGCATGCCTTCGACGACTTCCAGCTCGGTCTCGGCGGTCTTGGCTTCTTCAACCGTGATGACGCCTTCGTTGCCGACCTTCTGCATCGCCTCGGCGATCATCTTGCCGACCGACTCGTCGCCGTTGGCCGAGATGGTGCCGACCTGCGCGACTTCCTCGGAGGTCTTGATCTTCTTCGAAGCCTTGCCGAGGGCGGCAACGACTTCAACCACGGCGAGGTCGATACCACGCTTCAGGTCCATCGGGTTCATGCCGGCGGCAACCGACTTGGCGCCTTCCTGCACGATCGCCTGGGCGAGAACCGTTGCGGTCGTGGTGCCGTCGCCGGCGATGTCGTTGGTCTTCGAAGCGACTTCGCGGACCATCTGGGCGCCCATGTTCTCGAACTTGTCCTCAAGCTCGATTTCCTTGGCGACGGTGACGCCGTCCTTGGTGATGCGCGGGGCGCCGAACGACTTGTCGATGACGACGTTGCGGCCCTTCGGGCCGAGGGTGACCTTCACCGCGTCGGCGAGGATGTTGACGCCGCGCAGCATGCGCTCGCGGGCATCACGGGAGAATTTTACTTCTTTAGCAGCCATTTTTTACTCCTGGGCTTAAGCGCCCGAAATCAAGATTGGATGGTGCGGATGAACGGCGGATGATCAGCCGATGATGCCCATGATGTCGGATTCCTTCATGATCAGAAGGTCTTCACCATTGAGCTTCACTTCGGTGCCCGACCACTTGCCGAACAGGACGCGGTCGCCAGCCTTGACATCCAGCGGAACCAGCTTGCCGGCCTCGTCACGAGCGCCCGAGCCGACGGCGATGACTTCGCCTTCCTGCGGCTTTTCCTTGGCGGTGTCCGGGATGATGATCCCGCCAGCCGTCTTTTCTTCGGATTCAACCCGGCGAACGACCACGCGGTCATGAAGCGGGCGGAACTTCGACTTTGCCATTTGATTTCCTCGGTGCGAAAGGTGAGAAAGAATTTCCTCCGTCCGGCCCTGCCGGACCTTCGGTTAGCACTCTCTGTGGGTGAGTGCTAACGTGGCGGTGAGATAATCCCGCCCATGGTGAGAGTCAAGGTGCAGCGCGGCATCTGGCCGCATGAAATTGGCGTTTTATCCTGGCTGCTCCAGTCTCTGGAGGATGCTCTCCGGCCACACCGATCCTGCTGGGGCAAAATATGCTAATCTCACGGCATCCATGAACGGCGGGTGATGGCCATGCTCAAAGCGGACCAGGTCTTCGCGGGCTCTATACCCGAGAACTATGATCGCCATATGGTGCCATTGATTTTCGAGCCATATGCCGGGGATCTTGCGCGACGCGTTGTTTCCTTCTCGCCCGGCGCCGTTCTGGAAATCGCTGCCGGTACCGGAGTGGTCACCCGCGCGTTGGCGCCACGATTGTCTCCTGACGCAAAATATGTGGTGACCGACCTCAATCAGCCGATGCTGGACTACGCTGCCTCCAGGCAGGAGCCAGACCACCGTGTCACATGGCGGCAGGCAGATGCTCTGGCGCTGCCCTTCGAGGATGCCGCCTTCGATCTCGTTTGCTGTCAGTTCGGGGCGATGTTCTTTCCCGACCGCGTGGCGGCCTATGGCGAAGCGAAACGGGTGCTAAAGCCCGGCGGGCATTTCCTGTTCAGCGTATGGGATCGCATCGAGGAGAATGTCCTGGCAAATGAAGTGACGAATGCTCTCGCTGAAGTCTTTCCAAACGATCCGCCGCGTTTCCTGGCACGCACGCCGCACGGCTATCACGACAGGGAACTGATCCGTAGCGACGTGGAGAACGCAGGGTTTTCTCACATCGAGATCGATACGAGGGCAGAACAGAGCCGCGCATCCTCGCCGATGCTACCGGCTGTCGCCTACTGCAAGGGCACCGTGCTGAGGACCGAGATCGAGGCCAGGGATGCGGGAAAACTGGATGCTGCGACCGACTATGTCGCAAGGGCAATTGCGGAAAAACACGGGCAGGGTGAGATCGTCGCAAAGATCCAGGCCCACATCATTTTAGCCATGGCCTGATTCCCGGTATTTCAGTTCCGAGGGGCGTGCCCAAAAGCGAGGCACGATCAGGGCATGTCCGTCTTCCGCGGAAACATACTTTTTCCTGGAATTGCCCTAGTCGAAAAATGTGCGCAACTGGCCATGGATGATCGACTTGTAGTCTTCGATCGTGCGTTGTCCCGCCGCCTTGTCCTGCGTCAGCGCCAGCCGAACGACGCCACCCGCAAGCTGAAAGAACAGGAACACCAGGCGCCGAAATGCCTCGCGCCGCTCCGGCTTCAGCAGGTGCACGAGCTGGTCGCAGAAGACATCGGCCTGATGATGCGTTTCGGCGATGTCGAGGTTCTGCAGTGCCTTGTCGGCCTGGATGGCGTTTTGGAGGTCCTGGATGGCCGGGTCTCCGGCAACGCGTTCGTAATAGTCGTCGAGCATCCTGTCTGAAGCCGCGATCATGCTCTCCAGCCCGTCGATGTCTGCCGCAATCTCCTGCTGTCGCGCTCGCGTCACCTCGGAGAAGCGCTCATAAAGCGTGGCCAGGATCGCCGATTTGTTCGGGAAGTAGTGATAGACGGTGGCAATCGGTCCGCCGGCCAGCGCGCCAACTTCCTTCATGGTAACGGCGTCGATGCCTTTTTCGCCGATCAGTCGCTTGGCTGTGGCCAGGATGGCATCGATGCGCTCCCGGCTGCGCTCCTGTTTCGGTCGCCGGCGCAACTGTGATCCGGCGGCTGTACGCTTGGCCTGTTTCATGAGCCGGCTGTCCACACTTTCATGGGGTCCTCGTCACCAGATCCGCATTGACAAGAAAGATGATTATGTATCAGTTTTCAAGATGCTGATTGATTGTCAGCTTTTGGCTTGAGGCAACGGACGTTGGGAGGCGCCTGTGGACTCGACGAATTCCGCGCATGCTGGAGATGGAGACTGGCTGGTCGGCAATCCGACACCACGGCAGCTCGCCGCAGCTTTGTGGACCGGCTCGGTGGGCTTGCTTGTCCTTGGGCTGCAGCCGGTTCTGCTCGGCGCGCTGTTCACGCAGGGCCATGTCAGCGGTGATGAACTGGCCCTGGTGGCAACCGCGGAGCTGGTCTCCATAGGTATCGGTTCGGCCGTCGTGGCAATGGCGCTTCCGGCGCGCAACATGCGCGGGAAGAGCGCGATCCTGCTCTTGCTCCTGGCCCTGGCCAATGTGTGGACAGCCTATGTGGGGAGCGCAAACATGCTGATCGCTGCCCGTGCCTTGGCCGGCCTTGCCGAGGGGGGGCTGGTGGCGGTGGCGACCGAACTGATCGCACGCTCGCGCAGAGCGGAACGCATCGGCGGTTATTTCGTGTCGCTGCAGACCCTGGCTCAGTGCATCCTGGCGCTGTTGCTGGCACTCGCGGTGATCCCGGCCTACGGCGCAAGCGGCGGGTTCGTCACGCTGGCCGTGGTGTGTGTGCTGTCGCTCGCGGTCGCACGTGCGGTGCCGGATGACTATACGGACCTGCCGAAAGACGAGCGTTTCTCGAATGTGCTGACGCCTGGCGCCATCACCGCACTGCTTTCCATCTTCTGTTATTTCATGTTCTTCGGTTCGGTCTGGGCCTTCCTGGAACCACTCGGCGAGCAATATGGCATTGACGGCCGAACGGTCGGCCTGATCGTCTCGGCAAGCCTCGCTGCGCAGATCCTCGGTGCGATGACGGCAACCGTCTTCGAGGCGCGCATCGACTATCGGCTGGCCATAACAGGGGTGGGCATCGTTGCCGTGCTTGCATGCATGGTTCTGGCCGGCGGGCCGGCGTTGACCACCTTCTGGGTAGCCGCACTGACCATGGGTTTCATCCTGCTC
This sequence comes from Mesorhizobium sp. Pch-S, assembly GCF_004136315.1. Taxonomy (NCBI): domain Bacteria; kingdom Pseudomonadati; phylum Pseudomonadota; class Alphaproteobacteria; order Hyphomicrobiales; family Phyllobacteriaceae; genus Mesorhizobium; species Mesorhizobium sp. Pch-S. The sequence goes on from NZ_CP029562.1 coordinate 5,445,507, forward strand.
TTCATCGTTCCCTATCAGATCCGGTTGGCGATCACTTCCGACGAGACGCGCACGGCAGCGCTGCTGGTGCCTGCGGCGCAACTGTTCGGGCTGGCACTGGGCCCGGTCGCTGCTTCATTGCTCATCGATGAAGGCGATTTCCGCGCCGTGCCGGAGTTCGCGGCGGCCAGCGTCATCGCCTCCGTCGCCCTGCTTGGCCTTTTTGTCGCCCTGTCACGCCACCGCGCGGCTGCCTGAAGCGAGGATAGTTTATGACCAACGCCATGCGCTGGACGAACTGGTCGGGCTTTGTCGCAGGCTCGCCGCAGCAGATATTGACCCCGGATAGCCTCGACGGCGTCGTCGAGGCGGTGAAGACCGCCCCAGGTCCACTGCGTGTCGTCGGGGCAGGACATTCCTTCACGCCGCTGGCGAGGACGGACGGCACGATGCTGTCGCTGGAGAAGTTCGAAGGGCTGGTTTCGCATGACGAAGCCGCCGCTGTCGCACGCGTCCGAGCCGGTACCAGGCTCGGCTCGCTGATGCAGCTGCTGCAGGAGGTCGGACAGGGTCTGCCCAATATGGGCGACATCGACAAGCAGGCAATCGGTGGTGCACTCGGAACCGCGACGCACGGATCGGGGCGGGTGCTTGGTGCCTATCATACGCAGCTCCAGGCGACACAGTTCGTCGATGGGCGAGGCGGGCTGCGCGAACTCACGTTGGAGATGGATCGCGACTTGATCCACGCCACGGGGGTGGCGCTTGGAAGTTTCGGCGTGTTGACGGAAGTCACGTTGAAGAACATCCCGACCTACAGGCTGCACCGGCGCAAATGGGTGCTGCCGATCAAGGAAATGCTGGCGCAATTCGAGCCGATGATGGGCGCGCATCGGTCCGCCGAATTCTACTATGTTCCCTTTTCCGGCCATGCCCAGTTCATTGCCAGCGACCTTTCCGACACACCGGTGAGTCCAAGGCCGCCGGAAGAGGATGAGGCGGGTCTGGCCACGCTGCGCAAGCTGCGCACGGCGCTGCGCCGGGCACCCTGGCTGCGCGGATTGATCATCCGCTCCGTCATGGCCAGGCTGCCGGCGGAGGACTACGTGCAGGATTGGCTCAACGTCTACGCCAGCGATCGCCGCACCCGCTTCAACGAAATGGAGTATCATCTGCCTTTCGAGGAAGGTCCCAGGGCCCTGGCCGAAATCATCGAGCTGACAGAAAAGCGCTTTCCGGAGGTCTATTTCCCGATGGAGGTCCGCTCTGTCGCAGCCGACGAATTCTGGCTGAGTCCTTTCTACCGGCGACCGACCTGCTCGATTGCGATCCATCACGACGCGGCCAATGATCCGCTGCCGTTCATGCGCGCGGCGGAGCCGATTTTCCGCAGATATGGCGGGCGCCCGCATTGGGGAAAGATGCACAGCCTGAAGGCCACGGATTTCGAGACGCTCTATCCGCGCTGGAGGGACGCGATGGATGTGCGGCGCGACATCGATCCGCAAGGTCGTTTCGTTTCGCCCTATATGGCAGACCTGTTCGGTTTGAAGTGATGGACGGCTATTTTCAAACCATGACGGTGGCGTTGCGCGAGGCCGGCCTGTTCAAGCCTTGCCTTGTGCTGGATCGCGACCGGCTCGACGGCAATGTTTCGTTGACCCGGCAGAAGCTGGCTCCTGAATTTGCACTTCGGCTGGTCGACAAGTCGCTGGCCTGCCTGCCGCTGCTTTCCCGCATTGCCGATACCTTGGGCGCGTCACGGTTCATGACCTTCCACCTGCCGATCAGTGAGGCGGTTCTCAGGGCTTTTCCGAAGGCGGATCTGCTGTTCGGCAAGCCGATGCCGGTCGAAGCGGCCCGGCGGGTTCTGGCGTGCAAGCACGATGACTGGAGGCGTGTCTGCTGGTTGATCGATACGGAAGCGCGGCTCGAGCAGTACATGGTGATGGCCGAGGCGCTGGGCTGTGAGCTGCGCATCGCCTTCGAGGTTGATATCGGCCTGCATCGCGGCGGCATTGCCGAACCGGCGGCGCTGGCGCACGCGCTGCAGCGGGTACGACAGCATCCCCTGCTGCGTTGCGAAGGCATCATGGGTTACGAGGCGCACGCGCCGCATATTCCGGATCTGTTCGGCGGGCCGGAAAAAGCGTTGGCGCAGTCGGTCGCCGCATTCCAGGCTTTCGTCTCCTGCCTGGGGCCGGACGAGCGGCAGATTCTGAACATCGGCGGCTCGAAAACCGCGTTGCTGCATGGGGCGCGGACGCAGGCCAACGAAGTGTCGATCGGTTCGGCGTTCGTGCTGCCGAGCGACTTCGATACCGCTGGTCTCACCGGCTTCCAGCCGGCGGCGTTCATCGCGACGCCGGTGCTGAAGGTGGTGGAGGCGCAACTGCCAGGCCCGGCTTTCGTCGGCCGGGCGTTGCAGATGCTTGGCCGGTTCCCACGCCGAGGCTGCTACATCTATGGCGGCAAGTGGATGGCGAAGCCGGTCTTTCCCGAAGGAGCATGGGAGGAGGCGACACTTGGCCAGTCCTCCAATCAGCAGTTCATGGCACTGCCAGCCGATGCGACGCTTCAACCGGACGATTTCTTCTTTCTGCGTCCCACGCAGTCCGAATTCGTCTTGCAACAGTTCGGCACCATCGCGGTGTTTTCGCAAGGACATATCATCGAACACTGGCCGGTCTTGCCGTTGGGCTGACGCGTCGCTGTGAAAAGCCCTTGGGAGGGCTTGATCGTTGCTTCAGGCATCCATATATTTGACTTAGTCAACAATATCGTTGACGCAGTCCATTGATGCCTTAGAGGTTCCCATGTCTGCTTTTTCCAGCCCCAATGATGAGCAGGTCGCCTGCGTGCGCGCTTTCAACCGCTTCTACACGCGTCAGATCGGCCTGCTCGAGGAGGTGCTGCTGAAGAGCCCGTTTTCGCTGAGTGAGGCGCGAGTCCTGTTCGACCTGGCCCAGCGCGACGGCCAGAGCGCCGCAGAGCTCGGGCGTGAGCTTGGCCTCGATGCCGGCTATCTCAGCCGCATGCTCAAGAAGTTCGAGGAGCGCGGGTTGGTGTTGCGCCAGGCCCAGGCCGATGACGCCAGGCAATCGGCAATCGCGCTGACCGATGCCGGCAGGCGGACATTCGCGGGCCTGGATGAAGCCTCCAACAATGAAATAGGCACGCTGCTGGACCAACTGCCGGCTGAGCGTCGCGAGACGCTGGTGACAGCGATGATGACGATCATGCGGCTGTTGGGCGACGGAATTGAACCCAAGGTGCCCTATATCCTGCGGCCGCTGCAGACGGGCGATGTCGGCTGGATCACCCATCGGCAGGGCCTGCTTTATGCGCAGGAATATGGTTGGGACGAGACCTACGAGGCGCTGGTTGCCGAAATCCTCGTCGGTTTCGTCCGGTTTTATGATCCGAAGAAGGAGCGCGCCTGGGTCGCGGAACGCAATGGCGAAGTGGTGGGATCGGTCTTCGCCGTGCACCAGTCCGACGATGTGGCGAAGCTCAGGCTGCTTTATGTCGAGCCATCGGCACGCGGACTTGGCATTGGCAAGCGACTGGTGGATGAATGCATCGCCTTTGCCCGCTCGCGCGGCTACAAGACGCTGACCTTATGGACCAACGACATTCTTGTTGCGGCGCGACGCATCTATCAGGATGCAGGGTTTAAGCTGGCCAAGGAGGAGCGTCACACGTCCTTTGGCAAGGAACTCGTCGGTCAGATCTGGAACCTGGAGCTTTAGTCACGTCGAGCGTGCGCTGCACGATCGCAACATTGTTCTGTTTCCCGCAGAGCCTGGTGCATGACCGTGCCCGTGGTGATCGTATAGAGGGCACTGCTTTGCTTTTCCCGGCCGAGCCGAAGCGCGACACTTCGAACATTCGATGCAGTCGAACTGGAGACGAGCGATGGCCTTCCGTTTCAAGGATGTTTTCGACAACACAAAAACCGCGCTCGGCGCTGATGCCAGCCAGGCGGCCGTGACCTTCCAGGCGCGTTCGCAGCTTGCTGATGGATTCCGTTCGAATGTAGCGATCCGTCAGTTCAGCATCGGTGTCGATGAGCCGCCGGCGCTGGCCGGCCAGGATACGGCTCCAAACCCGGTCGAATATGTTCTGGCGGCGCTCGGTTCATGCCAGGAGATCACATACCGGCTTTACGCCGACGCACTTGGCATTCCGCTCGACAGTGTATCGGTGCAGTTGAGCGGTGATATCGATCTGCGCGGCTTCTTTAACGTCGACCCCAAAGTTCGACCGGGCTATCAGCGCATCAATGCCGAGGTTTTCATCGACAGTCCGGCGTCCGAGGCCGACATCGCCCGGCTCAAGGAAACCGTCGACCGGCACTGCCCGGTGCTCGACATCCTGCGCAACCCGACGCCAGTCGAGTTGCAACTCACCACAAAAGTGCGGCAGGCGGCGGAGTAGGGGCGCTCAAGCCTGGCCAGCAAGCCACCTGGCCTTGGTCCAGTTCGAAGATTTGTCAGGGTCGAACCGTCGGGTTCGGCCCTTTTTGTCATGCCGTCGCGCGTATGCGTCCGTGTCAGGATGTTCCGGCGTCGGCGCATGGCTGTCATGCAAATTTGCCCGATCACGTCTTGTGTGATCGGCTTGAATAGTAAGCATGCTTATTATATCTCACGCTCATGACCTCGAACACGGAACATACGCTTGGCTTTCTGGTCCACACCGTGGGCCGGCTGTTGCGCAAGCGCCTGGAGCAGATGGCGATCGATACGCATCTTTCCGCCGCCCAGTGGCGGTTGCTGTTCTGGGTCGCGAAGGAAGAAGGAACGACCCAGGCCCGTATTGCTGAGTTTCTGGAAATCGAGCCCATCAGCGTTTCGCGCATGCTCGATCGCATGGAACAGGGCGGCTGGGTCGAACGCCGGGCTGATCTCAACGATCGCCGCGTGCGCGCGATTTTCCTGACCGAGCTCGGGCGGGAAGCCTTTGTCTACGTGAAGAGTTTTGTCGGCGAGGTCACCGAAGAGGCTTTTGCCGGCATATCGAAGGCCGACCAGAAGATCATCATGCAGGGGCTCGAGAGGGTCATCGAGAACCTGAACAGCAACATAACGTCTTCCCAAGACATTGAAGATGGCACCGAAGCCAAGACCTTAGAAAGTGCACCCCAATGAACGCCGTGTCCAAGATCGATGAGAAAGATGCTGCCAAGCTCGATATGGAACAGCCGACCCCGGCTGCCCAGCCGGCCATAGCAGCGCCGCCTCCGGTGGAAACGCTGGCGGTGCCGCAGAAGAAGAAGTCCCGCGGCCTTCGCTTCTTCCTGATGGTTTCGGTGCCGCTGATCCTCGTGGCTGCCGGCGGCTATTACTACGTGACCGGTGGTCGCTATGAAGAAACAGAAAACGCCAACCTGCAGCAGGCGACGCTTTCGATCGCAGCCAATGTCCCCGGTCGTATCGTTGAAGTGAACGTTGCCGACAACAAGCCGGTGAGGAAAGGCGACGTGCTGTTCGCCGTCGACCCCGAACCCTACAAGATCGCTCTCGCGCAGGCCGATGCCGCTGTCGCCAACGCGCGGCTCGGTGTCGAGCAGTTGCGTTCCGCCTACAGGCAGGCCCAGGCCAAGGAATTGTCGGCATCGAGCGAGGTCACCTATGCGCAGTCGCAATATGACCGTGCCGTTGATCTGGTGAAGAAGGGTATCAACCCGCAATCCACCCTCGACCAGGCCCGCAACGACCTCGACAAGGCCAAGCAGGATCTCTCTGTTGCGGTCCAGGGTATCGACAGCGCCAAGGCTGCGCTGGATGGCAATCCCGATATTGCCACGGACCAGCATCCGACCGTGCTGGCCGCGTTTGCCGCACGCGACAAGGCTGCTTTCGACCTTTCCCAGGCGACCGTGCGGGCACCCGACGATGGTGTTGCCTACAAGGCCGCATCCTTCCGCGTCGGTCAGTATGTCGGCGTCGGCACGCCGCTGTTCGCGCTGGTCGAGACCGGCGATACGTGGATCGATGCCAACTTCAAGGAAACGCAGCTGACCCGCATGAAGCCGGGCCAGAAGGCCGAGGTCGTGCTCGATACCTATCCGGACAAGACCTTCGAGGCGACTGTGCAGGCGATCGGCGCCGGCACCGGAGCGCAATTCTCGCTGCTGCCGGCACAGAACGCCACCGGAAACTGGGTCAAGGTCACGCAGCGCATCCCCGTGCGCCTGCAACTTGACGACAAGGATGCCGAGCTCGCGTTGCGCGCGGGCATGAGCGCCTCCGTCACCGTCGACACCGGTGTCTCGCGCGGTTTTGGCGGCCTGTTCGGCAAGGCTTTCGCCGGCGAGGCCAAGTAAGAAAACGGTTCGTTGGAACCGGAGCACAGTTTTACGAGGAGGATCGGATTGCCGGCGGGCCGGCGCGGCAGGTGAGACGGGTTGAGACGGTGCACATGCGCCGTCCTGGCCGGATCAGCCTTCGTCGCTACCCGCCAAGAGTTTCCGGGCGGCAGGCACCTCAAGCGGGCGCCACCGTTAACCCCCAAAACGGCTGGCATCTTCCCGAGTTGGGTCGCCTGCCGCCCGGAAAGCCCGCAGGCCACCGATCATTCCGGACTGGACAATGTTGCCATGAGCGCAGATCAAACCTTTCGCGAAGTTCCGAACCGCGGGCTGGCCACGGTCGCCATCATGGCGGCGACGGTCATGCAGGTGCTCGATACCACGATCGCCAACGTCGCGTTGCCGTCGATGTCGGGCGACCTCGGCGCTTCTCCTGACACCATCAACTGGGTGCTGACGTCCTATATCGTCGCGGCAGCCATCGTCACGCCGATGACGGGCTGGCTCTCGGACAAATTCGGACGCAAGGAGTTGTTCCTCGGTTCGGTCGTCGGCTTTGTCGCCTTTTCGCTCTTGTGCGGTATTGCCTGGAGCCTGGAGACGATGGTGCTGTTCCGCCTGATGCAAGGCGTGTTCGGCGCATCAATCGTGCCGTTGTCGCAGCTTTTCCTGATGGACATCAATCCCAAGGAGCGGCGCGGACAGGCGATGGCAATCTGGGGGGCCGGCATCATGGTTGGCCCCGTGGTCGGCCCAACCTTGGGCGGCTGGCTGACCGACAGCTATAACTGGCGCTGGGTATTCCTTATCAATCTGCCGGTCGGCATCGTCGCCTTCCTCGGCATGGCTGCGTTCCTGCCAAGCATCCCGAAGCGCTTGCGCGGCTTCGATTTCTTCGGCTTCGCCATGTTGTCGCTTGGTGTCGGAGCGTTGCAGTTGATGCTCGACCGCGGGCCGGACGCGGACTGGTTCTCGTCCATCGAAATCTGGATCGAGACCGGCCTGGCGTTGATCGGCTTCTGGGTGTTCATCGTCCACACCGTCACCGCGGAGCGGCCGTTCATCGATGCCAAGATCTTCCGCGACCGCAATTTCGCGACTGCGCTGGTGTTCATTTTCATCATCGGCGTCATTCTGCTCGCCGGTATGGCGTTGCTGCCGCCGATGCTCTCGGCCATCTTCGGCTATCCGACGGTGACGACGGGCATGGTGATGGCACCGCGCGGCGTCGGTACCATGATCTCGATGCTGGCGGTCGGACGCCTGATGAAGATGGTCGACCCGAAGAAGCTGATCTTCATCGGCATGCTGCTCACGGCCTATTCATTCTACATGATGTCTGCCTTCACGCCACAGATGGATGCCTGGCCGATCGTGACGTCGGGCATCGTGCAGGGCTTGGGGCTCGGCCTGGTGTTCGTGCCGATTTCGACCATGGCGTTCTCGACGCTCAATCCAGCCAACCTGCCGGACGCGACATCGCTGTTCACGCTGGTGCGCAACATCGGTTCGTCGATCGGTATCTCGGCCTTTACGGCGGTGCTGACACAGAACACGCAGATCAACCACGTCGAGTTGTCGACATTCATCAATCCGTTCAATCCGAACTTGTGGCTCGCCAACCCCTCGGCGGCGCTGGGTGATCGCACCGCGCTCGCGCAGGTCGACGGTCTGGTCAACATCCAGGCGCAGATGATCTCCTATGTCTCGGACTTCAAGCTGATGGCACTTGTCACGGCATGCGCCATACCGCTGTTGTTGCTGCTGAGGTCGCCCAAGCAGGCACCGGCCGGTGGTGCGCCGGCAGTGCATATGGAGTGAGGGCACTAAGGGATCAGGGCAGTGAGGCAGCTGACGAGCGGGAACGGGACGTTCCTCCTGTTCCTAGTCCCTTGTCCTGCTATCTCCCCATCACCAGCGCCCAGTAGCGCCAGTCCGGTCGCTTGGCATCCGCGACATAGGCGAGGCCGAAGCGTGTGAAACGTGGGTCGAGCATGTTGCGCCGGTGCGGCGGCGAATTCATCCACATGTCGAACAGGCGGGTAAGGTCCATGCGGCCTTGCGCGATGTTTTCGGCTGCTGCTCCTTCGATGCCGTTGTCGGACACGCGCGAAGCGAAATCCTTGCCCCAGCCGGTGGTGTGCTCCATGCGGCCGGCACCTGCCATGAAGCGCGCCTGCTGCAGGGCAGCCTGTTCCAGTTGCGAATCCGGCGCCATCGCCGGCAGTCCTGCACTGGACCGTATCTTTCCGACCAGCGCGGAGGCAGACGATGAAGCGCCGCCGCCTTCGCCGGTCGAGCGAACCGTGCCGCATCCAGCGAGCGCGACGAGCAACCCGCCGCCGGCGAGTGCGAGGAAGCCTCGGCGGGGAAGCCGGGGACGATGATCTGCCGATGGCGAAGGGTCGAAGGAGGAGAGCATTAAATCTCCCATAACGGTGATCATGGCTTTTAGCAGGCAGGACGTGTCGGACCTCAACAATCTGTGATGGCGGCAGCGCGACAATATCGGCGAAAACTGCTAGTCTTCCTCCGTTGATTGAGTGGCAGCCACGGGCGGCCATCCTGGCGATGACCGCCCTCCAACCCGACGGGAGGAAGGTAATGGCCGGTTTTCACGTCATGGCAGGTGCGCACGGGCTCGAATTGCCCACGGTGCGCCGCATCACCATCTCGGATCTTTTTGATGCGCTGAAGCGCGGCGCCGAGGATTTCTGGGCCAAGCCGTCGCATTACGTCTTTCTCGGGCTGATCTATCCGATCGTAGGCCTGATCCTGACGCAATGGTCGTCGGGCTCCAATGCCATCCAGCTTATCTATCCGCTGATGACCGGTTTTGCGCTGGTCGGCCCGTTTGCGGCGATAGGCCTCTATGAGATGTCGCGGCGACGGGAACGCGGCATGGATACGTCCTGGAAACGCGCACTGGATGTGCGCCATTCGCCGGCGCTGCCGTCCATCGCAGTCATCGGCATCATGCTGATGGCGATCTTCCTGCTCTGGCTGTTCACCGCGCAGTCGATCTACATGGCCTATTTCGGCGAACAGCCGCCGGCATCGATGGGGACGTTCATCCGGGACGTGCTGACAACCGGGCAGGGGCTCGGGCTGATCGTCTGGGGGAACGTGACCGGCTTCCTTTTCGCGCTGGTGGTGCTGGCCACGACGGTCATCGCTTTCCCGCTTCTGCTCGACCGCGACGTCGGCGTTGTGTCGGCCATCGATACCTCGGTGCGGGCCGTCGTCATGAACCCGGTGCCGATGCTGGCATGGGGCTTGATCGTGGCTGTGCTTCTGGTGATCGGCTCGATCCCGATCTTCGCCGGCCTTGCCATCGTCATGCCGATCCTCGGCCATGCCACCTGGCATCTCTACCGCAAGGTGGTTGAGCCGGAAGCAAGGGTCGAGCGGCGGCCGATGTAGCTATTGCTCAGCCCTGGTGGGCAATTCAGCGCTGGCTTTCGGTCGCCATCCGGACAGCCAGCGCAGCAAGCACCGTGCCCATCAGCCAGCGCTGGATCAGCATCCACAACGGACGGCCAGCCAGGAACACCGCGATGGAGCCCGCCGTCACGGCAATGACGGCGTTGACCGACAGACTGATGGCGATCTGGGTTACGCCCAGCACCAGGAGCTGCGACAGCACCTGGCCCTTTTCCGGGTCGATGAACTGCGGCAGCAGTGACAGGTAGAGGACCGCCACCTTTGGATTCAAGAGGTTGGTCATCAACCCCATCATGAACAGCTTGCGCGGCCGGTCGCGTGGCAGGTCGCGCACCTGGAAAGGTGAACGACCGCCAGGCCTCAAGGCCTGCCAGGCAAGATAGAGCAGATAGAGCGCTCCGGCGAGCCGCAAGGCATCATAGGCATAAGGAACGGCCAGCAGCAGTGCGGTGATGCCGAAGGCGGCGGAAAACACGTAGAACAGGAAGCCGACGGCAACGCCACCCAGCGAGATCAATCCGGCTTTGGGTCCTTGCGAGAGCGAACGCGAGATCAGGTAGACCATGTTCGGGCCGGGCGTCAGCACCATGCCGAGGCAGATCAACGCGAAGGCGATGTGATTGGTGGTATCGGGCACGGCTGTCCCCCAGGCAAGACGCCATCTCTCGGCGCTGGCGGAAATTGCATCTTTGCCGTGCACGGCGCAAGAGCGCGTCCCGCCGGTTGATTGCGCCAGCACGGAATCCTCCTTGTGGCCACTGCCCGGTTACGGCGAAAGCTGGTGACAGGCGAGAACGCTTCGGCTAATCCGGGGCCGTCCTGGCAGTGTCTGGTGCCCCAAGCCGATGGCCGGAGACCCCAACCGCGGCCTTTTTCCTGGGATGCCATGACGGACCTTTTTGAGACGATCGAGACGTTGACCGCTGTGTCAGGCCGCTACGACGCGCTGCTGTGCGATGTGTGGGGAGTGGTCCACAATGGCGAAACGCATTTTCCTGCGGCGGCGGCTGCCCTGGCCGAAGCGCGCCACGCTGGTGTTGCAGTCGTTCTGATCACCAACTCGCCGCGCCGCAGTGCGGATGTAATCACCCAGATGCGGCTGATCGGCGTGCCGGATGGCACTTTCGATCGTGTCGTCAGTTCCGGCGATGTCACGCGCGATCTCATCGCCGAGGGACCGCGCAAGGTGTTCCACCTCGGCCCCGACCGCGACATGACCATCTATGACGGGCTCGACGTGGAAATCTCCGAAGAGTTCGAAGCGCAGGTGGTCGTCTGCACGGGCATGTTCGATGACGAGGCCGAGACACCGGAGGACTATGCGGAGATGCTGACCAGGCTGCGCGCCCGCAACCTGCCGTTCATCTGCGCCAACCCCGACATCATCGTCGAGCGCGGCGAAAGGCTGATCTGGTGCGCCGGCGCGCTCGCTCGCGACTATGCGCAACTTGGTGGTCGTACGCTGATCGCCGGCAAGCCGCACGCGCCGATCTATGCTGCCGCCATGAAGGCTGCGGCGGAAGTGCTCGGCCGCGAGATTCCCCGCAGCCGTGCGCTGGCCATTGGCGACGGTATGATGACCGATGTGAAGGGCGGTGCCGACAACGGTTTCGACGTGCTTTACATCTCCGGCGGTATTCACGCCCGTGACTACGGTGATCCGCTGCGGCCTGATCCCGCTCTGCTTGCTGCCTTCCTCGAAAAGCACGGTTATCGGCCGGTTGCCGTCATGCCGCGGCTGAAATAGGAAGGCCGGCATGAACGGGCCGTTCGAGCGCATTGCAGGTGACACGGTGCTGCCCTCGCGGCTGCGCGGTGGCGTTGTGGCAATCGGCAATTTTGACGGCGTTCATCGCGGGCACCAGGCCGTGCTGCAGCAAGCGCTCGACGAAGCGCAGCGGCGCGGCGTGCCGGCGCTGGTGCTGACTTTCGAGCCGCATCCGCGCACCGTCTTTCGGCCGGACATGCCCCTGTTCGTGCTGACGCCGCCGCCGGTGAAAGCCAGGTTGTTGTCAGATTTCGGCTTCGACGCGGTCATCGAGCAGGAATTCACGCGTGAGTTCTCGCATCGTTCAGCTGAAGCCTTCATCACCGATATCCTCGAACGCAATCTCGGCATTTCCTGCGCCGTCACAGGCTTCGATTTTCATTTCGGCAAGGACCGCCAGGGCGGTCCTGCCTTTCTCGCTGCGGCCGGCCAACGCCATGGCTTTGGCGTCGTACAGGTCGAGGCGTTCTGCGATGAAGGCACCGAGGTCATCTCGTCGAGCCGGATTCGTGCCTTGCTCACGGAGGGCAGGCCGGAAGAGGCGGCGGGCCTGCTCGGCTACCGCTTTACGGTAGAAAGTGAAGTGATCGGCGGACAGCAGCTTGGCCGCACGCTCGGCTTCCCGACCGCAAACATGAGGCTTTCGCCGCAAACAATTCTGAAGGAAGGCATTTATGCCGTCCGGTTCCGTCGACAGGACGGTTCGATCCATGACGGGGTGGCCAGTTTCGGGCGCCGCCCGACAGTGGATGACAACGGCGCGCCCTTGCTCGAAACCTTCCTGTTCGATTTCTCGGACAGTCTCTATGGCGAAACCTGCGAAGTTTCGTTCTTCGCCTATCTGCGGGGCGAAGTGAAGTTTGAAGGCCTTGATCCGCTCGTGGTTCAGATGAAGCGCGACGAGGCGGAGGCAAGGGCACTTCTTGCCGGTGTCAGGCCGCTGTCAGCCCTCGATGCGAAGATCGCATTCCAGAATGTTGCGCGTCCGTCCGGACGCGCAACGGACGAAAATCGATCGGGCTAGGTCTTGCTGCCCTTCAGGGCCAAACCAAAGGCGATGTAGGTCCAGCCCTGGAAGACGAGGTCGATGGCCAGGAACAGGCCGAGTACCCACAGGCTGTTGACTGGCCATTGCAGGGCGATCAGCAGGCCTGCCAGTGCCGTGATGATGCCGCCAGCGATGATCCAGCCCGAACCCTTGTCTGCACGGTGCTGGTAGCCGATCGAGGCACGAACCAGCCCGGCAGCGACCAGCGCTATGGCCAGCAGCAGGGTGAAGACGGTTGAAGCGAGCAGCGGATTGTAGAAGGCGAAGAAGCCGGCCACCGCATAAAGCAGGCCGCTGAGCAGCCAGTAGAAGAAGCGTCCCCAGGTCTTCACGCCGAAAGCATGGATGATTTCGATGGCTCCGGCCATCAACATCAGCCAGCCCACGAAATAGACCGATGCGACGGTGGCGATGAACAGGTTGCCGAAGGCGATGCCACCAAAGATCAGCAACAAGACGCCGAGTGCCACGAACCATCCCCATTTGGAACGGGCCTCGCCGATCACATTCTTCAGTTCGTCCGTGGGCAGGGTCATGGCCGTCCTCTCCAGAGTTGTGCCTGTCACAAGCGGGACGATAACGCCGTGCCAATATGACGTCCAGCGCATGATCCCGAAAATCGGGATCGATTTTCGGGAAGGATCATGCGCCAAATCAAAGTGTTAGAGCGTCCTTTGCGCGTCCGAAAGGACGCGCGGCGCTCTGGAGCATTTTGTAGTCAAATGGAATCATTTGGCGTTACAAAAATGCGGCGAAAACAAACTTAGCGTTTCCGCGTTTCCGTGAAATACGGAAACGCTCTAGTGACGGAGCCGAAACCGAATGTGTTTGAGAAATGGGGATTTAAATCAAATTTTACCAAGAGGCCCGCATAGACAACGCAACGGTGAGTTGTGCATGGTGTTGTGATGAGTCCTGCAAAGTCCCTCCCGGCGGCTATTGCCGCTGTCGTTTTCCTTGCGCCGGCCAGCGCGCGCGCCGAAGGTGATTTCTTCGGCTGGATACGCGGTGACTGGTATCTGGAGGTCGGGGTCACCGGTCTGGTCGCTCCGAACTTCGAAGGCGGCAAGAAATACCTGCTTGGAGCCGAGCCGATCATCTCGCTTGGCAAGGCCGGTGGCGACACGAAATTCTCGTCCCGCAACGACAATATCTCGCTTGGTCTCTACGACAACGGCAATTTCCGCGCCGGCTTGAACGGCAAGCTCCTGCTGCGCCGCGACAGCGACACGCAAGGGCTGGAAGGGCTGGATCCCGTGCGCTGGGGCGGGGAGCTCGGCGGCTTCGCTGAATTCTACCCGCTGGACTGGCTGCGCGTGCGTGGCGAAGTCCGGCAGGGAGTGCGGGCCCATCACGGTGTCGTTGCCGACTTTGCAGCCGATGCCTTCTATGACGTCACCCCGGAAGTGCGCATTTCCGGCGGTCCGCGCATGTCATTCGCCTCTGCCAGCTATTTCGATGCCTACTACGGCGTCAATGCCGCGGAATCCGCGGCCACCGGCCTTGCCGAGTACAAGCCGGGCGGCGGCCTGAAATCGGTTGGCGTCGGCGGCGCCGTTACCTGGAAGGTCACTGACCCCATCACGGCGAGCCTGTTCGGTGAGTATAGCCGACTGACGGGTCCGGCGGCCGATTCCAGCCTGGTCAGGCAGAACGGCTCGAAGGACCAGTTCACCTTTGGCATTTCGACCAGCTATCGCTTCGACTTCAAGCTATAATCGAATACGACAGGGAAGCGCTTTATTCCTGTCAGCTTATCCGCTAAAAGCGCGGCCATGACAGCTTTTTCGCGCCCTCGCGGCATCGCGATACGAATTAGTGGCCCGGTGTTCCGGACGGCCTGAGGTCGTCGGAGCCGCCGGGGCTTCTCGCGCGAGCTGCTCTCGCGCTTTTTCCATAACATGTTCCAAAACATGCTAGTTCAACGCCCGAGGCTCGCCGCCGACGGGCAACGCATATGGCAGATCGATGAACGACAAAGCTGAAACCCTCGACTATTCGAAGACCCTTTATTTGCCGCAGACGGAATTCCCGATGCGCGCCGGCCTGCCGGAAAAGGAACCGGTGCTGGTCAAGCGCTGGCAGGATATGGACCTCTACAAGCGCCTGCGCGAAACCGCTGCCGGTCGCCCGAAATACGTGCTGCATGACGGCCCACCATATGCCAACGGCAACATCCATATCGGGCATGCGCTGAACAAGATCCTGAAGGACATCATCGTCCGCTCATTCCAGATGCGCGGCTTCGATTCCAACTATGTGCCGGGCTGGGATTGCCATGGCCTGCCGATCGAGTGGAAGATCGAGGAAGAGAACTATCGTTCGAAGGGCAAGTCCAAGCCGGATCTGACACAGCCGGCCGCGATGGTGGCATTCCGCCAGGAGTGCCGTGCCTATGCCGAAAAGTGGATCAAGGTTCAGGGCGATGAATTCCAGCGCCTCGGCGTCGTTGGCGATTTCGACAACCCTTACACCACCATGGCCTACCACGCGGAAGCGCGCATCGCCGGAGAACTGTTGAAATTCGCGACGAGCGATCAACTCTATCGCGGCTCCAAGCCCGTGATGTGGTCGGTGGTCGAACGCACCGCGCTGGCTGAAGCCGAGATCGAATACCAGGACTATGAGAGCGACACGATCTGGGTGAAGTTCCCGGTCAACGGTGCGGCCGAGGAGTTTGCCGGGGCACATGTCGTCATCTGGACGACCACACCCTGGACGATCCCGGGCAACCGCGCCGTCGCCTATTCGCCGCGCGTCACCTACGGTCTCTACGAGGTCACGGCGGCGGAGAACGATTTCGGCCCGCAGCCGGGCGAGAAGCTGATCTTTGCCGACGCGCTTGCCGAGGATTCGTCTGCAAAGGCAAAGGTGACCATGAAGCGGCTCCGCAACATCTCTGCGGAAGAGCTTGGCGGCTTTACGCTTTCGCATCCCCTGAAGGGTCTTGGTGGCGGCTACGACTTCGTCGTGCCGATGGTCGCGGGCGACCATGTCACCGACGATGCCGGTACCGGTTTCGTGCACACGGCCCCTAGCCATGGCCGCGAAGACTTCGAAGCCTGGATGGATGCTGCTCCGGAATTGCGCAAGCAAGGCATCGACGTCGCCATCCCGTTCCCGGTTGACGATGCGGGATTTTACACCAAGGACGCGCCGGGCTTCGGTCCGGACCGCGAAGGCGGGCCTGCGCGCGTCATCGACGACAACGGCAAGAAGGGCGACGCCAACAAAGTCGTGATCGAGGCGCTGATCGCGGTCAACGCGCTGTTTGCGCGCGGACGCATGAAGCACCAGTATCCGCACTCCTGGCGTTCGAAGAAGCCGATCATCTTCCGCAACACGCCGCAGTGGTTCGTCTATATGGACAAGGAACTCGGCGACGGCACCACGCTGCGCAGCCGGGCGCTGAAGGCGATCGACGACACCCGCTTCGTTCCGGCAGCCGGCCAGACGCGCCTGCGCTCCATGATCGAGGAGCGCCCCGACTGGGTGCTGTCGCGCCAGCGTGCCTGGGGCGTGCCGATCGCCGTCTTTGCCGACGTCGACGGCAATGTGCTGCAGGACGAGGCGGTCAATGCCCGTATCGTCGAGGCCTTCGAGACGGAAGGGGCGGATGCCTGGTTCGCCGAAGGCGCACGCGAGCGCTTCCTGGGTTCTCGTGCCAACGAGGCGTGGACGCAGGTCATGGACATCCTCGACGTCTGGTTTGATTCCGGCTCGACCCATACCTTCACGCTGGAGGATCGTCCCGACCTGAAATGGCCGGCCGACGTCTATCTGGAAGGGTCCGACCAGCATCGCGGCTGGTTCCATTCCTCGCTGCTGGAAAGCTGCGGCACCAGGGGCAGGGCACCCTACGATACGGTCGTCACCCATGGCTTCACCATGGATGAGGAAGGCCGCAAGATGTCGAAATCGCTCGGCAACACCGTTGTGCCGCAGGACGTCATCAAGCAGTCCGGCGCCGACATCCTGCGCCTGTGGGTGGCAACGACCGACTACTGGGAGGACCAGCGGCTCGGCAAGACCATCCTGCAGACCAACATCGACGCCTACCGCAAGCTGCGCAACACCATCCGCTGGATGCTGGGCACGCTGGCGCATGATGACGGCGCAGAAGTGCCGCTTGACGAAATGCCGGAACTGGAGCGGCTGATGCTGCACCGGCTGGCCGAACTCGACGAACTGGTACGTTCGGGATTTGATGCCTTCGAGTTCAAGCGCATCACGCGCGCGCTGCTCGACTTCATGGTCGTCGAGCTCTCGGCCTTCTATTTCGACATCCGCAAGGACGCGCTTTACTGCGATGCGCCTTCCAGCGTGAAGCGCAAGGCATCGGTGCAGGTGGTACGCCACCTGTTCGACTGCCTGGTGAAATGGCTTGCGCCACTTTTGCCCTTCACCACGGAGGAGGCTTGGCTGGACCGCAATCCACAGGCCGAATCGTTGCATCTCGAACAGATGCCGGCGGTGCCTTCCGCCTGGCGCAACGACGCACTTGCCGAGAAATGGCGCAAGGTGCGGCAGGTGCGCGGCGTCGTTACCGGTGCTCTGGAGCTGGAGCGCGCGAAGAAGACCATCGGCTCGTCGCTGGAGGCCGTGCCGATCGTGTATCTCGATGATGTTAGCCTGGAAACGGCTCTTGCCGGTATCGACCTGGCCGAGATCAGCATCACATCGGATCTCGTCATCTCGCATGATCCGGCCCCTGCCGATGCTTTCGCGCTGCGCGAAGTGCCCGGTGTTGCCGTCGTCATTGCCAAGGCGGAAGATCGCGGCCTGGTCAAATGCGCGCGTTCGTGGCGGTATACCGCGGATGTTGGCTCGGACGCGGCCTATCCGGACGTATCGGCTCGTGATGCTGCAGCCCTGCAGGAAATGAAGTCGCTCGGCCGGTTTTAGGTTGTTGGAGACGTCGCAACGCCGGTGGTAGTACAGCTGCCGGCGTTGCCCTTAACCCGGCGTTGAGGTAAAGACGCGAAATTCCGACGAACAACAATGACAAACTATCGCCGGATTCCCGTTGAATGAGCGCATAGCGTTTTCATTTCCGGGCCACCGGGGCTGGCCAGAGGTCGAGAGTGACAAGAAACAGCATGACCGAGAGACACCGCGCGCGTGCGCTGGTTCTGGTGCCGCTTTTGGTGTCCGGCTTTGCGCTGACTGGCTGCGTCGGTTCACCGACCTACGGTACAGGCACGCCGGCAGGCGAACAGTTGCTTGGCGACGTGTCCAACGCGATCTCGCTGCGCCCACCAAAGCGCGATGCCATCGACTACAAGCCGCGTGCGACGCTGGTGAAGCCGAAAGCTGGCGCAAAGGAAGCCCTGCCGGCGCCGCAGGATTCAATCACGCAGACCGCAGGCGGCGAATGGCCGGAATCGCCAGAGCAGCGCCGGGCGCGCTTGCGGGCTGAGGCGACTGCCAACGAGAACAATCCGAACTACGAACCCGGCATCGTTGCCGACGACGTGCAGACCGATCCGGTCGCCGTGCGCAAGGCTATGGCCGAATCGGGTTCGAGCCATCCGCCTCCCCCGGATAGCGGTCAGGCTGTTGCCCGCCGGGCTGAAGTGGCCAAACGTGTCGCTGCAAGCCAGCAGAGCACGCCGGCTACCCGCCGCTTCCTGACGGACCCGCCGGTCGCTTACCGCACGGCCTCGGACACGGCCCCGCAGGGTGAACTCGGCGAGGATGAATACAAGAAAGAGCGGCGCCTGAAGAAAGAAGCCCAGGCCAAGGGCGGCAAGTCGGGCTGGTTCGACTGGTGGAACTAGGCTGCTGAAAGGCCTTAGAAAATGAACGCCGCTGCCTTGCAGCGGCGTTTTTCGTTGGAGCGGTATTTTTGAGCAATTTCGGGAAAAATGTAGCGGTTTTTTCCGTCCGGAATGGAAACGCTCTAGCGGCGATCCCGGAAGAAGTCCTTGAGAATGGCTGAGGATTCCGCTTCCGCGAACCCTGCATAGACATCCGGGACGTGATGGCAGGTGGGAGCCGAAAAGAAGCGCGGTCCATTGACGACCGCGCCGCCTTTTTCGTCGGCAGCGCCGAAATAGAGCCGGCGCAGGCGGGCAAAGGAAATCGCACCTGCACACATCACGCAAGGTTCCAGCGTTACATAGAGATCGTGGTCGGTCAGTCTTTCGCTGGCAAGTTTCCGGCAAGCTTCGCGGATCGCCAGGATTTCCGCGTGCGCAGTCGGGTCCGACAGTTCCCGGGTGCGGTTGCCCGCGGCGGCAACAATCGTGTCGCCGTGCACCACGACCGCGCCGACCGGCACTTCACCGCGCGCTGCGGCAGCCTCGGCTTCTTTCAGTGCGGCTGCCATGAAATTCGGTCGTTTCACGCTGTTTCAGCTCCAGAATGGGCTTAGAATAGTCCTCGCCACCCGGCGGCGATCCTGTTATCTAGCGCGCGACTTCGAAAACCGATATCGATTTTCGAACCGGATCACGCGCACAACAGAAGCGTTACAGCGTCCTGACGCGTCGTTTCCGACGCGCGACGCCGTGACCGTGCGACAAGTCAAGGAAATAGGGCGGAGTGCCAATCGCATTTCAGCTCTGGTGAGCAAGGCAAGATGGACGACAAAGACAACAAGCCGCCGCGTTCGCGCGGTCCCAGATCAGACGGTCCACGCAGCCGCGAGCCCGGCAAAGGCGGAAAGCCTGGCTTTGGCAAGAAGCCGTTCGCCAAGCGTTTCGATGGCGACAAGGCAACAGGCGAGCGGCCGCGCGGCGACTTCAAGCCGGGTGGCGGCAAGCCATGGCAGAAGCGTGAGGATGGCGGCAAGCGCCCCTTTGAGAAGGGTGCACGCGGCGAAGGCAAGCCTTTCGTCAAGCGCGACGGCCCACGCAAACCCTATGCGCCGCGCGAAGACCATGCGGCAGAAGGCGAGCGGCCGAGGCGCGATTTTTCGGATCGTCCTCGCAGCGCGCGCTCGGAAGGTGACTTCCGGCAGGACCGCAAGCCATACGAGAAGCGCGAAGGCGGTGGCTCCTACGGCAAGCGGCCTTTCGAGCAGGGCTCTCGCGGCGAAGGCAAGCCTTTCGTCAAGCGCGACGGTCCGCGCAAACCTTATGCATCGCGCGAGGGTCATTCAGCGGATGCCGAGCGCCCAAAGCGCGACTTTGGCGGCGACCGGCCGCGGGGCCCGCGGCCCGAAGGGGGCTTTCGTTCGGATCGCAAGCCTTATGAACAACGCGAAGGTTCAGGCAATCAACGTCCTGGCCGCTTCGAACGCGGGGAGCGCAAATTCGACGGCGAGCGCGCAGAACGCCGTTTTGACAAGGAACCCGGAGAACGCCGTTTCGAGCGCCCGAAGCGCGAGTTCGACGGCGAACGCAAGCCGTTCCAGAAACGTGACGGGGTTGCGTCCAAGCGGCCCTTCGACAAGGGACCACGCCGCGAAGCTGCGGCGCGCGCTCCTGCTTCGAGCGAAGTGGCCGAGACCGGCGAGCGCATCGCCAAGCGGCTGGCGCGCGCCGGCATTGCTTCGCGGCGCGACGCCGAGGAGCTGATCGCAGCCGGCCGCGTCAAGGTCAACGGCAAGGTGCTGACTTCACCAGCCGTCAACGTGGCAACGGACGATGTCATCCATCTCGACGGTACCGAAATTCCGCCGATCGAGCGCACCCGGCTGTTCCTGTTCCACAAGCCGGCTGGCGTGGTCACCACCAATCGTGACCCGGAAGGTCGCAAGACCGTCTTTGACGTGCTGCCAGCCGAACTGCCGCGATTGATGACCATCGGCCGCCTCGACATCAACACCGAAGGCCTGCTGCTGCTTACCAATGACGGTGGCTTGTCGCGAGTGCTGGAATTGCCTGCCACAGGTTGGCTCCGTCGCTACCGCGTGCGCGTACACGGCAAGGTCGAGGAGCAGGCGCTGGCCGATCTCAGGGACGGCATCGCAGTCGACGGCGTTTTCTACGGCGCGATCGAGGCTTCCCTGGAGCGCACGCAAGGCACCAACGCCTGGCTGACCATCGGCTTGCGCGAAGGCAAGAATCGTGAGGTCAAGAACATCCTCGGCGCGCTCGGCCTCGAAGTGACACGGCTGATCCGCGTTTCCTATGGTCCGTTCCAGCTGGGTGAATTGCCGGAAGGCCATGTGCAGGAGATCAAGGGCCGCACCCTGCGCGAGCAGCTCGGCGAAACCTTGATCGAGGAAGCCGGCGCCAATTTCGACGCCGATATCACCATGCCTTTCTCGAACAAGCCGGTGCGCCGCACCGAGCCGCGCCCTGAAGAGAAGCCTCGGCCCCGGCCGCTGCGCGATGGCGACCATCGTCCGGCCGGTGAGGGAGGCTTGATCAAGGCGCGCAAACGGCGCGAAGGCAGTCGGGACGAGGCGCTCGGCAAGCTGTCGACCAAGCCTGATCGTGGAGGTTTTGGCGATCGCGGCGGTTTCGCCAAGGGCAGCGGCGGCAAAGGCTTCGGCGAGCGCGGCCCGAAGAAAGGCGAGCGAGAGCAGAGGCCAATCGATCCACCCGGCCAGCGCCGTGCCAATGTCTGGATGGCGCCTGGCGCCAGACCGCAGGGCGCCAAGGCGGAGCGGTCGGAAAAGCCCGGTTCTGGCAAAGCTGGTCCACGCGGCCGTTCCTTTGACGACAAGGGCGGTGCTCCTCGCGGCAAGGGACCGGGCAAAGGCCCTCGGTCGCGCTGATGCGGGTTGTCGGCGGTGAATTTCGCGGACGGCCGCTGGCGACACCGCGTGACCATTCCATTCGCCCGACCACCGATCGTGCGCGTGAGGCCGTATTCAACGTGTTGGCGCATCGTTTTGGCGAGAAGCTGGAGGGCGCCCGCGTCCTTGACCTCTTTGCCGGTACCGGCGCGCTCGGCCTCGAGGCACTCTCGCGCGGCGGTTCTTATGCGGTTTTCATCGAGGAATCGGCGGAAGGGCGTGGATTGATCCGCTCCAATGTCGAGGCCTTCGGTCTCACCGGCCGTACCAAGATCTTCCGTCGTGATGCCACCAACCTCGGTGAGGCCGGGACGATGGCGCCGTTCGGCCTGCTGTTCGCCGATCCGCCCTATGGCAAAGGCCTGGGCGAGTTGGCCCTGCAATCCGCACGGGCCGGCGGATGGCTGGCGCCCGGCGCTCTTTGCGTGGTTGAGGAGACGGCAGCCGCCCTCTTTCAGCCGGGGGCAGGTTTTTCGGTGATCGACGAACGCAATTACGGCGAAACCGTCATTCGCTTCATCGAGGCCGCCTGACACGACCTTTTCGCCCTGCGGCCTGACTTCGGCCCATATTTGCGGCAAGACGGGCAGGAGCATGCAAGGAGAATCGGCGAGGGCGCATGGTTGCAGATAAAGCGAAGCGGTCGATGGGAATTCGCAAAGATTGGCCGCGCCGCCTGTTGCTTGCGGCATCGCTAGGCGCCTTGATGACAACATCGGCACGGGCCGAGCAGGCGCCTTCTGAAGGGACGATCAGCCAGTTCACGCTGGGCAACGGCATGCAGGTGGTGGTTATTCCCGACCATCGCGCACCGATCGTGACCCACATGGTGTGGTACAAGATCGGCAGTGCCGACGAACCGCCGGGAAAGTCCGGCATCGCGCACTTCTTCGAACACCTGATGTTCAAGGCCACCAGCAATCATCCTGCCGGTGCGCTCGATCAGGCTGTCGCAGACATAGGCGGCAACGACAATGCCTTCACATCCTATGATTTCACCGCTTTTCACGAGACGGTGCCACCATCGGCGCTTGGCGAGATGATGGGTTTCGAGGCGGATCGCATGCGCAACCTCGTGTTGAGCGATGAAGCCGTGACCACCGAGCGCGATGTCATCATGGAAGAGCGCCGCTCGCGCATCGACAACGATCCGCAGGCGCAGCTCGACGAGGCTGTCAACGCAACGCTTTACATGAACCAGCCCTACCGTATCCCCGTGATCGGCTGGATGCAGGAAATCGAACAGCTCAACCGCGTCGACGCCAAGGCATTCTACGACCGTTATTACGCGCCGAATAATGCCGTCCTGGTCATCGCCGGTGATGTCGAGCCTGAAGCCGTGCGCAAGCTGGCGGAGGAGAATTACGGCAAGGTGCCACGCGGGCCGGACCTGCCGCCGCGCATCCGCCCCAAGGAGCCGGAAAAAACGACGGCGCGTTCGGTAACGCTCGCCGACGCGCGTGTCAGCGTGCCGAACTTTTCCATGCAATGGGTCGTGCCGTCCTACAACACCGCCAAACCGGGCGAGGCAGAAGCGCTCGACCTGCTGGGCGAGATCCTTGGCGGAGGCACGCGCAGCCGCCTCTATCAGGAACTTGTCGTAAAGCAGGGTATCGCGGCCAGCGTGGGTGCAGGTTTCCAGGGCCGGGCTCTGGATGACACGGTCTTCGCCGCCTATGCCACACCGCGCGGAACCGCCAAGCTCGCGGATGTTGAGAAGGCTGTTGGCGTCGAAATCGAAAAGATCGCGCGTGACGGCGTCAATACGGACGAACTGGAGCGGGCCAAGAACCGTTTCATTCGCTCGATGATCTTCGCCCGTGACCGGCAGGATTCGATGGCCAATATCTATGGCAGCGTGTTGACCACAGGCGGTACGGTCAAGGATGTCGAAGAATGGCCGGAGCGCGTCCGCAAGGTGAGTGCCGAAGAGGTCAAGACGGCGGCCCAACGCTATCTGGTCCTCGACAAAGTGGTGACGGGCTACCTCCTGCCCAAGGCGGAGAACTGAGCGATGCCGGTGTCGAACTCTGCCCATGCCAACACGATTAATCTGGCGATCCGTCTGTTGCTTGGCCTGATCTTCCTGGTCTTGCCGGTGTTCACGGCGTCGGCTGCGATGAACATCCAGGAGGTGAAGTCCGACAAGGGCATCACCGCCTGGCTGGTCGAGGACTACACCGTGCCGATCGTGACCGTGCGCTTCGTTTTCGACGGTGGTGCCAGCCAGGACCCCTCCGGCAAGGAAGGCACGGCCAATCTGATGGCTGGCCTGTTCGACGAAGGGGCAGGCGAACTCGACAGCGATACCTTCCAGATCAAGCTCGACGACGTCGGCGCGGAGATGAGTTTCGAAGAGACCCGTGACGGTTTCTACGGCACGATGCGCATGCTGGCAGAGAAGCGGGATGATGCGCTCGGCCTGCTCAAGCTGGCGATCGAAGAGCCGCGTTTTGATCCTGCGCCGGTGGAGCGCATCCGGGCGCAGATCATTTCCGGCATCGAGTCAAACGCACGCAATCCTGAAACCATTGCCCAGGCGAAATGGCGCAAGGCGCTGTATGGCGATCATCCTTATGCCAATCCTGAAAACGGCACCAAGGAGAGTGTTGCCGCGATCACCCAGGACGATCTGCGCGCGTTCCACAAAGCGATGTTCGGGCGCGACGGTTTGCATGTCGCCGTCGTCGGCGCGATCGATGCTGAAACATTGAAGCGCAAGCTCGACGAGATCTTCGGCGGTCTCCCGGAAAAGCAGCAATTGCGGCCGCTTGCCGATGTCGATCTGAAACTTGGCCAGACTGTCGAGGTCAACTACGACCAGCCGCAGACGTCGTTGCAGTGGGCTTTCCCGGGCGTTGCGCGCGATGCACCGGACTTTTACGCCGCTGCGCTCCTCAATGAGATCCTGGGTGGCCAGGCCTACACATCGCGCCTCTATCAGGAAGTGCGGGAGAAGCGGGGGCTTGCGTACGGCGTCTCCTCATCGCTGGTCGACCGCCGCCATTCGGCCATGTTGACCGTCGGTACAGCAACGCGCTCGGACCGGGCCGCTGAAACTCTGAAGATCGTGCGCGATGTGGTGCAGCGCTTGGCGACGGAAGGACCGACGGATCAGGAGCTGGCGGCTGTGAAGAAGAATCTCATCGGCGCTTACGCCATCAACAATCTGGATTCATCGAGTTCCATCGCCAATACGCTGGTCGAACTGCAACTCGACAGGCTGGGCATTGACTACATCCAGCGCCGTAGCGCCTATATCGATGGTGTGACGCTGGACGAGGTGAAGGCCGTGGCCAAGAAACTGTTGTCGGTCGATCCGGCGATCCTGGTGGTCGGGCCAGCGCTCGCCACGGGGGGCAAGGGTTGAGCCCGTCTTTTTCCATCGCATTCGGTGGTGGCGGCGCGCGTGGCCTGGCGCATATCCACGTCATCGAGGCGCTGGACGAATTGGGCATTAAACCCGTCGCGATCGCCGGTTCCTCGATCGGCGCGCTGATGGGGGCAGGGGTTGCCTCAGGCATGAGTGGCCGTGACATCCACGACTATGCGCGCTCCATACTTGGCACCCGTGCCCAGGTGGCGAGCCGCATGTGGCGTGCACGCCCGGGTACCTTGGCCGAGGCGATGGAAGGCGGTTTTCGCTTCGGTCAGTTCAATGTCGAACGCATCCTCAAAGCCTTCCTGCCGGAAGTCGTGCCGGCCAGCTTCGAAGAGCTGAAGATTCCGCTCAAAGTGACGGCGACCGACTATTTCGGCCACAAGCTGGCGGTGTTCGACAGTGGCGAACTGCATTCGGCGCTGGCCGCCTCGGCGGCGATCCCGGCGGTGTTCCGACCGGTCATGCGCGATGGCCGCATGCTGATCGACGGTGGCATCTACAATCCCGTTCCGTTCGACCTGCTCGAAGGCGTTGCCGATATCACCATCGCCGTCGATGTCGTCGGTGGCCCGGAAGAGGGCAGCAAGAGGCCGACATCGATCGACCTGATGTTCGGTGGACCCAGCTGCTGATGCAGTCGATCATCGCCAACAAGCTGACGCAGTGCAGCCCCGACATCCTGATCCGCCCGCCAGTCTCGCGTTTTCGCGTTCTCGACTTCATGAAGATCGACGCCGTGATGGCGGAAACGGAGGCGGTGAAGGACGAGGTGAAACGCGCTGTCGAAGCCGCGCTGGAGGCGCGGCTGGAGCCGCAGGGGTAGCGTCGCTTTTTGCCCGGATTCAGTGCGCGAATACCTGTTCCATCGAACGGAAGCCCTTGAATTCGAGGGCATTACCGGAAGGGTCGCGGATGAACAGCGTGGCCTGTTCGCCCGGTTGGCCCTTGAAGCGCACCATCGGTCGCTCGAGCCAGTCGATATCGTTGCGTGCCTCGAGCCGGGTGGCGAGCTTTTCCCACTCGTCCATCAATAGCACTGCGCCGAAATGCGGAATCGGCACCGCTACCCCTTCGACGGCACCGTCGCGTTGCGCGAGAGCTATACTGGGGCGCAGATGCGCCGACATCTGGTGGCCGTAGAGATCGAAGTCGACCCAGGTCTCCGAAGAGCGTCCGATGCGGCAGCCGAGCACTTCTTCGTAGAAGGCACGTGTTTCATTCAGATCGCGCACGGGAAAAGCGAGGTGGAAGGGCGTCATGGCTGGATCTTTCGCGTCGGGCCTGAAAGTTTTCAGAACACAACCACATGTGTGGGCCAGTCGCAAACAGCAGCCTTGCTCATGCCGTCCCGGAGTTCCGGCTAACAGAGGCCAATGGTCCGAAGAAGCCGGTGATACGGGTTATGCGCCTTTGGCCAGGATCGAGGAAGGCGATGTCCAGACCTTCGGGAAACGACGAACCATCCGGCAGAGCGAACCTCCAGGCGAAACGCGCAACGCCATGGTGAACATCCACGTCACTTGTGCGGATGATGCGGGCACCCGGATATCTCGCCTGGATTCCCGCTATATGGGCAAGCAGTTCTTCTGCACCGGTCGCATGGACGGTCGGATCCGAATAGGTGGCGCCATCATTCCAGACCGACAGCAACAATGTGCGGCGTCTTTGCGCATCCTGGTCCGACCAGGATGCGCAATATGTATCGATGAGATGCGTCAAGGACATCCTATCCGGCCTCTCCCATGAACTGCGACAGTGCGGCGAAATCGTCGTGCAGATGGCCTGCGGCAATCCCTCGCCGGAAGATGGCATCATAACCATCGACCACGGTACGGTCGATCTTGCGCACGTCCATCAGTTCCACCAGGTGTCGGAATGCGCTGTAGTGGGGAGAGATCGATGAAAGCGTCTCGTCGTCCGCGGCCAGCCGTCCTGCCTCGGTGCGCTTGATCAGGTCCGTGACGAGTCCTTCGACCACCGGGGCGGTTGCCGTCCATTGTCGCGCCAGTTCGCCGAGATCGATGCTTTCGGCTCGGCACACGGCGATGGATTGCAGCGCGCCGAACAGCGATCCCCACATCAGCGCAAGCAAGGCACTGTCCAGCGCGTTCGCCAGCCCGAGATCGTCGCCGACATGCTGGACATTGCCACCCAACGCCTGCAGCATCTCCTTGCTTTGCTCGAAGACCTGTCGTGGTCCCGATACCAGGATGGTGCCGTGCTCCGTGCCGATGAAATCCGGCGTGGCCATGATCGCACCATCGAGATAAGTCACGCCGTATTCCGTTGCCCATTCGCCGGCTTCACGCGCGCCGTTCGGCGTACCGGACGTCAGTTCCACCACCAGCTTGCCGCGAAGAGCCGAGGCGACATCACCGCGCAGCAATACGGCGGTTGCCGGATAGTCGGTGACGTTGACGACGATGATCTCGCTCGCCTCGACAGCATCCAGCACAGACGCTGCAACGGTAGCACCCGCGGCGGCAAGCGCCGCTGTCTTTTCGATGGTCCTGTTCCAGACCGTGGTGGAATGTCCGCCCTTCAAAAGCGCGTGGGCGAGCGCGGCTCCCATGCGTCCGGTTCCCAAAACAGTGATTGCAGGCTTCATGATGACACTCCATATCGATCGGCTGAACGGACGGCTTTCCTGCCGTTGGCCGAGAGCTATGAGGTGGAAGGCGGCAGGCCAATACGCACGGAAGCGTAAGTGGTTACCCTCTGGTAAGGAGAACGGGGATGAACAGACCGTTGGAAAATGGCTTCTCGATCGCGATGAAGCTGGTCGCCGGCAAGTGGAAGATCGATATCCTGTGCGCGCTCTCCACGGCGCCGCGCAGGTTCGGTCGGCTTCGCCATTCCATCCCCGATATCAGTGAAAAGATGCTGGCACAGCAATTGCGCGAAATGGAGGCCGACGGGCTCGTCAAGAGGCAGGCCTATCCGGGGTTGCCGGCCAAGGTCGTCTATTCGCTGACGGAAAGCGGCGCGGCGCTCTGCGCCGGCGCGGAAGGACTGTGCCGCTGGAGTGAACAGTTCCCGGGCCATGTCGAAGCTCGGGCATAGGTTCAGCTGCTACGCTGCGGCGGATTGGCTTTCGGCATTGCGCAGACCCGACGGGGACAATAGATGGAGCTACGGCGCCCGCGCAAAGGCGCGGTCGCGGAAAAGCAGGAAATCAGCATGGCCGATACGCTCGACACTTCGAAATTGACCGATCGCGTTGCTGCGCTCGTTGACGCTGCCAGGAAGGCTGGCGCCGATGCAGCGGACGCCGTCGTGGTGCTCGGCCGCTCCACCAGCGTTTCGGTTCGGCTCGGCAAGGTGGAAAATACCAATGCGTCGGAAAGCGAAGACGTGTCGCTGCGCGTTTTCGTCGGCAATCGCGTCGCCTCCGTTTCAGCCACCGCTGCCTCGGACCCAAAATCGCTGGCCGAAAGAGCGGTGGCGATGGCGAAGGTCTCTCCCGAAGATCCGTATCAGGGGCTGGCGGATTCCTCGCTGCTCGCGAACGGAGCGAACGATCTCGACCTGTTCGACAAGACGGATGTCTCCGCCGACCGCCTGCGCGAGGATGCTCTTGCCGCTGAAGAGGCGGCGCTTGCGGTCAAAGGCGTGACCAATTCTGGTGGCAGTGCAGCCGGCGCCGGCATGGGCGGACTGGTGCTCGCAACATCGCATGGCTTCCTCGGCCAGTATGCCGCCACGCGCTTTTCTCGCTCCGCCAGCGTGATCGCGGGTGAGGGCACCGGCATGGAACGGGACTATGATTACTCGTCCCGCCTGCATTTTGCCGACCTCGACGATCCGGAGGCGATCGGCCGCAGTGCCGGTGAGCGGGCCGTGAAGCGCATCGGCGCACGCAAGGTTCCGACCGGCACCGTTACGGTCGTGTTCGATCCGCGCGTCGCGCGTGGTATCGCCGGCCATCTCGCAGGCGCCATCAACGGCGCTTCTGTGGCGCGCAAGACCTCGTTCCTGCGCGATATGATGGGCAAGCAGATGGCTTCGGCTGCGATCACCGTAACCGACGAGCCGCTGCGCCGGCGTGGGCAGGCTTCGCGTCCGTTCGATGGCGAGGGCGTTGGTGGTGAAAAGCTCCTGATGGTCGACAAGGGTGTGCTCAGCCACTGGTTCCTGTCGACCTCGGCGGCGCGTGAGCTTGGCCTTGTCACCAACGGCCGCGGCGCTCGCAGCGGTTCGCAGGTTTCGCCATCATCCACCAATCTCGCCATCGAAGCGGGTGATCGTTCGCCCGAGGAGTTGATCGGCGCCTTGAAGAGCGGCTTCTATGTGACGGAAGTGTTCGGCCAGGGCGTCAACATGGTGACCGGCGAATACAGCCGTGGTGCATCCGGTTTCTGGATCGAGAACGGCGAACTCACCTATCCGGTCTCCGAGGTGACGATCGCCTCGAACCTCAAGACGATGTTCCTCGGACTGGTGCCGGCCAATGACCTCGACCGCGAATACGGCACTGCTGCGCCGACATTGCTCATCGAAGGAATGACCCTTGCCGGAAGTTGATGCAGCGAGCCGCACCGGCGTGGATGAAGACCTTGCCTTGTTGCGTGACGCTGCACGCGAGGCCGGCGCGATCGCGCTGCGTTATTTCGGCAAGAACCCGGAAGTCTGGATGAAGGGTGGCACGTCTCCGGTGAGCGAGGCCGATTATGCGGCAGACACCTATCTGCGCGACACGCTGCTGGCGGCCCGGCCGGATTATGGCTGGCTGTCGGAAGAAACAGCTGATGGTCCGGAGCGCCTGAGGGCGCGTCGCATCTTCGTCGTCGATCCGATCGATGGAACGCGTGGCTTTCTCGATGGCCAGAAATTCTGGTGTGTCAGCGTCGCGGTGGTCGAAGATGGCAAGCCGATCGCCGGTGTGCTCGAATGTCCGGCAGCTAGCGAAACCTATTGGGCGACCCCTGGCGGGGGTGCCTACCTCAACGGCGAGCGCATCAAGGTTCGCAACACGCCGGCCGTTGCTGAGCTGGGTGGGCCGAAAGCCTTGCAGGACCTGGTGCCGGAGCCCTGGCAAGGAAGGCTGAAGCGCACGACCTATATCCCGTCCCTGGCTTATCGGCTGGCGATGATCGCCAAGGGCAGTCTGGACGCGACTTTCGTCAAGCCGAATGCGCATGATTGGGATATCGCTGCCGCCGAGCTCATTCTGCGTGAGGCGGGCGGGCGGCTGATCGACAGCCAAGGGACCACGCCTGCCTTCGGCAAGGAGAAGGTCAGCCATGGTGCGCTGGCCGCTGGAAGCGGCGAAATGCTCGCGATGATGGCGGGCGTGATTTCCGGCCACGCCGGCTGAGGCGTTTCATAGGTTTCAAAATTGGCGGCTTTGGTCTAGACCAAGCACCAAATCACATGATGTGAAGGACGGACATGACCGGGGAAGACGGAAAGAAACAGCTTTTGCACCTGGTGTTCGGTGGCGAACTGACGACGCTGGGCGGCAGCGAGTTCCGCGATCTCGACGCGCTCGACATCGTCGGCATCTATCCCGACTACCAGTCGGCGCTGAACGCCTGGAAGTCCAAGGCGCAGGCCAGCGTCGACAACGCGCATATGCGCTATTTCGTCGTGCACCTGCATCGCCTGCTCGACCCACAGGGCCAGGCCAGCGCGTGACGATGGAAGAACAGGTGGCGAAACCGCAGGCCGATCAACCCGCGGCCGGACGGAAACGCTCCAACAGCGCGCTGAAGCCGCTGTGGAAGAAGGTTCGCGAGCCGCTTGCACAGTCTCGTTTCGTCAAGGGCCTGATCGTCAGCCTGTTCACACTGACGATGCGATTCATCCGGCTCACCAATCCTCGCCTCGCACAGTCTGCCAGGTTCAGCGACAAGGAATATGAAGGCATCGAGCCGGGCATCATCGCGCTGTGGCACGGTCAACACATCCTGATGCCGGCTTTCTACCCTTCGAAGCGTGGACTGGTCGCCATGGTCTCGCGAAGTGCCGATGCCGAGATCAACGCCCAGGTGATCGAACGCTTCGGTATCGAGACCGTGCGCGGGTCGGGTGGCCGGGCGGATGCCCGCCATGTCGACAAGGGTGGGGCCAAGGCACTGATCGGCCTCAAGAAATCGCTGATGGCCGGCAAGAATGTCTGCATGATCGCCGATATTCCGCACGGCACGCCGCGCGATGCCGGCCTCGGCGTTATCCTGCTTGCCAAGCTGTCGGGGCGTCCGATCATCCCGGCAGCACTTGCCACCAGCCGTCGCAAGGTTCTGGAGAAGAGCTGGGACAAGACCACCATCAACCTGCCGTTCGGCCGCTCGGCGATCGCGGCTGGCGAGCCCATCTTCGTGGCGAGCAATGCCGACGAGGCCGAGATGGAACGCAAGCGTGTCGAGCTCACCGACGCGCTCAATGCGGCTACCGCCAAGGCCTACAATATGGTGGATGCGCCACGATGAGCGAGCGCTGGGCCCGGGTGATGCTTTCGCTCTACCGCGCAGCCGGTTCGGCCGCCTATCCCTTGGCTGGTCCCTATGTCGCCTGGCGTGCCTCCAAGGGTAAGGAAGACCGTGCCCGCAGCCGCGAGCGCTACGGCGTTGCCAGCCAGGAGCGACCGGACGGGCCGTTGATCTGGGTGCATGCGGCAAGCGTCGGTGAAACAAACGCGGTCGTGCCGCTGGTCCGCTCAATCCTCGACTACGGCGTGACAGTGGTGCTCACCACCGGAACCGTCACTTCGGCGAAACTGGTGACAGAGCGGCTGGGTGATCGCGTCATCCATCAATATGTGCCGCTGGACCTGAGGCCGGCGGTGAGCCGTTTCCTCAATCACTGGCATCCCGACCTCGTCATCATCGCCGAATCCGAGATCTGGCCGAACACCATCCTTGAGCTCGGCGCGCGCAGCGTGCCACAGGTGCTGGTGAATGGGCGGCTGTCGGATCGTTCCTTCGCTTCGTGGAAGAAGCGTTCCAACATCGCCGAGGCGCTGTTCGAGAATCTTGCCCATGTCGTCGCGCAATCGGAGGTCGACGGAGAGCGTTTCCGGGCCCTCG
This sequence comes from Mesorhizobium sp. Pch-S, assembly GCF_004136315.1. NCBI lineage: Bacteria > Pseudomonadati > Pseudomonadota > Alphaproteobacteria > Hyphomicrobiales > Phyllobacteriaceae > Mesorhizobium > Mesorhizobium sp. Pch-S. The sequence goes on from NZ_CP029562.1 coordinate 5,477,164, forward strand.
GTGCGCGGCCGGTGACGGTTTCCGGCAACCTGAAGGTCGATACGCCGCCGCCGCCGGTGAACGCAGGTGAATTGGCCTTGCTGAGCCGCCAGATCGACGGGCGCCCGACCTGGGCCGCCATTTCCACCCATGACGGTGAAGAAGTTATCGCCGCCGAAGTACACAAGACCCTGGCGTCGCGCCATCCCGGCCTGCTGACCATTGTCGTGCCGCGCCACCCAAACCGCGCCGAAGAGCTCATCGAGGCGTTCGCCGGAATGGGGCTCACCGTTGCACGGCGCAGTCTGGACGACCAGATCACGCCCGATGTCGACATCCTGCTTGGTGACACGATCGGCGAGATGGGACTCTATCTCAGGCTCACCGAGATCGCTTTTGTCGGCCGTTCATTGACGTCGGAAGGCGGACAGAACCCGCTCGAACCGGCGATGCTCGAGACAGCGGTGCTTGCTGGTCGCAATGTGCAGAATTTTCGCGATTCCTATCAAAGGCTGCTGGATGCCGGGGCCGCCAAGCTGGTGCGGGATCGCCCGATGCTGGCTGGCGCTGTCAACTTCCTGCTCTCCAATGAAAGTGCGCGCCGCGATATGATGGCGGCCGGTGCGGCGACCGTCGAGCAGATGCGTGGCGCGCTGGCCACCACGCAGAGAGCGCTCGAGCCCTATATCCAGCCGCTTGTCGTCAAAGCGCGTCTCAAGGCGGCGGGAGGCCGCTAGCATGGCGAGCGAAGCGCCGCCGTTCTGGTGGGAGAAACCGGACTGGCGCGCGCATCTGCTTTCACCCGTCTCCTGGATCTATGGCGCTGTTGCTGGCCGCCGCATGCGCTCGGCGAAACGCGAAAAGATAGATGCGCCAGTGCTTTGCGTCGGAAATTTCACAGTCGGCGGTTCCGGCAAGACGCCGGTCGCCATTGCGCTTGCCAGGCACGCGAAACAGCAGGGACTGAAGCCCGGCTTTCTGTCGCGCGGTCATGGCGGCTCCTTTGCCGAGCCGCATATCGTTGATCTGGATCACGATGCGGCCAAGCATGTCGGTGATGAGCCGCTGCTTCTTGCCGAACACGCGCCGGCGGCGGTGTCGCCGAACCGTGCCGCCGGGGCGCGCATGCTGATCGAGAAAGCCGGCTGCGATTTTCTCATCATGGACGACGGCTTCCAGAGCGCGCGCATCCACATCGATTTTGCGCTTGTCGTGGTGGATGCTCGCTATGGCATCGGTAACGGCCGGGTCATTCCAGGCGGACCGCTAAGGGCGCCGGTGCTCACACAGCTTCTCTATGCGGATGCCTTGCTCAGGATGGGCGAAGGCAGTGCTGCCGATGCTGTCGTGCGGCAGGCAGCACGTGCCGGCAAGCCGATCTTTGCCGCGCGTGCCCGGCCACGCGACGCCAGGATGCTCGTCGGCAAGCGTCTGCTCGCCTTCGCCGGCATCGGCCATCCGGAAAAATTCTATGACACCGTGGCGGAAGCTGGCGGCAAGGTGGCGCTCAGCCGATCATTCCCCGATCATCATGTCTATGCGGAGGATGAACTCGCCGAATTGCTCTCGACCGCCAAAGCTGCGGATCTCGGGCTCGTCACAACGGCCAAGGATGCGGCACGCCTGCGCCATGGCGCGACGCCGCCCGGATTCCTGGAAAAGCTCAGTGTGCTTGAGATCGAAACGGTGTTCGAGCCGGACCACACGCCGCAGCGTATTGTCGATGAAACCCTCGAAGCCTGGCGCAGGCGACGCGTGGGCGGATAGGTTCCTGGAAAGAACAGTCGTCAGCTGCGCTTGCGCAGATCCGGGTTGGATTCGATTTCGCGCTGCAGTGAAGCCGCTGCGCTGACGTAAGGTTCCTGCCGAGCCACGCTCCAGTATTTCAATTCGTCGAGCGCAATGTTTTCGCCGGTAACGGCGCAGCGCACGAAAGCGCCCGGGCTGGCGACCTGGAAATCGCCGTCCAGATAGCGAATGCGGGCTTCCCGGCCACCGGGACCTTCGAAACGGTTCATCATCACGATCGACCTGTGCTCACACGGCCAAGCTTGTTGACAACTCCTGACCTCAAGCGTTTCCGCCACAAAATACAGGCAAGGTCAAGCAGGGCACCAGCTTCACACAACGCAGACGGCCTACTCTCGGGCAAAATGCCACTTGGATCATCATGGTCGCTGCCATCTCCCGCCTCGCTTCCCTGCTCAAGCAGGCAACGGCCGGCGACATGCCACTCCCGACGGCCAGGCCTGATCCCGCCAAAACAGAGCTGATCAAGACGCTCGTCGCGCCCCGCGCACCACTTGGCGCGGAACCGATGCCGTCGCTGGCACCGCCGCTCGTCGTGCCGGGCAGAGTTGCGGCGATGCAAAAGGAAGTGTCATCTCAGATCATCGAGGCCTACCGCGCGGCGCTCGACCTGGAGGAATCGGTATCGATCAACCAGCGGCCGTCGACGGCGAGGGAAACTGGCGCGGAACCAGAGGTTCGACCTCAGTCGGGGTTGCCTGCCGGCCGGGATGACGCGAGCATCCGCAATCAACCATTGCCAGCCTACGCGCTTGCCTTGCCGCTGTCGGCAGCGGCCAGGCAGATTCAGGAAGAGGAGGCTGCCACGGGGAAGAGACGGTCGGTGCAGGCGAAGGCGTCACACTGGACATCGGAGGACGCTCCGCTGGGCGCGGCGATCAATGCCCGCACGATTGCCTTCGGGTTTGCGGCGTTGGCCCTGTTGCTTTTGATATTCCTTTTGGTGTTTTAGCTTCGGGCGAGCATCTCACGCTCCGCGTCCAGAAAACTCTGGAAGCGTTCCGACGGGACGCTGGCCGCTTCAGCGATACGCCGGGCGAGTTCCACGGCTGCGGCGCGCGGTTTTCCCGCCGGACGATCGAGCCAATAGGACACCGGGTTGAGTGCGGTGCGTCTGTCGACGGCCACGACACGTCCCGCCGAGACCTGACCTTCGGCCAGGGGCGGTCGGGCGAGGGCAATGCCAAGCCCATAGGCGGCGGCATCCAGGACCAGATTGTAATCCTCGAAGCGGCGATCCTGCGGGCGAGGCCGGTAGTCGACGCCCTGTTCGCCGAACCATGCGCGCCAGCCGGAGGCGTCCGAATCGTGGATCAGCGGATATTTCAGAAGCCGCTCGGCATTGCCGGCGCCGACCTCCTTCGCCAATGCCGGCGAAGCGATCGGGAACATGTGCTCTTCGAACAGCTGCATGGCGATGCGTTCGGGAACACGTCCGCGCCCGCACCGAATGGAGAGGTCGATACCTTCGTCGGCGAGATCGATCTGACGGTTGTCGACGTCGAGAACGATCCTGATCTTTGGATCGCCGCTTTCCAGCTTCGCCATGCGTGGCATCAGCCAAAGCCCACTGATCGACGGGATGGTTGCCAGCCGCACCACGGCAGAGCCGCGCGGTTCGACCCAGCGGTCGGAATTGCTGGCAATCAAAGCGAACGCTTCGCTGGTGCGCAGATGCAGCCGATTGCCCTCGATGGTCAACGAGACGCCACGCGCCCCACGTTCGAACAGTTTTAGCCCGAACCAGTCCTCCAGCCGCGCGATCTGGCGGCTGACCGCACCGTGAGTGAGGTTGAGCTTTTCGGCGGCGGCAGAAAAGCTCCCTGTCTTGGCTGCGGCGTCGAAGGCGCGCAGGGTTTCGAGCGGAGGCAGTATATCCAAGCTGTGATCCATGTTCACAGCTCATCCTCGATTTCGTCGTTTGTCAACGACGCCGGAAAAGCGTTTTCTCCCCTTGCGACACCAGTTGGCGCGGAGAAGGATGATGAGTGCCCCAATGAGCATGGCGAATTCGGAACAGCGCACGGATGTCACGGCAATGCTGGCAGTGGCACTGACCGTGGTCGGTTGGGCCTCTGCCTTTCCGGCGATCCGCGCCGGCCTCGCTGCCTTCGGGCCGCTGGAACTCGGCGCGTTGCGTTTTGCGATCGCCGCCGTGCCCGCGGTGATCTTCCTCGCCGTCAAGCGCCCGGCATTGCCCAAACTCAACGAACTTTGGCGCTTCGGCGTCGGCGGCGCGATCTTTGTCGCGCTCTATACGGCGATGCTGAACATCGGCGAAACCACAGTGTCGGCGGGGGCTGCAGCCTTCATCATCAATGTCAGCCCGATCTTCACGGCCATAATGGCGATGTTCCTGCTCGGCGAGCGGTTCCCGGCTCTCGCCTGGCTCGGTACTTTTGTCTCCTTCGCCGGTATCGGTGTCATTGCGATGGGTGAGGGCAACGGGTTGACGTTCAACACCGGCGCGCTGCTGATCCTCGGTTCGGCGCTGTGTTCGTCGGTCAACACGATCGTGCAGAAGCCGCTGTTTTCACGGCACCATCCGCTGACGGTCTCGGCATGGAACATGGTGCTCGGCGCACTGTGCCTGGCACCATTTTTTCCGGAAAGCCTCGTCCAGGCTTCACATGCTGACAGGGCTGGCCTCACTGCTGTGATCTATCTCGGCCTGATCCCGAGCTTCATATCCTACGCGGCCTGGGCAACGGCACTGTCACGACTGCCGGCAGCGCGCGCCTCCAACTATCTTTACCTGGTTTCACCTGTCGCGACGGTGATCGGCTTCGCCTGGCTCGGCGAGGTGCCGACGACGCTTGGTATCATCGGTGGCGTGCTTGCGCTTGGCGGCGTGATCATCGTCAACATGAAGCGCTAGTAGAGCAATTCCGGCAAAAGGTGCGCTGCGGAAACGCTCAAGTTGAAAAACTGGCTTATCGCCGTCCGAACAGGCGCTCGATGTCCGCGAGCTTGAGCTCGATATAGGTCGGGCGGCCGTGGTTGCAGGTGCCGGAGCCTGGTGTGGCCTCCATCTGACGCAGCAGAGCATTCATTTCGTCCGGTTTGAGCAGACGGCCTGAGCGCACGGAACCATGGCAGGCCATGGTGGCCGCGATGTGATTGAGGCGTTCGGTGAGCGTTTCGGTGGTGTCGTTGTCGGCGATTTCGTCGGCCAGATCGCGGACAAGCTGTTGCACGTCGGTCTCGCCCAGCATCGACGGCGTCTCGCGCACCGCGATGGCGCCCGGGCCGAAACGCTCGATGCCGAGGCCGAAGCGCTTCAGCGTCTCGGCATGTAAGGCCAGCCTTTCGGCGTCGTCTTCGGGGAGGTCGACGATTTCCGGCAGCAGCAGCATCTGCGCCGGCACAGGGCGGGAATGCAACGCATTCTTCAGCGCTTCGTAGACCAGTCGCTCATGCGCGGCATGCTGGTCGACGATGACCAGCGAATCCCGGGTCTGTGCAACGATGTAGTTCTCATGCACCTGAGCGCGTGCGGCGCCGAGGGTCGTACCCAGCAGGGTCTCGGCAGCCTCGACCTGGCTGGCGCGGGCGTCGGCGCTGAAGGCCGGTCCGGCATTGAAAGCCTGCTGGTCATGTTCGCGAAAGCCCATGTCGAGAGGTCGTTGCGGCGATCGCGTGGCATCGAAACCAACCGGCCCGGAGGCATGATAAGCCGCTTCGTAGCTGCGATGGCCGTTGCTTGGACCGCCATGGCCGAAGCTTGCAGCACCGGGCCTGAATGCAGCCATCATGCCGGCGGCGCCTGTCGTTGCCGCCCGGACACCAGCGCTGGTCAGCGCTTCGCGGATCGCGCCGACGATCAGTCCGCGTACCAGGCCGGGGTCGCGGAAACGCACATCGGCCTTCGCCGGATGGACGTTGACGTCGACGGTCGCGGGATCAAGCGTCAGGAACAGCGCCACCACGGCATGCCGGTCACGCGGCAGCACATCCATATAGGCGCCGCGGATGGCGCCGGCGATCAGCTTGTCGCGCACGGGGCGGCCGTTGACATAAGCGTACTGCTGCAGCGCGTTGGCGCGCGTGAAGGAGGGGATCGAGACGTGGCCGGTCAATCGCACACCTTCGCGCATGGCATCGACGGCAATCGAATTGTCCGGGAATTCAGAGCCCATCACCTGGGCGAGGCGTCGCAATTGTCCTTCTGGGCCGTCCTCAGTCGCGGGCAGCTCCAGTGTCGAGCGGTCTGCACCAGCCAATGTGAAGCGTACGGCAGGGAAGGCGATGGCGATGCGCTTGATGACATCGCTGGTCGCCGAGCTTTCCGCGCGCTCGCCCTTCATGAACTTCAGTCGAGCCGGCGTGGCGAAGAACAGGTCGCGCACCTCCACCGTCGTGCCGCGGTTGGCTGCTGCCGGTCGTACGGGCGCAACGCGCCCGCCCTCGATGCTGATCTCAGCGGCACTATCGCCCTGTGCCGTGCGCGAGCGGATCGACAGCCGCGCCACCGAACCGATCGAAGGCAATGCCTCGCCGCGGAAGCCGAGCGAGCGGATGTCGTTGATGTCATCGGAAAGCTTGGACGTGCAATGACGGGCGACCGCCAGTGCCAGCTCGTGTTCCGGCATCCCGGCGCCGTCATCGGTGACACGGATCAAATTCAATCCGCCTCCAGCCGTAACGATCTCGACGCGGCAGGCTCCGGCGTCGAGCGCATTCTCGACCAGTTCCTTGACGACGCTGGCGGGACGCTCGATGACCTCGCCAGCAGCGATCTGGTTGATCATCGTTTCGGAAAGCTGGCGGATGGGCATTGCCCGACTATAGCGGGATTCGCCAGGACGGCGAACAACCGTGCCCGGCTATTTTGATGCAAAGACCACAGCGAGATCGACGGAGATTTCTCTGCCGATTTCAGGTGTCTGGCGGGCTCAAGCGCCTTGGATTTTCAACGAGCGATTTTCCTCGCGCCCGAAGCCACGGACATCGATCCGATCGCCGTAGACTTCGACGATCGAGTAGGCGCTGGTAGCAGGCGTGTCGACCATGCCTTTGAAATTGAGGAAATACTTGCCCTTGAGCTCGCCGAAATTGCCGGCGTGGTTGTGGCCGTTGAAATAGGCGACGACGTTGCTGGATCCGGTCAGCAGTTCCACGATGCGTTCGGAGTCCCACATGTTGTGTTCGTTTTCCGGGTAGACCGGATAGTGACCCATGACGATCACCTTCTCATTTGCCGACTGTGCCGCCTCGATGGTCTTGCCGAGCCAGTCGAACTGTTCGTCGCTCAGCGAACCGTTCCAGGTCTGTGCGTTGACTGCGCCCTTTGCCTTCAGGTCCTCGAGCCGCTTGGCGGCGACCTCACGACGCGGGTCGTCCTTCGGTGGTGCGAACAGGCTGACGTCGTTGCCGTCGAGCACGATGAAGCGGTAGCCGCCGCCGGCAAAATCATAATAAGCCTTTTCCATGCCTGCGGTGCGCACGACCGAGGTCAGATACTCGGCAGCGACATCAAAGTCGTGATTGCCGAGCAGGAAGAAGCGCTCGTGCTTGAGCTTGTCGTAGAGCGGTAGGATGTGCGCGTAGCTTTCCCAGTGCCGGTCGATGATGTCGCCCAGCGTCGCGACGAAACGCAGATCTTCCTGGTTGAAGGCTTCGATCGCTTCCGACAGCTTCCACAAGCTGTTCGAGTAATAGCGGTTGAGCTTGAGGTTCGGCACAACCGGTGCGTATTGCGGATCGGCGACGACACCGAACTTGAACAGCGGCGCGCCTTCGGCTGCCGCCGCAGCGTCGATGGTGAAACCTCCGAAGGGGGCAAACATCGCGGCGGTGCCGCCTATCTTGAGGAGGTCGCGTCGGGTGATCATGAAAAGCCTCTGCATTGCGAATTACCGCAACAGGGTAGGCAGGCTTTGGTGACAGCGGCATGAAATGGATGGTGGCTGTCGACAGCCGATGCCTGTTCGATTGCAGGTCGTAAAAAAGCCGAGATGGCGGATGCGTGGTATAGACTAGCTGCACTTGTGACGTGCGATTGGGGGAATCATGAAATCAGGACTTCTGCTTGCATTGTCCGTGTTGACCTATTCGGGCACGGCTTCGGCTGGACCGGCATCGGATGCGGTGATGTTTTTCTATTCGCCGGTCAAATTCGCCGCCGATCCGCAATTTCGGGATCGCTTCACCGACCCCGTCATCAAGCTGTTTCAGCTCAACGATGCCGCCATCAAGAAGCACCCGGACGAGGTTGCATGCATTGACTTCGATCCGGCTCTGGACGCGCAGGACTATGATGACAAGACCGTTGCCGACAGCCTGAAGCTCGCCGAGTCGATAGAAGGGGACAAGGCGACGGTAACCGCGAGCTTCGATCTCTTCGCCGAAGGTGATGATTCCAAACGGGAAATGGTCTGGGACCTGAGGCAAGTCGATGGCTCATGGAAGGTTGCCGACATCGCCTCCAAGAGCAACAGCTGGAAGCTCAGCGAACTGGGTTGTTCAGGCGGAGAAGAAGCAGACTAGGCCGATGATGCTTGGACAGCGTTTTTTGTGGTTGCTGCCGACTGCTTTCCTCGCCATCGGGCCGGTCGGCGGCGCCTGCGCGGAAGGATTGCTCGGTGCGAAGACAGCGACGGCGCCTTCGGCTGCCGGGGTGGCACCGAGTGCGTCGAACCTGGCGACGGCTCCTGCTCCGGATTCTCCCACGGCCCAGGTCCGATCCTTTTACGTCGACGGCGCGGATCTGGCGCTGGCCGATCGCGGCCGCTTCACCGATCCGGCAAGGATGGTGCTCGAAAAGAACGAAATCCTGAAAAAATCGGGGCAAGGCGATTGCCTTGACCAGAATATGGCGCTCGATGAGGTTCCCTACGACAAGGCGATGCTTGAAAAGACCTTCAAGTCGCTCGAATCGATCAATGGCGACGAGGCGCGCGTCGTGGTCGCTTTCGTCGAAGGCAGCGAGCCGCATCGGCTGGAGTGGAAGCTGAAGAAGGTCGGTGGTGGCTGGAAGATCACCGACCTTCTGTCCGTTACCGGCGAGTGGGCACTCAGCCAGTATCAGTGCGAATGATCTCAGCCCCTGCCGCGATAGGGGGCGACACCGGTGTCGGGCAGCCAGGCGCCTTTCGGCGGCTCGCCGGTCTGCCAGAACACGTCGATCGGGATGCCGCCGCGCGGATACCAGTAGCCGCCGATGCGCAGCCACAGCGGCCGGGTGGCTGCCGCGACACGTCGCGCGATCATCACGGTGCAGTCTTCATGGAAGGCGCCGTGGTTGCGGAACGAGGTGAGAAACAGCTTCAGCGACTTGGATTCGACCAGAAGTGTGTCCGGCGCATAGTCGATGACGATATGCGCGAAATCCGGCTGTGCGGTCACCGGGCAGAGCGAGGTGAATTCGGGGCAGGTGAAGCGCACGATCGCCGGCGGACCGTCGCCGCGCGTGAAGGGCACGGTTTCCAGGATTGCATGATCGGGAAGGTGTGGCGTTTCAGCCCTGGTGCCGAGTTGGGTCAGGTGTTCCGTTGTCGTCATGGGAAAGCTCCTTTAACGCAGGCTCTATCCCCAAGGGATCGTACAAGCCAGCCCTGGATGAGAACAGGATGAAATGCCGAGGATGCCGTGCGATCCACGCCGGTCCTGGCGCCGACGAAGAGAGCCCTCTCGTCGGCGCCAACCGTCCTATGCAGCGTCCGCCGCAGCGGCAATCTCCGGATTTTCCGACTGCAGGCGACCTCCGGCACCAGCCATCTCAAGCGGATATTCGTTGCACAGGATAAGAACGTCATCAGTGTTGGCGATGCCGGCATAAGCTTTTGCAATGCCGCTGTTCAACTTTGCGATCAAAGCTCGCCTCGCATCCGGGTTCGCAAGCTTGGGTGCCTCAACGAAACAGACCGGCCGTATCGGCTCTGCAGCGACAAGCCCGTCCTGCGCGACATTGGCTGTCGGGTGCTCGCGCAGGAATATGCGCACGTCGGGGATGTGGTAGGCTTCGTCGAGTGCGGCGGTTATTTCCGCCATCAGGGTTGTCTTGGCATCGTCTCGCAGGCCTTCCGGGCCTTCAATGATGAAAACGGGCATCGTCATCTCCTGGGTTTGCGTTAGGCCCGCCAGCGACACGGGCACTTTCAGGAAGACGTCGTGTCAGGTCGAAAGGATTCGAAGAAATTTTCTTGCTGGGCGAATCCTGAGTGCCTGCGCGTTCGTCTTCGTTGCGTAAATCCCGCAAGGAGCCCGTCATGAAGCGCACGATGATCCGTTATCGGACGAAGCCGGAAGGTAGCGAAGAGAACCAACGACTGATCGAGGAGGTCTTCAAGCAGTTGCACCAGATGGCGCCCACCCGGGTCCAGTATGTCGTGTTGCGCGTAGATGAGGATGTCTTTGTTCATCTCGTTGGTGTTGCCGAGGAGGTCGACAATCCGATCCCGACCCTCGACGCCTTCCAGATTTTCAGGCGCGATATCGCGGAACGTTGTCTCGAAGTCCCGGCGCAGGGGGACGCCAAGGTTGTCGGCAGCTTTGGCATGCCTGGCTGGTGAGCAACTCATGGACGATAGAAAATACGCCGGCACAGCATACAACCTGGAGCTTGCGGGGTTGATAGGACCCCTTCGGCCGAAACTGCATCGTTACTGTGCGCGTATGATGGGCTCAGCGATAGAGGGCGAGGATGTGTTGCAGGAGGCTTTGATGAAGGCGGTGGAGGCCTTCACTGCTTCCATGCCGCTTACCAATCCCGAGGGCTGGCTCTTCCGCATCGCGCACAATACCGCCCTGGATTTCCTGCGCAGGCGCCGGCGTATCCGGGCCTACGAAGCCGCAGCAGAAGTTGAGACGCCTGCCGGTTTGTCACCCGATGTGGAGCGGCGGATCGCAGCAGCAGCAAGCCTGCGCACCTTCATGCAATTGCCGACACGTGAACGCAGCTGCGTTATCCTGATGGATGTGCTTGGCCATTCACTGCGCGAAATCCATGCTGTGACACAGATGAGTGTTCCAGCCATCAAGGCACATTTGCACCGGGGCAGAAATCGCCTTCGAGGTTTCGCAGACAGCCCGGTCGAAAAATCGGCACCGGTCCTTTCGCCACAAGAGCGCGAGCGGCTTTCCTTCTATGTCGAGCACTTCAACGCGCGCGACTTCGACGTGCTGAGAGATCGTCTTGCTGACGAGGTCAAGGCAGAACTCGTCGGTCAAGTCGTGATGCAAGGACGGGCTGAAGTGTCGAATTATTTTGGTAACTATGCCACTGAACCACGGTGGCACCTGCGTATCGGGACATTCGAAGGCGAGGCGGCGGTATTGGTATTCGACGACCGTGCGGCCGCCGCATCGATGCCCGCATATGTCGTTCTTCTGCGCTGGGAGGGTGATCGGCTGGTTGAAATCAAGGATTTCCGCTATGCGCGCTACATAGTGGACAACGCAGATATTCTTGCGTGCGCTGAATAGCGGTTAGGGCACTGCATGCCGTGGAACGCCAGGGTATGCTCAGCTGCGGAAGATCGGCTCGCCGAACGTGGCCGGATCGACATCAACGCCAAGGCCAAGGCCTTTTGGAGGGGTTATGCTGCCGTTGGCGATGGCAAAATCGGCAGTGCCGTTGGCAACCGTGACCCAGTTGTGGAAATCGACCGTGTGCTGGCGCAGCAATGCCGGTGTCGACAGCAGCAGCCCGCAATAGGCGGCGGTGTCGATCTGAGCGCCGCCAGTGTCTTCGATGGTGATCTTCAGGTTGCGGGCAATTGCGATGTCGCGGATCAGCTTGGCCTTGGTCAGTCCACCGACGCGCGCGAGCTTGATGGTGATGCCGTCAACCAATCCGTCGGCGATGGCGCGCAGCAGGGCGTCGGCACCGTCGATGGTCTCGTCCAGGACGAGTGGCCGGTCGCAGGCCGGGCGGATGGCTAGATTTTCCTCGTAGCTCCCGCAAGGCTGCTCCAGCGTGTAGTCGAGCGCACGTGTCGCCTGCAGGAAGCGTCGGGTCTCGGCGGTCCCCCAACTTCCATTGGCATCGCAGAACAGCACCGTGCCGGACGGCACGGCAGCGCGCACGGCCTCGAGACGCCCGATGTCGTCATTGACGTCGAGGCCGACCTTGACCTGAAGTCGGTGGTAACCTTCGGCGATGTATTTCCTGGCCCGCGCAGCCATGGCATCAGGACTTTCCTGCGCCAGGGAGCGGTAAAGCGGGATGGCCGTGCCTTCCGCGCCGCCGGCCATCGCGGCCAATGAGAGACCACCGCGTTTGCCGGCAAGATCCCAAAGCGCCATGTCGATCCCGGCCTTGGTATAGGGATGGCCCTTGAGCAGCAGATCCATGCGGCGGTTTAGCGCCTCGATACCGGCGGCATCCTCGCCGATCAGCCGCGGTGCCAGTTCGCGCATGGCAGCGCGCGCGCCTTCCGCAAAGGCCGGATCATAGAAAGAACCCAGCGGCGCCATCTCGCCATATCCCTTGCTGCCGTCGCGTGCGGTGATCTCGACGATGGTCGAATCGAACCCTTCGGCGCTACGACCGCCCGAACAGGTGTAGGTACCGTCCCGGAACGGCTGCCACTGCCGGTAAAGGGTGATGGAAGCGATGGTCATACAGGGCTCCGCAGGCGCTTTTGGTACGATAATGCCGCCATGCTAGCGATCTCAAACGAGGTGTGCCGCGAAGGAAACGGCAGTTGCGCCGGTCGTTTTTATGCTAGCTTCCGGCCCGCGCGTCGCAGTATGCCTTGCCGGCCTCAGGGAGACCGTCGTTCATGACCCACAGCTTTCTCGCCCATCTCGATACTGAACTGGCCGGCCTGAAGGCGGCGGGCCTCTACAAATCCGAGCGGGTCATCTCGTCCATGCAGTCGGCCGAAATCGAAGTGGCTGGCGAGAGAGTGCTGAATTTCTGCGCCAACAACTATCTGGGCCTCGCCGACAATGCGGAGCTGCGCGCTTCGGCGCAGAAGGCGTTGGACCGCTATGGTTATGGCATGGCTTCGGTTCGTTTCATCTGCGGCACGCAGGAAGAACACAAGCAGCTCGAAGCCAGGATCTCATCCTTCCTCGGTTTGGAAGACACTATCCTGTACGGCTCCTGCTTCGACGCGAATGGCGGCTTGTTCGAGACGCTGCTCGGCGAGGAAGACGCGGTGATTTCGGATGCGCTGAACCATGCTTCGATCATTGACGGCGTGCGGCTCTCCAAGGCCAAGCGCTTCCGTTATGCCAACAACGACATGGCAGCGCTCGAGGAAGAGCTGAAGAAAGCGGAAGGCAACCGTTTCAAGCTGATCGCCACCGACGGTGTCTTCTCGATGGATGGCATCATCGCCAATCTGCAGGGCGTCTGCGATCTCGCCGAGAAATATGGCGCGATGGTCATGGTCGACGACAGCCATGCCGTCGGCTTTGTCGGCAAGCATGGCCGCGGCTCGGCCGAGCATTGCGGTGTCGAGGGACGGGTGGACATCATCACCGGCACGCTCGGCAAGGCACTGGGCGGCGCCTCCGGCGGATATACGTCCGGCAAGCGGCAGGTGGTGGACTGGCTGCGCCAGCGGTCGCGGCCCTATCTGTTCTCCAACACGTTGATGCCCGCGATCGCAGCCGCATCGCTCAAGGTTTTCGACATCATCGAAAAGGGTGATGCATTGCGTGAAAAGCTCTACGCAAATGCATCGCATTTCCGCTCCTCGATGAGCAAGCTCGGTTTCACGCTTGCCGGTGCCGACCATCCGATCATCCCGGTGATGCTTGGCGATGCGACGCTGGCGCAGCAGATGGCCACCAGGATGCTGGAGCGCGGCATCTATGTCATCGGCTTTTCGTTCCCCGTCGTGCCCAGGGGACAGGCGCGCATCCGCACGCAGATGTCGGCGGCGCATTCCACCGCCGATATCGATCGCGCGGTCGCGGCTTTCGCCGAGGTTGGCCGGGAACTCGGCATCATTTCCTGAGGAACAGACGAATGTCCAACATGATGCGTGCGCTGGTGAAGGCAAAAGCCGAGCCCGGGATCTGGATGGAGCGTGTGCCGGTTCCCGAGATCGGCCCCAACGACGTGCTGATCAAGGTCAAGAAGTCGGCGATCTGCGGCACGGACGTCCATATCTACAACTGGGACCAGTGGGCCCAGAAGACGGTGCCTGTGCCGATGGTGACGGGACATGAATTCGTCGGCACCATTGCCGATGTCGGTTCCGCCGTCACCGAATACAAGGTCGGCCAGCGCGTATCGGGCGAAGGCCATATCGTCTGCGGTCATTGCCGCAATTGCCGGGCGGGCAGGGGCCATCTGTGCCGCAACACGCTTGGCGTCGGCGTCAACCGGCCGGGCTCGTTCGGCGAGTATGTCGCCATCCCGCAGCACAATGTCGTGCCGATCCCGGATGACATTCCCGACGAAATTGCCGCGATCTTCGATCCGCTCGGCAATGCAGTCCATACCGCGCTGTCCTTCGACCTGGTCGGTGAGGACGTGTTGGTCACCGGCGCCGGGCCGATCGGCATCATGGGCGCGCTGGTGGCGCAATGTGTCGGTGCGCGCAAGGTCGTGATCACCGACATCAACCCGACGCGCCTGGCGCTGGCCAGGAAGATGGGCGTGCGCCATGTCGTCGATGCCTCGAAGGAAAAATTGCGCGATGTCATGCATGACGAAGGCATGACCGAGGGTTTTGACGTCGGACTGGAGATGTCGGGCTCGGCCGTTGCTTTCCGCGACATGATCGACACCATGAACAATGGCGGCAAGATCGCCATTCTCGGCATCGCGCCGACCGGATTCGAGATCGACTGGAACAAGGTCATCTTCAAAATGCTGCATCTCAAGGGCATCTACGGCCGCGAGATGTTCGAGACATGGTACAAGATGATCGCGCTGGTGCAGGGACCGCTCGATGTCAGCGGACTGATCACCCATCGTATCGGCATTGACGACTATCAGTCGGGCTTCGATGCCATGCGCAGCGGCAATTCCGGCAAGGTCGTGATGGATTGGTAGGAAAAATTTTTTCTTGCCAGTGGATATTTTTCGAATAAGTTTTGTTGCCGCCCTGTTGGCCGATTTGCTAATGCAGGCAACCTTATCGTGCAAGCTCTCGCCCCGAGGATCGGAACGATGCCCGGGGTGATGTTGTAAGAGCCGGAATTCCGACGATGCGCCGCCATATCCGCACCTTTACCGCACGTCATGAGCCATCCAGCCATCCGCTTTCGCATGCAAAGTCCGGCCTGGGCGCTGTCATCGGCATCGGAGCGGTCGGCGGCCTTGCCGCACTGACCGACCTGCCGCTGCTGCTGGCGCCGCTAGGCGCGACGGCGGTGCTGATCTTTGGCCAGCCGGCCAGCCCGCTGGCGCAGCCGGCCAATGTCTTCGGCGGCTATCTTCTGGCAACGATCGTGGGTGTTGCGGCCGCCCTGGCACTCCCGGGGAGCTGGACGGTGGCAGCCCTGGCTGTCGGCGTAGCGATCGCCCTGATGTCGATGCTGCGTGTCACCCATCCGCCGGCCGGCGCGGTGCCGCTGATTGCGATCGCTGCACCGCTGCAAAGCGCCTCACTGTTCGGCACGATCCTGATCGGCTCGATCAGTCTGGTCGGGCTCGGCGTCGTCCACCACCGCCTGCCGCCGCGCTTTCATTATCCACGTCGGGTGGAGTGAGGGACAGGGCGGCCTCGATTGCGTCCAGTGCCGCGGTCAGCGCGCCACGCCCAGGCTCTTTTATCCGCGACAGTAGTTCCCGTTCGAACGCCTTCGCCAGCGGTACCATTTCGCAATAGGCGGCAAGGCCGGCTTTGGTCAGTGCCAGGTGCTCGATGCGCCTGTCTTTCTCGTCAGGCGTGCGGATCAGCCAGCGTCGCCGCTCCAGTTCGGCCACGGCACGCGAGATCTTTGTCTTGTGCATCGCAGACTGTTGACCGAGTTCCCTGGCAGTCATGGTTCCATACTGGCCAAGCCCGGACAGGGTGCGCCATTCCGGGCGTGTCAGGCCAAGGCGGTCCTTGTAGATGCGCGCGAACTCGCGGCTGACCAGATCGGCCAGATGATAGAGCCGGTAGGGCAGGAAAGTTTCCAGTTCGAGGACGTCGTCTTGACTTGCCATGGCGCGCATTCCGGTTGAGCTTCAACGACATTGACTTAGAGCGCCGCGCGTCCTTTGGACGCGCAAAGGTCGCTCTAACATTTTGATTTGGCGCATGACGGGTGACGTATGTCACCCTGCCTTTCCGAAAATCGGGTCCGATTTTCGGGGTCATGCGCTAGCCGTTGATAGTTACATTTTCGATGGTTACAGATGTAACCAGTTTGGTCAATCAAGGGAGGATGCCTTGGCCTTTTCCTACATGCCGGGTTTCGGCAATGATTTCGAAACCGAGACGCTTCCGGGTTCGCTGCCGCAAGGGCGCAACTCACCGCAACGGCCGGCCTATGGGCTTTATGCCGAACAGTTGTCGGGCTCGCCCTTCACAGCGCCGCGCGGCACGAACGAGCGCTCCTGGCTTTATCGGATCCGGCCGAGCGTCAAGCACACCGGACGCTTCAAGGCCGCGAGCTATCCGTTCTGGAAGACCGCTCCCAATGTCGGCGACCATGAACTGGCGCTTGGCCAGTATCGCTGGAACCCGACACCGATGCCGAAGGAGCCGACCGATTTCATCGCCGGCATCCGCACCATGACGACGGCCGGCGATGCCCTCGGGCAAAGTGGCATGGCGGCTCATGTCTATGTCGCCAACACGTCGATGGTCGATGATCATTTCTTCAATGCCGACGGCGAGATGCTGGTGGTGCCGCAGGTCGGCCGGCTGAATTTCGTTACCGAGATGGGCGTCATCGAGATGCGGCCGGGCGAGATCTGCGTCCTGCCGCGCGGGCTGGTGTTCAAGGTCGAACTGCTTGATCCGGAGGTGCGAGGTTATATCTGCGAGAACTACGGCGCCAAGTTCACCATGCCTGACCGCGGCCCGATCGGCGCCAACTGCCTGGCCAACCCGCGTGACTTCAAGACGCCCTGCGCATGGTTCGAGGAAAAGGAGAAACCCTGCCGGCTGATCGTCAAGTGGTGTGGTTCATTCCACGTCACGGAACTTGGCCATTCGCCGCTCGACGTTGTCGCCTGGCATGGCAACTATGCGCCGTATAAGTATGATCTCACTACCTTTTCGCCGGTTGGAGCAATCCTCTTCGATCATCCGGATCCGTCGATCTTCACGGTGCTGACGGCGCCAAGCGGCGAGGAAGGCACCGCCAATGTCGATTTCGTCATCTTCCCGCCGCGGTGGCTGGTGGCGGAGAACACCTTCCGTCCCCCCTGGTATCACCGCAACATCATGAGCGAGTTCATGGGCCTGATCCATGGCCAGTACGATGCCAAGGAAGAGGGCTTCGTTCCGGGAGGCATGAGCCTGCACAACATGATGCTGGCGCATGGCCCGGATGCTCCCGGCTTCGAAAAAGCATCTATGGCTGACTTGAAACCGGTGAAGCTCGACCACACCATGGCGTTCATGTTCGAAACACGCTTCCCGCAGATGTTGAGTCGCTACGGTGCGGAGCTGCCGACCCTGCAGGAAGACTATATCGACTGTTGGAAGGACCTTAAGAAACGCTTCAACGGCACGCCGGAAGGGGATTGGAGCTAGCGAGTCAATTTATTCGGCTCCGTTGTCGGAAACGGCGGCTCGTATTCGTCCTATGATCGTCAAAACCCTTGGAGGAGATGGATCATGACCTATGTCGATGGCTTTGTTCTGCCGGTGCCGCAGGCGGAGTGGGAGGAATACCGGAAGAACGTCGACCTCGCCGCCACCGTATGGATGGAGCATGGCGCTCTGTCCTACGTCGAGGCCGAGGCCGATGATGTGCCTGATGGCCAGCAGACCTCTTTCCCGCTTGCAGTGAAGAAGGAAGCAGGAGACACAATTGTATTTTCCTACGTCACCTACAAATCGCGCGAGCACCGCGACGAGGTGATGGGGAAAGTGATGGCGGACCCCCGTCTGCAGCCTGGCATGCAAAATATGCCTGCCTATATGGGACGGCTGATCTATGGTGGGTTCAAAGTCTTCATGGAACGATAAGGGGAATTGAATGAAGCTTGCCACCTTGAAGAACGGGACACGCGACGGAAAGCTTGTCGTCGTGTCCCGTGATCTGACGCGCCTGACCGATGCTTCGTTTCTGGCGCCGACGCTGCAGGCGGCACTCGACAACTGGCGTCGCATCGCTCCGCATCTGGCGGC
Organism: Mesorhizobium sp. Pch-S; assembly: GCF_004136315.1. NCBI lineage: Bacteria > Pseudomonadati > Pseudomonadota > Alphaproteobacteria > Hyphomicrobiales > Phyllobacteriaceae > Mesorhizobium > Mesorhizobium sp. Pch-S. Next base: position 5,495,154 of record NZ_CP029562.1, read on the forward strand.
GTTGTCGGAGTCGCTCGAGCACGGTTCGGTGCCTTCGGAGCGCTTCCATGAGCACGACGCGCATTCGCCGCTGCCGCGCGCGTACCAGTGGGCCGACGGTTCGGCCTACGTCAATCATGTGGAACTGGTGCGCAAGGCACGCAATGCCGAAATGCCGGCAAGCTTCTGGACTGACCCGTTGATGTACCAGGGCGGGTCGGACGCGTTCGTCCCGCCGCGCGATCCGATCCGCATGGCTGACGAGGCCTGGGGTATCGATCTCGAAGCCGAGGTTGCCGTCATCGTCGACGACGTGCCGATGGGGGCGAATACGGATCAGGCGCGCGAGGCTATCCGCCTGGTCATGCTGGTCAACGACGTCACGCTGCGCGCGCTGACGGCGCCTGAACTGGCCAAGGGTTTCGGTTTCTTCCAGTCGAAGCCCTCGTCGGCGTTTTCGCCGGTGACGGTCACGCCGGATGAACTCGGCGATGCCTGGGATGGCGGCAAGCTGCACCTCCCGCTTTGCGTTGATCTCAACGGGAAGCCGTTCGGTCGCGCCAATGCCGGCATCGACATGACATTCGATTTCCCGGCCCTCATCGCGCACGCAGCCAGGAGCCGCCCACTTTCAGCGGGGACCATCATTGGTTCTGGCACGATCTCCAACAAGAAGGACGGTGGTCCAGGCAAGCCTGTCGCCGAAGGCGGCTCCGGCTATTCCTGCATTGCGGAACAGCGTATGATCGAGACCATCGAGAGCGGCGAGGCGAAAACACCTTTCCTGCATTTCGGCGACACGGTGCGTATCGAGATGAAGGACAAGGCCGGGCATTCGATCTTCGGCGCCATCGAGCAGAAGGTGGAAAAATACCAGCACTGACCAGAGGGGAGAGCGGAATGCGCAATCGGTTCCTGCCGGCAGCTGCTATCCTGCTTCTCGCTCTTGCGCCCGCGCTGGCGCAGCAGGAAACGGCTGCGCTGGCCGAGCGCTACATGAAGCTGCCGGCGCTGCAGAACATGCTGGATTCCATCCTTGGGCCGGATTTCGTCAACCCGATGATGGCTGCGATGGGCGGCGACGCCCTGCCGCAGGGCAAGCGTGACCAGCTGGCGAAAATCGTCAGCGAAGAAGTTTCTGCTGTCAGGCCGCAGATGGAAAAGGCAATGATCAAGGCTGCGAGCCAGACCTACACGGTCGAGGAACTCGAGGCCCTGATCAAGTTCAACAGCACGCCCGAGGCGGTTTCGATCATGGGCAAGCTGAAATCGTTCAACGCGGCATATTTTGCGGGGTTCGGCACGACGATGCAGGACATGCAGTCGAAGATACAGCAGCGTGTAAACAGCGAGCTGTCGGCTAAATAACCTGCGTTGACGGCAGGCATCTCGATGCACGGATTGGAGCGATGCAGCTACTCGATCACCTTCGCCGCATGGCTGGCAACAATCTGTGGTCGAACGACCGCCTCTATCGTGCCGTGACTGCACTGAACCCGGGCGAGTTCGAAGCCGGGCGCACCAGCTTCTTTCCGTCGATCAAGGCGACGCTCAACCACGTCCTGTCGGTCGATCTCTATTATCTCGATATGGTGGAAGAAGGTGGTGTCGGGCTTGCTGTCTTTGACGGCTGGACGGATTTCGAGACGCCTGACCGATTGGCTGCCGTCCAGGCCGAGACCGACCGGCGATTGTTGTCGTTTTGCGAAGACCTGGCCGGATCCGATCTTGATCGGCGCGTACAAACCGACAGGGGCGACGACGGCGTCATTCCGGAGCGTATCGGTGACCTGCTGGCGCACCTGTTCATGCATCAGATCCATCATCGCGGGCAGGTGCACGCCATGCTGTCCGGCACGTCGGTCAAGCCGCCGCAACTCGACGAGTTCCTGCTCGACTACGATATCAAACTCAGGAAAAAAGAGGTCGAGCGCCTGGGACTTTGACGCTCGACCTTTGAACCGGCTTGTCGACCGGCCTATTCGGCAGCCTGCACCTTCAGCACGCCGCGCTTGATCTGATCCTGCTCGATCGATTCGAAGAGGGCGCGGAAATTGCCTTCGCCGAACCCCTCGTCGCCCTTGCGCTGGATGAACTCGAAGAAGATCGGGCCGATCACGGTCTTGGAGAAGATCTGCAGCAGGATCTTGGTCATGCCGCCATTCAACACGCCTTCGCCGTCGATGAGGATGCCGTGCTTCTTCATGCTCTCGATCGGCTCGTCATGGCCGTTCACCCGGGCATGCGACATCTCGTAGTAGGTATCGGGTGGGCCGGGCATGAATTTCAGCCCGTTGTCGGCCAACCTGTCGGTGCCGGCATAGATGTCGTCGGTGCCGACCGCGATGTGCTGGATGCCTTCGCCCTTGTACTTCTTAAGATACTCGGCGATCTGGCTGGTATCATCCTTGGATTCGTTCAGCGGGATGCGGATCTTGCCACAGGGCGAGGTGATGGCGCGGCTGACGAGGCCGGTGATCTTGCCGTCGATGTCGAAGAAGTGGATCTGCTTGAAGCCGAACAGGTCGCGGTAGAAATCCCACCACTTGTCCATGTTGCCGCGGTAGACATTGTGGGTGAGGTGGTCGAGGAAATAGAAACCGACGCCGACCGGCTTTGGATTGCGTTCGCCGACCCAGTCGAATTCTGTGTCGTAGGTCGAGCCCTTGGCGCCGTACTTCTCGACAAAATAAAGCAGTGAACCGCCGATGCCGACAATGGCGGGAACATCGAGTGCCTTGTCGGTACCTTCATAAGGCGTGGCGCCTTTGGAAATGGCGTGTTCGAAAGCATGCCTGGCATTGACCACGCGCCATGCCATCGACGGCGCACATGGACCGTGCTCATCGACAAACTTCATGGCGTGCGAGCCGGGTTCGGCATTGAGGACGTAGTTGATGTCACCCTGGCGCCAGACCGAGATGTTCCTGGTCTTGTGGGTGGCGACTTTCGTGTAGCCCATGCGGGTGAACAGCTCGGCGAGCTTCTCGGGTTCCGGATGGGCGAATTCGACAAATTCGAAACCGTCGGTGCCGGCGGGATTGGCTTCACTGATGGTTGCGGGCGGTGCGTCGTGCGGGAAGGGACCCATGGCAAATCCTCCGGTTCGTCTCCAGTTGCGGTGAGTATAGGCGTGGGCGCTCGCACGGTGCTTGCATTCGGAAGTCTGCATGGATGATAATGTGCGCAATTCATGCATAAACGAGGCAGAAATGGCTGACATCACGCGCATTGATCAATTCGACCGCAAGATATTGGCTCTTTTGCAGGGTGATGCGCGGCTTACCAACAACGATCTGTCGGAACGCGTTAACCTCTCGGCATCGCAATGTTCCCGGCGGCGGCAGCGGCTGGAGGAGGAGGGTTACATCCGCAACTACCAGGCCGTGCTCGACCGCGACAGGCTGGGTTTTTCTCTGGTCAATGTGATCACCGTGACGCTTGCCACCCACAACCGAGACAATGCCCGCCGCTTCGCTGAACTGATCAAGCGGCTGCCAGAGGTGCAGGAGGCGCACGCGTTGACCGGCGAGATGGACTATATTCTCAAAGTGGTCACGCCGGACCTGAAATCATTGTCGGAATTCGTCAACAACGAGCTGCTGCCGCACGAATCTGTGCAACACGTAAAAACGGCGATCGTTCTGGAGACGCTGAAGGAGACCGGTGCGCTGCCGATCTGACCCGACAGAGCCGCGAGCCGGCACTCCGACAACGGCCGTCATGTTTCTGCCGATCACTGACGAGCCGGTTATATTTCTGCCGCACTGCGGGCAGGTATGCGCGAAGAGTTGCGCAATTACATTCCTGAAAAAGTGCGAACACTTCCCACTTTCATCGCTTCGATAGCAGGTTCTCGGCAACGAAATCCACGAAGACGCGAACTTTCGGGGACAGATGGCGGCTCGACGGCCATAGCACGCGGAACGTGGTTCTTCCCGTGAGGTAGCGATCGAGCACCGCCACCAGCTTGCCACTATCGAGGTCGTCCCGCACGGTGAAATCCGGCAGGCAGGCGAGTCCGACACCTTGGCGGGCAAAGGCAAGTTGCGGCTCCAGTGCATTCGCGACCGTTGCAGGCGACAGAGGGAGGTCTACCGGTTCTCCATTGTAAACGACACGCCAGGACAGGAGTTTCCCCGACGCCAGCGATCGATACATGATGCAGCTGTGCTCGCTTAGGTCATCAGGCGTCATGGGAGTTCCGCGCCGCTCCAGATAGTCGGGCGCTCCGACGATCATCTGCCCGTAGGTGCCAATGACGCGCGACATGAGGCGTGAATCTGAACCATCGCCCGTTCGCAGCACCGCGTCGAACCCCTCGTCGATCACATCCACCAGCCGATCCGAACAGTCCATGTCGAGCTCGATGTCGGGATAGCGCTTCTGGAATTCTGCAAGTTGCTCCATGAACGGCATGCCTGCGGACGGTAGGCTGAACTTCAGCTTGCCGCGTGGAGCATCGTGAAGCTGTGCAAGGTCGAGCTCCGCTGCTTCCATCTCCGCCGCGATCCGCCGGCACCGTTCCAGAAACAGGCGTCCTTCGGGGGTGAGTGTGATGCTGCGCGTGGAGCGGTGAAAAAGCCGCGTGCGCAGCCGTTCCTCAAGCCGCATCACCGCTTTGCTGACAGCAGAGGCAGAAAGGCCGAGACGGCGACCGGCCTCGGTGAACCCTCCGGCATCCGCTGCTTCGATAAATGCGCTCAACGCCCCGAGCTGGTCCATCGCCTTCGCCATGCACGACAAATATTCACAAGTGATAGGAATTGCATCCAATTTTTCCGGACTCATGAAGCGCCTATCTTGCCACGAGGAGAAGGCGAGCCGCTTCACCCGTGTCGTTCGGATGCGGAGGTGGGCGCTGTCTTGCAGAACACCAGAAGAGTTTGCTCAATGACATCGACATCGAATGCTGGCGCTGCCGGTCGCGATACTTCCGCGGCATCGCCGCAAAGTCTGCCACTCGGCGGGCTGCTCGCACTCGCGACAGCCGCCTTCATTACACTTCTGACCGAAATCATGCCTGCCGGCCTGCTTTCCTCCATCGCTCAAGGTCTGAACGTGTCCGAAAGCCTCGCGGGTCAGTTCATCACCACCTACGCGGTGGGCGCGCTTGTCGCTGCCATTCCCGTTACCTTTCTGACGCAGGGGATGCGTCGTCGTCCTCTTCTGCTCACCGCAATTTCCGGCTTTGCCGTCGTCAACCTCGTCACGGCGCTGTCCGATGACTATACCATTTCAATGGTGGCCCGTTTCTTCGCGGGCGTCCTGGGCGGTATCGTCTGGTCGTTGCTGGCTGGCTATGCGGTCCGCATGTCGCCATCCCATTTGAGTGGGCGGGCGATTGCGATCTCGGGCGCTGGTGCGGCCATTGCGCTGGTGCTTGGCGTTCCGCTTGCAGCATTGCTCGGCCGGATCATCGGCTGGCAAGGTGCCTTCGGCTTGATGACCGTTCTGTCGCTGGTGCTGATCATATGGGTGATCGCTGTCGTGCCGGATTTTGCTGGCCAGACGAGGGAACAGCGTCAGTCGTTGATCGGCGTGTTTCTGACGACCGGCATTCGGGCTGTCTTGTTCGTGGTCTTCACTTTCGTCGTCGCCCACAACGTTCTTTACATCTACATCGAACCCTTGCTTCAACCCTCCGGTCTGTCGGGGAACGTGGATGTCATCCTGTTCATTTTCGGCCTAGGGTCCATCGCGGGCTTGTGGGTCGTGGGCGCTCTTGTGGATCGCCGCCTCCAATCCCTTGCCTTGGCAAGTGTCCTGACCTTCGCGGTCGCTGCTGTGCTGCTCGCCTTCTGGGGTGACGTTGCGCAGATGATCTATCCCATCGTCATCGTCTGGGGGCTGGCCGTCGGCGGCTTCGCGACGATCACGCAGACGGCTTTGTCTCGCTTCGCCGGCAATTCTGTTGACGTGGCCCAGGCCATGTACACCACCGGCTGGAACACGGCAGTTGCGGCTGGCGGTGTCGTTGGGGGCGTCATGCTTGACCGCACCGGTACAGGTGCTTTTCCCCTGATCGCCCTCGCGATTCTCGTCTTCACTTTTGTCGGAGTGCTCTTCGCAATGAACAGGGCATTGTCGCGCGCCTGCTGACAAACATGCGAAGACGCTCGTACACATCTGCAGGAATAGGCAATTGCTTCGGGCGTATCCCTCGGCGGCACTTGGAGCCCCCGACAGAGGATCCGTAAACCCACGTCTTGCACGGGTTGCGACCGCAAGACCATCTGGTTTGGGTGTCAGCCCCTCGACTGCTGCACGGCAGCGTAGAGATTGGTGCAGCGCGTGCCCGAGCGGCAATAGGCGAAAACCGGTCCGGGCAGGGCGTCCAGAGCTTCGGCCTGGTCGTCGACATTCTGTGCGGTCATCTGGCCGCTGATGACCGGTACCCAACGGAACTCGAGCCCTGCGGCCTCGACGGCGGCCTTGATCTCGCCGGCGCTCGGCTGGCCAGGGTCCTCATTGTCGGGGCGGTTGCAGATCACGCTCTTGAAGCCGGCGGCCTTGATCGCCGCGACGTCCTCGACGCTGATCTGCGGCGAGACGGAATAGGCGTCGGAAATCTGGCGGATGTTCATGAGGTGGCTCCGGGGGCGGGATGGGATGTTTCGCCTGTCATGCCATCCCGCGCGTCGGGCTGCAACCTTCGCCTGTTGGGGCAGCGCCGATCTCCGGCCGACGCTGCCCAGGGCGAACTAAGCTGCCCGTTCGCTGTCCAGCGTCGCCATCTGATGTTCGGCATAGCGCTGTCCAGCTGCCGCACCTTTGGGCGCCGCAGCCTCGATGGCGGCGATATCGCTGGCAGAAAGAGCAAGGTCGAGTGCACCGAGCGCTTCCGCCAGACGATCCCGGCGGCGGGCACCGACCAGAGGCACGATGTCGTTCCCTTGTGCCAGCACCCAGGCGATCGCGATCTGCGCGACGCTGGCACCGCGCGTTTCCGCAACCTGGCGCAGCGCATCGACCAGCCTGAGGTTGCGATCGAGATTGTCGCCCTGGAAACGCGGGCTATGGCTGCGGAAGTCGGTTCCGACCGTGGCTCTGAACCTGTCCCAGTGGCCGCTGATCAGCCCGCGCGACAGCACGCCGTAGGCGGTTATGCCGATGCCGAGTTCGCGGCACGCGTCGAGAATGCCGTCCTCGATGCCACGCGACAGCAGCGAGTACTCGATCTGCAGGTCGGCAATCGGATGCACGGCGGCAGCGCGGCGAATTGTTTCGGAGCCTACCTCCGACAAGCCGATATGCCTGACATAGCCTGCCTTGACGAGGTCGGCGATGGCGCCGATCGTTTCCTCGATCGGTACATTCGGGTCGAGCCGTGCCGGTCGATAGATGTCGATTGCCTCGACTCCCAGTCGCTTCAGGCTGTAGGCGGCCGCAGTCTTGACCGCATTCGGCCGGGTATCGAAGCCAAGCCAACTTCCGTCAGGACCGCGCTGCGCACCGAATTTGACGCTGAGCGCTACCTTGCCGTTGCTGCGTGTGGCGAGCGCCTCAGCGATCAGCATTTCGTTGTGACCCATGCCGTAGAAATCGCCGGTGTCGAGCAGTGTGATGCCGGCATCCAGTGCGGCGTGCAATGTCGCCAGGCTTTCCGCTCGGTCCGCCGGACCATAGAGATCCGACATGCCCATGCAGCCAAGTCCCAGGCGGGAAACGATGGGTCCGTTCTTTCCAAGAGTATGTTCGCGCATGGCCATTCCTTTTGCGTTGAACCGATGGTCGGGCTTGCCCGTAAAGATGGCGCATGCTGAACTGTGCGATAAGATGACATTTTCAAAATGGACTGTGCGGATTTTCGTACAATGCCGATCGACCTCAACCTGCTCGCCGCTTTTGCCGCCGTTGCCCGCCGCTGCAATTTCCGCGCAGCCGCGGTGGAACGCGGGGTGTCAGCCTCGACGCTCAGCCAACAGGTGCGTGATCTCGAGGCGGCACTCGATCTGCGGTTGCTGAATCGCACCACGCGCAGTGTCGCGCCGACCGAAGCCGGCATGCGGCTACTCGAACGGCTGGCGCCGGCGCTCGCCGACATCACGTCGGCTGTCGATCATCTGCAATCGGACAGCGACAGCCCGGGCGGAACGCTGCGGATCAATGCCCCGCAGCCGGCGATCGATCTTGTCCTCGCGCCTCTTCTTGGGCCGTTTCTCGATGCATTTCCCCGCATCCGGGCGGAGATCATTGCCGAAACAGCCTTCATCGACATCGTGTCAGCGGGGTTCGATGCAGGCGTGCGCTGGGGGGAAAGTCTGGCGCAAGACATGATCGCCGTCCCGCTCAGCCCGCCACAACGCTATGTCGTCGTGGCGACGCCTTCCGTGATCGCAGCGGGTCCGCCGATCCTGCAGCCGCGCGACCTGCTTGGCGTCCCTGTATTCGCACGCAGTTTCCGAGCGGAATGAAACTGCCGTGGGAATTCGAGCGTGATGGCGTGCTTGAAAAGATCGAGCCGGAGGCAAGGCTGTTGTCCAGCAACATCACATCGCAGCTGCGCGCCTGCCTCGACGGTGTCGGCTTCTGGGCGACATTCGAGGACTATGTGCGGGCGGACATCGAGACGGGTCGTCTCGTCAGCGTGCTGGACGACTGGCTACCCATGTTTCCCGGCCCGTTTCTTTACTATCCCGGCCGCAGGCATGTGCCCGCGCCGCTGCGCGCCTTTGTTGATTTCGTCAGGCGGCAGCGACGCAGCAGCTAGCCTTGGGAGGAGGCTATTCGGTTGCGTGTGTTTCGCCAGAGCCACCGACGGCGACGATGTTGAAAGGCTTCCCGGCAAGCGCGATGTCGCCTGTCTTCGCGAAACTCGTTGCATCGACCAGATGAAGTTGACTCTTCAACGGGTCGGTGACGACGATGCGATCGCCCGCAACGGCGATGCGGGGGCGTGGATCGCTCCAGTGGCCGTCCATCGAGTAAGGCTCGGTGAGCTTCACGGACCGTGCGATCTTGCCCGCGACGATGTCGACTTGATGAAGTTGACCGTCCTCCGTGAAGGCATAGGCGAAACGCGGCCGTATCGGATCCACCGCAAAATGCACACGGCGTGTCGGCAGGTCGACCGATCGGAACAGTTCCTTGGTTGATGGGTCTATCAACAGCAGACGGTCAGAGCCGTAGTTGCCGAGGAAGTACTGCAGTCCCTTGCCGCCGAGCAGCGTTGTCGCTTTTCCATTGGGCAGGTTGATCGGGTAGGGGATATGCTCGACAGACGGACCTTGGTCACCATCGCGAACCAGCAGGAGACCGGTGGCGCAGGCGAAGGCCAGGAGTTTGCCCGACGTGGCCTCGCCGTGCAGATCCGGACACGCGTGAATGTCGCCGACCTGCTTGCCGGCGCGGTCTACGACACGGATGCCGACCGGCAGTTCGTCGGGTTTTTCCTTGTTGGGTTCCGACAACAGCACATAGTCACCATAGACAGCAGCAACGCCGTGATGTGGCGCCTCGGTTTTCACTTCGCGCGTACTTGCCCCGCCGTCGAGGGCGGTTTTCTCGTCAACTATGCGCGCGACACCCTCTCCGTCGAAGAAGAGAGCGAACTCGCCATCGTGCTCGACGAAATGCGACGGCTTCGCGCCGGTGATCTCGGTTCCCGTCAGTTTGGGTGCGGTGACTTCGATATCGCCATGGTCGCCATGGTCCTCGAAGACGATGCCGCTGGATATGGCGGAAACCGCGTCGGCCTTGCCTAGAACCGCAAAGACTGTGCGGCCGCTGGCGCTGCGATACAGCGATGCCGGTCCTTTCAGCGGTAGAGTGTCGATCTTATTGCCGGTGAGGGCATCGACGACGTTGATGACCGGTTCTGCATGATCCGAGACAAACAGGCGCCATGCGGTCTTTTCCTCGGCGAAGGAGGAGGTCGTGGCCATACTCGCAGCAAGTGCGACGATCGAGGCTGCAGCCAAAAGGCGTTTCATGGAAGTCTCCTGTAATGTTATTTAATAACATATTCAGCCGAAAATGAACGGAAGGGGACGCCTTCCGCCGGGAAGTCGAAGCCGGTTGACAGATCGGCGGAAAGCAATTGTTCAGAGCGGAATGCGGTCGCGAATATCGCGCTCCGCTCTGTCTTCGTCTGTTTCAAAATCCCGATCCGAAAAACCTGCGCTTCGGTTCGAGATCATGCTTCAGCTGCCGAGGATGGCGCCCTTGATCTGCTTGATGTTGTTGCGCATCAGGTCGATGTAGGTGGGGGCGGGGCCGTCCGCCTTCGAGAGAGCGTCCGAATAGAGCGTGCCGCCCACCTTGATGCCCGTCTCGACCGAGATCTGCTCGATCAGGCGTGGATTGGTGATGTTTTCGACAAAGATCGCCGCAGCCTTGTCCTGTTTCACCTGTTCGACCAACTTGGCAACATCGGCGGCCGACGGTTCGGATTCGGTTGAAAGTCCCTGTGGTGCCAGGAAGGTCAGGCCGTATTCGTGTTCGAAATAGCCGAACGCGTCATGCGAGGTGATGACGACGCGCTTTTCCTGGGGAATGGCGGCAATCGCCTCGCGCACTTCCTTGTCCAGGGCATCGAGCTTGTCGGTATAAGCGGTGGCGTTCGCCTTGTAGGTATCGCAACCGGCGCTGTCGGCATTGCAGAAGGCGTCGGCGATGTTCTTCACATAGACCTTGGCGTTCACCACAGACTGGAATGCATGCGGGTCGGTCGAGCCATGATTGTGCCCCTCATGCCCACCCTCGGCTGCTTCGGCCTCGGCGAATTCCGGCTTGAAGTCGATTGGCGTGATGCCCTTGGTCAATTCGACGATCGCTGCCTTGCTGGCGCTTGCCTCGACAAGGCGCTGCAGGAAGCCTTCGAAATGCAGGCCGTTGACGAGAACCAGCTTGGCGGACGCCATCGAGACCGCATCTGCCGGGCTCGGCTCGTAGACATGGGCGTCGCCGTCGGGGCCAACCAGCGTTGTCACATCAACACGATCACCACCGACATTCTTAGCGAAATCACCGATGATCGAAAAGCTCGCCACGACTTTCAGCGGCTCGGCAAATGCATGCCCCGCAGTCACGGTTGTTAATGTTATAACGCTCAATATCAGGGCGCGACGGATTGATTTCAGCATAGCCAACTCCTTTGAACGGTCAGGCGGTTCTGTGGCGGTGATGGACGAGGCGCGAGCGCAGCACTCCGCGCGGTCCAGCCAGGATGGAAACGATGTAGGCAGCACCAGCCGAGAGAATGATCGCCGGGCCTGAAGGCAGTGCTGCATGATAGGACAGGAGCAGCCCGGCGGCGCAGGCGGCAAAGCCTATTGCGACGGCAAGCACGCACATCGGCCCGACGCGCTGGCTCCAGAAGCGGGCGGCCGCCGCCGGAAGGATCATCAGGCCGACTGAGAGCAGGGTGCCGAGCGCCTGGAAGCCGCCGACGAGGTTGAGCACGACCAGCCCCAGGAAGATGAAGTGCACCGGACTGCCAAGCCTGCTTACCGAGCGCAGGAACAGTGGATCGAGGCATTCGGCGACGAGCGCCCGCCAGAACAGGAAAAGCGCGGCCAGTGTCACCACGGCAATGCCGCCGATCAGGACGAGCGCCTCATTGTTGAGTGCCAGCACCGTGCCGAACAGCACATGCATCAGGTCGATGCTGGAGCCGCGGATCGAAACCATCAGGACGCCGATCGCCAGCGAGATCAGGTAGAACGCCGCCATCGACGCATCCTCGCGCTGGATGGAGAAGCGCGAAACCGCACCAGCCCCAAGCGCGACAATGACACCGGCGATCAGTCCGCCGACCGTCATGGGCAGGATTTCAAGTCCGTAAAACAGGAAACCTGCTGCAGCACCGGGCAGGATGGCGTGCGCCATGGCATCGCCGGAAAGGCTCATGCGCCGCAGCATCAGAAAGACGCCGACCGGGCATGCGCCGAGCGACAGCATCAATGAGCCCGCCAATGCCCGCTGCATGAAAGCGAAATCGGCAAAGGGAGCGATGAAGAAGGTGTAGAGCCAGCTCACGACGCCACCCTCCGCCTGGGGGCGTGGCTGTGATGGTCGTGATCATGGTGTGCGTGATCATGCTCATCCGCGCCGTGGTCATGACCAGCCGGTTCGCACCAGGGCGCATCGTCTTCCCAAGCTTCGTGGAACCTGCGGGCGCGCAGCATGTTTTCCGCGCTCAATGTCGCCGAAGTTGCGCCCCAGGCCACCGTGCGGCGCGCAAGCAGCAGCGTCTCGGGGAAATTCTGGCGCACCAGCTCGAGGTCGTGCGCAACGACCATCACCGTGCGATCTTCGCCGTGCCAGCGCTTGATCAAAGCGATCAGGTCACCAACGGTCTTGGCATCGATGGCGTTGAAGGGTTCATCGAGCAGGATCAGATCGGCATCCTGCACCAGAACACGGGCAAACAGGGCGCGCTGCAGCTGTCCGCCGGAAAGCGTGTCGAGCGCGCGGCCTTCAAATCCTTCGAGCCCAACGGCCATCAACGCCTTGCTTACGGATGCACGGTCCTCTGCCGTATGTCGCCCGAGCAGGCCGCGGCGTGGCCAAAGACCCAGCGAGACCAGGTCGACGACGCGCGCTGGAAAGCTGCGGTCGAGCTCCGATTGCTGCGGCAGGTAGGCAATGCGGATGCCCGGCATCTTGACGACAGTGCCGGCCATCGGACTCAGCGCGCCGACGATACCCTTCATGAGGGTCGACTTGCCTGAGCCGTTGGCGCCGACGACGGCGGTCAAGGAGCCCTTCTGGACTGTTCCGTTCAGGTGATGAACGGCCGGATGGCTGCCGTAGCCCAGGGTGAGGTCGCGAAACGTGAGGGCAGCTTGGCTCATGGTGGTCCGTACTCTTACGAGAGAGGTCGTATGTTATGTTATTACATGTGTCAACATGCGCCGAGAAAAAAGCTGTGGCGTTCGTGAAAGCCAGGAAAATACCGTCGCGCTATGACAGCGGCCACGACTGATTGCGCCTGCGACCGTATTCGGCGGGCGTGATCTTGTCGGCGGGCGAGGCGCTCTCTAAAGAAGCTCTTCCAATCAGGAAAGGACTTATCCATGAGCGTTCGTCGCATCGATGTCGGCCCCCGCATGAGCCAGGTGGTCATCCACGGCAACACCGCCTATCTGGCCGGTCAGGTCGGCGAGGGCAAGACCGTCGGCGAGCAGACCAAGGACATCCTGGCAACTGTCGATGCGCTGCTGGCCAAGGCCGGCACCGACAAGACCAAGATCCTGCAGGCGATCATCTGGCTCTCCGACATGAGCACCTTCGCCGAGATGAACAAGGAATGGGACGCCTGGGTGCCGCAGGGCAACACTCCGGCCCGCGCCACCGGTGAGGCCAAGCTGGCCGGGCCGCAATATCTGGTCGAGATCATCATCACCGCCGCCATCTGAGGCGTCGGCGTATTATTGTTTTGGAGCGTCGGCCGGTGCCGACGCTCCGCCCGGATGCATGGCGGGCGGAACGTCGTCCATCAGTGCCTTAACCCAGACGACAATCCGCTGGGCGATGAAATCGGTGGTTCCCGGCGACAGGACATTGCCGGCGATGACGTGATTGTCGGGATCGCCGCTGTTGTCGATGGGCACCTCTTCGTGCAGCGTGCCCCAGCGCGAAGCGATTTCACGCGTTCGCTCCGGTCTGACCACCTTGTCGTCGTTCGAGAAGATGAAAAGCGCGGGCACCTTGGCGTCTCCGACCGGCGCGTCGTAGGCAAGCTTGGTCAGCGCAGCCATCGGCAGCAGCGCCGTGCTGGGATAACGCCAGGTCCAGTATTTTTCCTGCAGGGCGTTGCGCGGCACAAACGAGCGCTCCTTGCCGATGATCAGTTCTGCGAGTTGCTTGCCCCATGGCCACAGCAGCATCTCGGCGCCGGAAGCCTGCACACCGTAGTTTGGCGAAATCAGCGCCATGCCCATGACGTCCCTTGAGGCATCCGGCTGGCTTGCAGCCCAGGTTGCAAGCGAAGCGCCTGTCGAAGTGGCGATGACGATCACCTTGTCGCCGATTGACCGGCCGATGGCGAGCGCCTCCTCATAGTCGTTGATCCAGGCGTTGACGTTGCCTTCGGCCATTGCCGGGCCACCCTGACCGTGACCCGTCAGGCGTGTGTAGAACAGATTGGCATCGAGTTCCTCCGCTACCTTGTCGGCCAGCGGACGGGTTTCTTCCTTGGAGGCGGAGAAACCATGGATATAGACGACGGCCAGCGGCGTCTTGGCATGGATCATCGGGTTGGCCCAGATGATCTCCTTTTCCAGGCCGTCCCGGATGTCGGGCAGCTTGGCTTCCTCGCGAATGAGGTAGGCCTGGGGATCGTCACCGATCCTCGACGGATCGAAGCGGATTTTGGTGTCGACCGCTACGCGCGGCCCCAACAAGGCCGCCAGGACGATCAGGATGACCAGACCCAGGAACATCACCGCGATACGGCGCCCCATGACAAACTCCAGACTGATCGGCGCAAACTATTGTGGTGACTGGCTACAGGCAACGGTTGAACCGAATGTCGGAGAAGTCCCTGGAGCGTTTCCGGTTTTCTTCGAATCGCTGGAACTGCTCTATCTTCCTGTTTTACGCAATTCCGCGCGCAAAACCGCGTACACTTTTGCTGGAATTGCCCTAGATGGGCTGGCGCGGCTTGCGGCCGAAGCTCAACGGCCTGTCGCCCCATCCCGTCATCCGGTTGAGGAACCAGTGACGGAGCGGGTGCGGCAACATGCCGAGTACCTTGAGCCACAGCGTGAAACGACGCGGGAAGGTGATCTCGAAACCGCCCGTTTCGATGCCGCGCATCATCCTGCCGGCCGCGCAGGTCGAGGAGATGACCGCCGGCAGACGGACACCATTCTTCTGCGTCATCGGCGTATCGATGAAACCGGGGTTCATCACCTGGACACGGATGTTCAGCTTGTCGAGATCGAATTTCAGCGACTGCGCCATGACATTGATGGCTGCCTTGGTGGCGCCGTAGGCGGCTGTGGTCGGCCAGCCGAAATAGGCACTGATCGATCCAACCATGACGATATGGCCACGGCCACGCTTGCGCATGAATTTCACCGTCGGCACGAGCCCGTGCACGATACCCATCACGTTGACATCGAAAGTGCGGCGGAACTTGCGCACCGACAGATTGTCACCGGCCACCTGTGTGTAGCTGCCGGCATTGAAGACGGCCAACGCGATAGGGCCGAGATCGGCCTCTATGGCAACGACAGCGTTGGCCATGCCCTGTTCGTCAGTGACGTCGCATGGAAAGGCAACGATCCGGCCGGGCAGCGAAGCTGTCTCGGCTATCAGCATGCCGATATGGTCTTCCTCGCGTGCGGTGACCGCCACGACGAAGCCTTTCGCTGCCAGTTCCTTCGCGAGTTCCCTGCCGATGCCGGAACTGCCCCCGGTGATCCAGGCAACGCCGTCTTTCGGGCTGGCCCGATAGAGTGTCATTCAGTGTCCCGAAAGCTCTTTCAATGGGTCATCTAGCCGTGCGTAAGTCGAAAGGAAAGCATGTTCTTGGATGCCCACTATTTTAGTTTGGACTGATGTTTTCCATCGCCGGGCGAAGTTGCAGCAGCGGATGCAACTGGTCCAGGCCAATTCGAGCCTTGAAACGGCAGCCCAGCGTTTCTAGGGTTCTGCGCTGACACGAGAAGGATTCCTCATGCACCGTTCGGTGATCGACGCTATCGGCAACACGCCGCTGATCCGCCTCAACCGCGCCTCGGAAGAGACCGGCTGCGAGATTCTGGGCAAAGCCGAGTTCATGAACCCCGGCCAGTCGGTCAAGGATCGCGCCGGCCTCTTCATCATCCGTGACGCGGAACGGCGGGGCCTTTTGAAACCGGGCGGCGTCATCGTCGAGGGAACGGCCGGCAACACCGGTATCGGGCTTACGCTGGTCGCCAAGGCGCTGGGATATCGCACCGTCATCGTCATTCCCGATACGCAGAGCCAGGAGAAGAAGGATACCATCCGGCTGCTCGGCGCCGAACTGATCGAGGTTCCGGCGGTCGCGTACAAGAACCCCAACAACTATGTGAAACTGTCGGGCCGCCTTGCCGAACAGATGGCGAAAAGCGAGCCGAATGGCGCGATCTGGGCCAACCAGTTCGACAACGTTGCCAACCGCGACGGTCACATCCACACCACCGCTCAGGAAATCTGGACGCAGACTGGCGGCGAGGTCCACGGCTTCGTGTCCGCCGTTGGCTCCGGCGGTACGCTGGCCGGCGTGGCCGCCGGCCTCAAAGGCAAGAGCAACGACGTCAAGATCGCATTGGCAGATCCTTTGGGCGCAGCGCTTTTCTCCTTCTACACCAATGGTGAATTGAAGGCAGAGGGCAGTTCGATCACGGAGGGCATCGGACAGGGGCGCATCACCGCCAATCTCGAGGGGTTCACTCCGGACTTCTCCTTCCAGATACCGGATGAAGAGGCATTGCCGATCGTTTTCGATCTGATCCAGGAAGAAGGGCTCTGCGTCGGTGGTTCGACCGGCATCAACATTGCCGGCGCCATCCGCCTGGCCCGTGAGCTGGGACCGGGTCATACCATCGTGACCATCCTGTGCGACTACGGCACGCGCTATCAGTCGAAGCTGTTCAATCCGGAATTCCTGCGCAGCAAGAACCTGCCGACGCCGGACTGGATGGAGGCGGTGAGCACCATTCCCGTGCCGTTCGAACAGGTGGCGTAATGGCCTTCAAGACCGAGGCGGTGTTCCGCGACGATTCCTATCTGAAGGAATTGGACGCGACCGTGGTGGCTATCAACGATCGCGGCGGCATCATTCTCGACCGCACCGTCTTTTATGCGACATCAGGCGGCCAGCCGGGCGATACGGGTCGTTTCGAGCGGGCGGATGGCAGCCGGATAGTCATCGCGGCCACGGTGACGGGCGAGACCAAGGACGAGATCATCCATGTCCCGGCGCCAGATCAGCCGGTTCCGGCTGTTGGTGAGACGCTGAAAGCCGTCATCGACTGGGATCGCCGCTATGCGCTCATGCGCATGCATGCCGCCTGCCACCTGCTCAGTGTCGTGTGCCCGTTTCCCATCACCGGGGCGGCCGTTGCGGAAAACGATTCCCGTGTCGACCTCGATATTCCCGACACCGGCTATTCCAAGGAAGAGGTGACGGCAAAGCTGATGGAACTGGTGCGGGCTGATCACCCCATTTCCATTGAATGGATCACCGATGAACAACTGGCCGCCAATCCGGGCCTTGTGAAGTCCAAGAATGTCCGTCCACCCAGCGGCACAGGTCGTATCCGCCTGGTGCTGATAGGTGAGAACGCTTCGGTGGACAGCCAGCCTTGCGGTGGCACCCATGTTGCCCGTACAGGCGAAGTCGGCGAGATTCATATAGGCAAGATCGAAAAGAAGGGCCGCGAGAACCGGCGTTTTCGCATTCGCTTCGGGCCTTTGCCGGCCGCCTGATCGGTCGGGTTACTGACATCTGGGAGAAAGAGCATGGCCGAAGACAGCCCCTTTACCGTCGACGCCGACTGGCTTGAACAGCGGCTGGGTCAGCCCGGCCTGTCGATCGTCGACGCTTCCTGGTATCTGCCGGCGCAGAAGCGGGATGCTCGTGGCGAGTATGAGGTAGCGCATATCCCTGGCGCGGTCTTTCTGGACCAGGATGCCGTTTCCGACCGAGACTCGCCACTGCCGCACACTTTGGCTTCACCACGCGACTTTGCCCAATATGTCGGAACAATGGGCATTTCGGCCGACGACACGATTGTCGTCTATGACGGGCCTGGTTTTTTCTCGGCGCCGCGCGCGTGGTGGATGTTCCGTGTCATGGGTGTGTTCCAGACCTACATCCTGGATGGTGGCTTTGATCGCTGGAAGGCTGACGGACGCCCGGTGACCGCCGAGCCGACCAGGATCGCGCCTGGTATCTTCCATGCCGATTTCGATGCCTCCCGGGTGGCTTCGCTCGAGGATATGCGCCGCGTTGTCGCTAGTGGCGAATACCAGATCGCGGATGCCCGTTCGCCGGGGCGCTTTGCCGGTGCCGAGCCGGAGCCACGCGCGGGAGTCCGTCCCGGCCATATGCCCGGCGCGCATAATCTGCCCTATGGCGCGCTGTCTGAAAACGGCGTGCTGCTGCCGAAGTCGAAACTGCGCGAGATTGTCGAGCAGGCCGGAATCGATCTGTCGAAGCCGGTGGTGACCTCGTGCGGCTCCGGCGTGACGGCTGCCGTCATCACGCTGGCGCTGGAAACGCTCGGCCATACCGACAACCGGCTCTACGACGGTTCCTGGACCGAATGGGGTGGCCTGCCGGACACGCCGGTGGAAACAGGCAAGGGCCGCTGATCGAATGAGCGCCGACGACCAGGAGCAGATCGACGTCACGGTGACCTTCCTCGAGATGGAGGTGCCGCCGGCCTATTATCCGCCGCTGCCCTATAACCGGCAGATCGCGCTTTTGAAGACGCGGCTGATCCCGTTGCATTTCTACCGTTATCTGCAGGATCGCGTCGGGCGTAAATGGCAATGGGTCAATGTGCTCAAGCTCAACGACGATGAACTGGCTGCCGGCCTGCATCGGGAGGACCGCGACATCCGCGTGCTCTATCTCGATGGCGCCCCGGCGGGCTTCTTCGACGTCAAGCCGCATCTGCCAGGAGAGGCTGAGCTGGCCTATTTCGGCATGATGGAGCATGCGACGGGGCAGGGGATTGGCCGCTGGTTCCTGGGCGCTGCCGTCGAGGCTTGCTGGTCGCATGCTCCGAAGCGGATTACCGTGCAGACCTGCACGCTGGACCATCCGGCGGCGTTGCCGCTCTACCAAAAGCTCGGCTTCAAACCGGTAGCGCAAAAGAAGGAGATCGTGCGACCGATGTCTTTTGTCGAGCGGTCGGCCAGCGTCATGCGCTAGAACGTTTCCGTTGTTAAGGAAACGCTCCAGCTTTTTGTTTGTACGCAGTTCTGGACGGAAACCGCTCACACTTTTCTGGAATTGCTCAGGAAACTGCTGAACGGCGCGTTCATTCGGGCTTCAGCTTGGCTCTGGCATGGTGCGGGCAACATCGATCCGGCCAATTTCAGGAGCCAAGCATGATTTCCCGTCGTACCGTCGCCGCCGCGCTGATTGCTTCGATAGCGCTCCCCGGCTTTGCCTTTGCGCAGGCGCAGACACCATCTGCGGCGCAGATCGAACGCAAGCTGGAGGCGGCACCTCGCATGAAGCTGCGTCCCGACGAGCGCGTCACCATTCGCGAATTCAAACGCCGGCCCGATCTGCGCCGGATGGCACCGTCGATCGATATCCAGTCCATCAACTTCGCCTTCGGCTCGGCTTCGATCGATCCGTCGCAATATCGCAAGGTCGAGATCATCGCCGACGGCCTGCGCCGCACCCTGCGCCGTGATCCTGATGCGCGCGTGCTCATCGAAGGTCACACCGATGCCGTCGGTTCGTTTGCCTCCAACCAGGCGTTGTCGGAACAGCGGGCTTCCTCGCTGAAGCGCACGCTGGTGCGCGAATTCGGCGTGCCGGGCTATGCGTTGGAGACGGTTGGCTATGGCGAGGAATTCCTGCTGGTGCCGACCGAGAACGAGAACTGGCGCAATCGCCGCGTCACTCTGCGCCGCTTCGACGATTTCATCCGCTAGGGCCGAGGCGACCCTTGCTGAAGCCTGCAGAAGGCAGGATTCGGGTGGGAGGACATGTGCCCATGGTCATAGGTTACGGTTCAAGAAACTGGAGAACCTAACCTATGTCCGTCCTGTTCAAGGCTTTGCCGACTGAATCCGTGCGCGCGCTGCAAGAAGGCGGAGCTGACGCCTATGGCCACGCGCCAGAACGCAGGATCTCCGACGGTGACGGTGTGCCATGTCGGCACTGCCTCAGGAATGTAGCAGCCGGCGACGCCTACCTGATCCTCGCCTACCGGCCCTTCCCGGAGCTGCAGCCCTATGCCGAGACCGGACCGATCTTCCTGCACGCCGAGGCATGTGAGCGTGCCGAGGAAGCAGAGGCTATTCCGGAGCTGTTCCTGGATACCAAGGACTACATCGTGCGTGGATACAGCGCCGACGACCGTATCGTCTATGGAACCGGCGCAGTGGTGCCGACACCGGACATTGCAGAGCGTGCGAGAACGCTGCTGGAGCGCGAGGAGGTCGCCTACCTGCACATGCGGTCGGCGCGCAACAATTGCTACCAATGCCGGATCGAGCGCGGTTGAGTCGAGGTAACGGATACTTAACCAAAATCGGTCGAAGATCGCGCCAGCCTGTCACGTGGCTGTTGTAATGAGTGCCTATAAGACGGGTGTCGAACGATTTCACCGACCGCGGATGGACCGGCGGTGATTTTCGACGGACGAGGAAGCGGGGTTCTACCCCGCTTTTTTGTTTTCCACGATGGTGTCGGCTGATCAGATGCCGCCGTACCAGTCGTAGCCATTGTCTTCCCAGTAGCCACCGCGGCCGCCGCCGAAGTTGCCGAAGGAATCAACCAGTTCGATGCGCTGGATGTACTTCGGCATCTTGTAGCCGAGCTGCCGTTCGACGCGTACGCGCAGCGGCGCGCCGTTCTCCACGGGCAGTGGCTTGCCGTTAAGCCCGTAGGCCAGAATGGTCTGCGGATGACGCGCGTCGATCAGGTCGATCGAACCATAATATTTGATGTCGCCGGAAAGGTTGCGGTCGATCGTATCGAGGCAATGGAACATCACATAACGTGCCTGCGGTTTCACCACCGCCTGATCCAGCACCAACGAGAGCGGAGTTCCTGTCCATTTTGCAATGCAGCTCCAGCCCTCGACACAGTCATGCCGGGTAATCTGGGTTCGGCTCGGCATCGCAATCAGTTGCTCGCGCGTCAACGACAGTGGCTTCTCGACAAGTCCGGTGACCTCGAGGCGCCAGTCTGCAAAGTTGTTTGCAAGCAGCCCCTTATAGCCATCGTCGTCGGGGGCGGTAATGCCATTCGGCCGCATCGGCTGGCGGATATCGGCTTCGGTGAATTCCGGAGCGAGGCGATCCCGCCCGGCCAAGAGGCGTTGCGCCCGGTAGGTGAGGCCGTTTGCTCCTTCCAGGAAATTACGCAGGCCATCACCCATACCAAGTTGACCGTCGAAGGCGTCGCAGCCCGAGAGCACGATGCCGGACGCGCCAAGGCCGGCCGCGGTCAGGAATTTGCGGCGGCTGATCTGGAACCTGGCCATCTTACTTGCTCCGTCCAGTAGCGTTTGTCCCGTCATTCGGTGGATCGGTCCGGTACCAGCCGGTGATGATCGATCTCAACTCGTTTATCGGCCCTGCGGCCAGGATCATCAGCATGTGAACGACAAAGAACAGGACGAGCAGCACCATGACCGTGAAGTGGATGGTGCGTGCGGTCTGCCGCCCGCCGAAGACCTCGTTCAGGAACGGAAGGACCGCATTCATGCTGGGTGACATGGCAAGCCCGGTCAGGATCATCAACGGCAGAAGAACGAACAGCACGCCGCCATAGGCAAGTTTCTGCAGCGTGTTGTAGCGGCCGGTATGGTGGAACCGTAGCCGGACGTGGTCGGCGATGTCGCGCGGCAGATTGCGGATGTCGGCCGGACGCGGAGCAAGATCACGCCGGATATGGCCGTTGAACAGCCCTGCAAGCAGCCAGACGATCAAGGTTGCACTCAACGTCCAGGCAAAGAAGAAGTGGATGACGCGCGCTGTGCCGAGATCGTAATATGAGGGGACGGTTGCCCAGGACGGGAAGGCGCGGGCGGTTTCGTTGCCGGGTGGCCCCGACCAGCCGAGAACGCCGGTGGTGTCGAAGCGGTAGCCAAAGACCTCGGTAACGCCGCGCGGACCTGCGTTCGTATTCTCCGCGCCGATCTTCAGGATCGTGTTGTTGTAGCCGAAACCGGATTCCTTGCCGATGTAGAGCTGCGGCCGGGCGTTGAAGATCTGAAGGCCGCTGAGCAGCAGGAAGAACAAGGCAAAGGCCCAGGTCCAGTGTGTCAGCCGCGTCCAGCGGTTCTGCCTGTAGACCAGAGGCCCTTTTTCGGCCTGGCGTGTCTCCGTGTCAGCGGTTTCGTCGATGCTGGCGATAGCGTCCATGCCGCGCCCCTTCTGCCGCAGGATACGGCTCGCGAGTGGTTGTCGCATGGTAGTACGAGTCCTGACCCCGTCTTGTTTCACCCCATCACGATTTTGTGCGCGGTCAGTTGCCGAGCGTGACGGCAACGTTGACAGCCGCCGCCACGATGACCGTGTTGAACAGGAAGGTGATCAGTGAATGCAGGATCACCAATTTGCGCATGCGGGTCGTGGTGACATTTGTATCTGCGGTCTGTGCGGTCATGCCGATGACGATGGCGAAGTAGAAGAAATCCCAACCCTCGGGCGGTTTTTCACCCGGAAACTGGAGACCGCCGACCGGCTGGCGCACCGGTCTGCCCTTCGTGTCGCGCACCTCGTCGTCGTCTCGCCAATAGACATGGGCATAGTGGAACGCCGCCATGGTATGGATGGTCAGCCAGCCGAGCGGCAGCGATATCAGCGACGTCAGCAATTCGGCCGAAGAGTGTTTGTGGTTGTCGTTGATGATCAGAAAGAGCGAGCCTACGACAACGGCGATGACCGCAACGGTGACAGCGAAGATCACGAAGATCGGAAGATCGTCGGCGCGCGCCTTGCGGCGCAGGTGCTCGGCCGTGAGGTAAGGCATGCGCGCCAGCATCAGGACCACATAAACCAGGAAGAACGCGTCGGCGCCGATGGAATATGCAATGGCGAGTTGAAACTGCAGCGCGATCGCCAATGCGATCAGCCCCAGGCAGGCCGCTGCCGCAAAGGGCATCAGGCGGTTTGTCGACTTGCCAATCAATCGTTCCATGACCGGACCTGGCGTCCTCAGCTTGGTGCAACTGATTTGAGCGCGCGTCGCAGGATCCGGTCAAGCTCCCCCAGGAATCGCGAGCGATCCTGCGGGGTAAAGCCCGCATTGTAGCCCTTGCTTTCACCGGTCTCACGCAGATGTTGCTTCAAATCGCGCATGGCAACCGCCATGCCGATCGTTTCCGGCGTGAAGGGACGCCCGGTAGGCCCGAGCACATGGGCGCTCAGCGCAACGGCGCGGGCAGCAAGCGGGATATCGGCTGTAATGACGATGTCGTTCGCAGCCGCGTTTTCGACGATCCAGTCGTCCGCGGCATCTGCGCCTCTGCTGACGACCACGTTGCGGATCATAGGGTCACGGGAAGGGCGTAGCCCGCCATTCGACACGAACGTGACGACGACACCGTGCCTTTCGGCAACCTTGATCACCTCTTCCTTAACCGGACAGGCGTCGGCGTCGACATAGATTGAAACGGTCATGGGCGTGGTTGATGTCATCCGGCTGCTGCTGTCAATCGGCGTTCCATATCGATGTGCGGGATATCATCCTCGAAATACTCTTCCGAAACTGCCACAAAACCGAATGTTTCGTAGAAGTGCTGCAGATGGCTCTGGGCCGACAGCGCGATCGGGTGACTGGAAAAGAGCTGCTCGCACGTCGCAATGGCTTCTTTCATCACCGCATTGCCCAGATGTTTGCCACGATGGTCCGGCGAGACCACGACCCGGCCTATAATGGCCGGATCGCTCGTCTCCAGCGGTTTGCCGATGCGGGCGCTGGCCAGCAGTGCACCGCCGGACAGCAGGCGCAGATGCAAGGTGTCGGGATCGGCGCCGTCGAGTTCAGGGTAGGGGCATTTCTGTTCGACCACGAAGACGTCGGTTCGCATCTTGAGCATCGTGTAGAGTTCTCTTGGCGAAAATTCATCGAGCATGCGCACGTCAACGCTGTAGTCAGCTTCGGCCATTTCGGATTCCTGTGAGGTGCCCCCTAGAAGGGGTGATGTTCCGGCGCCGGGCATCTTTGTCTAAGGTCAGCGTCGGCAAACGAGAATGGAGCGACCATGGCACATGTGATCGAGCGCGAGCAATGGGCCGAGAAACCGGATGTCTGGCATGGAGAGTTTGAAGGTGGAGCCTTTGGTGCCGAGGTCTCGGTGATCTTCTACAGCTCCGACCAGGTCGGCGGCGGGCCGAAATTGCACAGGCATCCGTATCCAGAAGTGTTCATCGTCAGGGAGGGCCGCGCGCTTTTCACCATTGGCGACGAGACGATCGAGGCAAAGGCCGGGCAGATCCTGGTTGCTCCGGCCAATGTCCCGCACAAATTCTCCAACCTCGGACCGGGACGGCTTGAAAGCACCGATGTGCATGTCGCTGGCGCCTTCGCCACCGAATGGCTGGAGTAGCATTCGCTCTTCAACTTTCGAACAGCGGCTTAGCAAATGACTGCGGCTTGAGCAGGCGAGCGGGACTCCATAAAAGGTAAGGACTTAGCGGAGGATGCGGCATCCATGTTCAAGAAGATTCTGATCGCCAACCGCGGCGAGATCGCCTGTCGTGTCATCAAGACAGCGCGCAGGATGGGTATCGGCACCGTGGCGGTCTATTCGGATGCCGACCGCGACGCCGTTCATGTCGAGATGGCGGACGAGGCGGTGCATATCGGACCGGCGCCGGCCGCGCAGAGCTATCTGATCGCGGACCGGATCATCGAAGCGTGCAAGGCAACCGGCGCCGAAGCCGTGCATCCCGGTTACGGCTTCCTGTCCGAGCGTGCCTCTTTCTGCGAAGCGCTGGAAGCACAAGGCATCATCTTCATCGGCCCAAAGCCCAAGGCAATCAATGCCATGGGCGACAAGATCGAATCGAAGAAATTCGCCAATGCTGCCAAGGTCTCGACGGTGCCCGGATTCCTGGGCGTCATCGAAAACGCCGATCACGCTGAGCGCATCGCCGGCGAGATCGGCTATCCCGTGATGATCAAGGCCTCCGCCGGCGGCGGCGGCAAGGGCATGCGCATTGCCTGGACCCAGGAAGAAGTCCGTGACGGCTATGACCGTGCACGCTCGGAAGCCAGGAGCTCTTTCGGTGACGATCGCGTTTTCATCGAGAAATTTGTCGTCGATCCACGCCATATCGAGATTCAGGTTCTTGCCGACGGACATGGCAATGCCGTCTATCTTGGCGAGCGCGAATGCTCGATCCAGCGCCGCAATCAGAAGGTCGTCGAGGAAGCGCCGTCACCTTTCCTCGATGAGAAAACCAGAAAGGCCATGGGCGAGCAGGCAGTAGCGCTGGCCAAGGCGGTCGACTATCAGAGCGCAGGCACCGTCGAGTTCATCGTCGACAAGGATAAAAACTTCTATTTCCTTGAAATGAATACACGATTGCAGGTTGAGCATCCGGTGACCGAGCTGATCACCGGCGTTGATCTGGTCGAGCAGATGATCCGCGTGGCGGCCGGAGAAAAACTGGCCTTTGGCCAGAGCGATGTGAAGCTGAACGGGTGGGCGGTTGAAAGCCGGCTCTATGCCGAGGATCCCTACCGCAACTTCCTGCCTTCGATCGGCCGACTGACGCGTTACCAGCCTCCGGAGGAAGGCAGTTTCGGCGACGTTGTCGTGCGCAACGACACCGGGGTCACGGAAGGCTCCGAAATCTCCATGTTCTACGATCCGATGATCGCCAAGCTCTGCACCTGGGCTCCGACACGCATCGAGGCAATCGATGCCATGTCTGCAGCACTGGATGAGTTCGTGGTCGACGGCATCGAGCACAATCTTCCGTTTCTCTCGGCATTGATGCAGCACCCGCGCTGGCGGGAAGGGCGGCTTTCCACCGGTTTCATTGCGGAGGAGTATCCGGACGGCTTCGCGCCGATTGCGCCGAATGCCGAAGACAAGGCGGTGCTGGTCGCGATCGCGACTGCGGTCGAACTGCTGCGCCGTGACCGTCTCGACCGCCTCGGCGGCCGGCTGGCGCCGCATTCCGGTGCGCTCAAGCGTGACTGGGTGGTGAAACTTGGGCAGGACTATCTGTCGGCTACGGTGCTCGAAGGTATGATCTCCATCCCGATGGAGCTCGATCTTTCGGTAGAAGGCGGCAAGGCGCTTACCGTGACATCAGACTGGCGGCCGGGTGAACCGGTATGGCGCGGCACGGTCGGCAAACAAAGGATCGCCGCACAGCTGCGGCCATTGCCGAACGGCACCCGCATCGCCTGGAAAGGCATGTCGGTGGCAGCACAGGCAATGTTGCCACAGACCGCGGCACTGGAGCGGCTGATGCCGATGAAGCTGCCGCCCGATACGTCGAAGCTGCTGCTGTGCCCGATGCCTGGGCTCGTGGTTTCCATTTCCGTCGCTGAAGGGCAAGACGTGAAGGCCGGCGAAACCCTGGCGGTGGTCGAGGCCATGAAGATGGAGAACGTGTTGCGCGCGGAACGCGACCTGACGATTGCCAAATTGAATGCTAAGCCGGGCGACAGCCTGGCCGTCGATGCGGTCATCATGGAATTTGCGTGAAGCTTCCGCGTTTCCGGAAGATCGGAACGCTCCACAATGGATCGACCCAGCGGACGCTTGGGAAGTCCGCTGGGTCACGTCAGACAGCCAGGTGGTCCGCTCTCTGGTCAGTCACGACGTAAACACAGGCCCGGCAGGCATCACCGCCACGCTGCGCATACCAGCGGCAGCTGCCGCGAATGGCGCAGCGCGGCAGACCAGCTGCCGGATCGATGGCCTGGTCGGTCATGCCAGCCAGGACTTTCTCGATGACGCCGCAGGAATTACCTGTCCATTGGCGGCATTTTCCTTCCACGCATCGTCCGGCAAAACGGAACCGGGCTTCCGGTGCACCGGTCTTGCTGGCTTGGGCTATGAAGTCCGCATCGATTTCCAATCGGGTGGGGATCGGCTGAACAATGCCGTCCGACCCGACGACACCGATAAGCAGCGCGCCAGCTTCGGCAGGTGCGCTGGGGCAGGATTTTTGCGTAGCGCCGGAGCTCACGGTGCGAGCCACACGCTCGATGGAAATTTGAGCCGACGTCGGCATGACTTCAGCGCATCAGTCCGCCGATTTCCCGCTCCAGCGCCGGGATCTGGCGCTGGTCGAGATGCAGGATCAGGCCCAGCCATTCCTTGGGAAAACGCAACACCAGTTCAGGCTGCGTCTGTGTCTCTGCAAGACCCGCCAGGACTGCATGCTGGATATTGCGGGCGATCTTCTCATCCATGCCTTTGGCAAGCTTGACGCCCGACAGGTCGACAACAAAACGGTTGCTCATGGTGATCTCTCCTCAGTGAGGTATTCTCACTGTGAGATCGTGCCGGCATCGCCGCG
This sequence comes from Mesorhizobium sp. Pch-S, assembly GCF_004136315.1. Taxonomy (NCBI): domain Bacteria; kingdom Pseudomonadati; phylum Pseudomonadota; class Alphaproteobacteria; order Hyphomicrobiales; family Phyllobacteriaceae; genus Mesorhizobium; species Mesorhizobium sp. Pch-S. The sequence goes on from NZ_CP029562.1 coordinate 5,522,301, forward strand.
GGAATGCTGTGAAGCACTTCACACAGGGCTGGCATGGAGAGTGCCCAACGGTCTTTTCTGTGGTGGAGATGCTGATCCGGAGGAAGGATGTGGCAAGGCCCCGATGGGCTGACTAGATTAGCGGGAAGCAGCCAGAGATTCGTCGGCCAGATCGGGTTGAGCAGTGACAAACGACGTCAGAATACGCGATCCCCTCAAACGTGAGGCAATGGCTCCCAAGAGGGAAGAAGTCCCCGCGCGTCCATTCATTCATCTGCGGGTTCATTCGGCCTATTCATTGCTGGAAGGCGCGCTGCAGCTTGGACCGATCGTTGGGCACGCCATCAAGGATCAGGCTCCGGCCATCGCGGTCACCGATACCAACAACCTGTTCGGCGCGCTGGAATTCGCCCAGAAGGCGGTCAAGGACGGTATTCAGCCGATCATGGGCAGCCAGGTCGACCTGGCATTTTGCGGCGAGAGCAACGACGGACAACGCGACCGCCGCAAGCAGGGGCCTGACCTGCGCCCCGTCGTGTTCATTGCTGCAAATGAAATCGGCTACGCCAACCTGGTCCGACTGATCAGCCGGGCCTATCTGGAGACACCATCCGGCGAGCCGGTGCACGTCACCACCGATATGGTGGCGGAAGTCGCCGAGGGCGTCATCTGTCTGACCGGCGGTCCACGTGGGCCGATCGGTGCAGCCTTGCGCGACGACCGCAAGGATCTGGCCGAGGCACGTCTGCTGACCCTCAAGGCGCTGTTCGGTAGTCGGCTCTATGTCGAGCTGGAACGCATGGCCGGCTATGATCGTGGCATCGAGCACGCAACCGTGGAACTGGCCTACCGTCACGAGTTGCCGTTGGTAGCGACCAACGAGGCGTTTTTCTCCTCACGCGAGGATTTCGAAGCGCATGACGCGTTGATCGCCATCGCCGAGGGTTCGGTGATCGCGGCGGACGAGCGCCGGCGGCTGACGCCAGACAATTATCTGAAGAGCCAGGCCGACATGGCGCGGCTGTTCGCCGACCTGCCGGAAGCGATCGACAACACGATCGAGATCGCGCAGCGCTGCTCCTACTACCCGAAGAACCGCAAGCCCATCCTGCCACGTTTCGCCGGCGCCGATGTGGCCGATGCAGAAGCCGCTGAAATGGCCGAGGCCGAGGAACTGGCTCTGCAGGCCCGCGATGGTCTCGCCAGGCGTTTCGCCGAGCGCGGCCTGCACGGAGGTTTTACGGAGGAGCAGTATCGCGAACGGCTGGAGTTCGAGATCGGTATCATCCAGCGCATGAAGTTCCCCGGCTATTTCCTGATCGTTTCGGACTTCATCAAATGGGCGAAGATGCAGGATATTCCCGTCGGGCCGGGCCGCGGTTCCGGCGCAGGTTCGCTGGTCGCCTACGCGCTCACCATCACCGACGTCGATCCGCTGCAATTCTCGCTGCTGTTCGAGCGCTTCCTCAATCCCGACCGTGTCTCGATGCCGGACTTCGACATCGACTTCTGCCAGGATCGCCGCGAAGAAGTGATCCGCTATGTGCAGGCCAAATACGGCCGCGACCAGGTCGGTCAGATCATCACCTTCGGAACACTGCAGGCCCGCGCGGTCCTGCGCGACGTCGGCCGCGTGCTGCAGATGCCCTATGGCCAGGTCGACCGGCTCTGCAAGATGGTGCCGCAGAACCCGGCCAACCCGGTGAAGCTGGCGGACGCCATCGCCAATGAGCCCCGCTTTGCCGAAGAGGCGGAAAAGGAGCCGATCGTCAACACGCTGCTCGAGATGGCGCAGAAGCTCGAAGGGCTGTATCGCCATGCTTCGACGCACGCCGCCGGCATCGTCATCGGTGACCGTCCGTTGTCGGAACTGGTGCCGATGTACCGCGATCCGCGCTCGGACATGCCGGTCACGCAGTTCAACATGAAGAAGGTCGAGGACGCCGGACTGGTGAAGTTCGACTTCCTCGGCCTGAAGACGCTGACGGTGCTGGAAAAGGCGGTGAAGCTGATCCGCCGCCGCGGCATCGATATCGACCTTGCCACCATCCCGATCGACGACCAGCAGACCTATGCCATGCTGTCGCGCGGCGAGGTCGTCGGCGTGTTCCAGGTTGAAAGTGCCGGCATGCGCAAGGCGCTGATCGGCATGCGTCCCGACCGCATCGAGGACATCATCGCGCTTGTGGCGCTCTATCGCCCCGGCCCGATGGAGAACATCCCGACCTACAATGCGCGCAAGCATGGCGAAGAGGAAATCGCGTCGATCCATCCCAAGATCGACCATCTGGTAAAGGAGACGCAGGGCGTCATCGTCTATCAGGAACAGGTGATGCAGATCGCCCAGGAGCTTGCCGGCTACACGCTCGGCCAGGCCGACCTGTTGCGCCGCGCCATGGGCAAGAAGATCCGCGCCGAAATGGACAAGCAGCGCGATATCTTCGTTGCCGGTGCCGTCGAGCGCGGTGTCGCCAAGCCGCAGGCCGATTTCATTTTCGACCTGCTGGCAAAGTTCGCCGACTATGGCTTCAACAAATCGCACGCTGCTGCCTACGCCATCGTCTCCTACCAGACCGCCTATCTCAAGGCGCACTATCCGGTGGAATTCCTGGCAGCGTCGATGACGCTCGATATGTCGAACACCGACAAGCTCGCCGATTTCCGCCAGGATGCGATGCGGCTGGGTATCGAGGTGGTGGCGCCTTCGGTTCTGACCAGCTTCCGCGACTTCGAAGTGGGCGAGAACAAGATTTTCTACTCTCTTGCCGCGTTGAAGGGTGTCGGCGACGCCGCAGTCGAGCACATCGTTGAAAAGCGCAAGGATGGGCCCTTCAAGAACCTCGCCGATTTCTGCGAGCGCATCGATCCCAAGATCGTCGGCAAGCGCGTCTTCGAAAGTCTTATCATGGCCGGCGCGCTCGACTGTTTCGGCCACGATCGCGCGCAGATGATCGCCGGCGTCGAACGCATGATGGGGTTGGCAGCACTTGCGCAGCAGAACGCCACTTCGGGGCAGGCCGACATCTTTGGCGCTTCGCTGGGCGCGCAATCCCAGGCGCTCAACCTGCCAGTAACCGAACCGTGGCTGGCCGCGGACCGCCTGCACCGCGAATTCCAGGTGGTCGGCTTCTACTTGTCGGCGCATCCGCTGGATGAATACAAGGCCGCGCTGCAGAAGATGCGCGTGCAGAACTGGGCGGAGTTCTCCGCTGCCGTGAAACGCGGCGCCTCCGCAGGCCGGCTTGCCGGAACGGTCACCGCCAAGCAGGAGCGCAAGACGCGTACCGGCAACAAGATGGGAGTCGTCAATTTCTCCGACATGACCGGCCAATATGAGGCTGTCATGTTCTCGGAAACGCTCGCGCAATATCGCGACATGCTGGAGGCCGGCAAATCCGTGGTCATCACCGTGGCTGCGGAGGACAGGCCTGAAGGCGTGAATCTGCGCATTCAGACGGTGCAGTCACTGGAGGACGAGGCGAGCCGCATCCAGAAGGCACTGCGCATCTTCCTGCGCGATGCCAGCCCGCTCAACACGCTGGCCGGCCAGCTTTCTGTAAAAGGCGAGGGCCAAGTCTCCTTCGTACTGATCAAGGATGGCGGACAAGGCGAAATCGAAATCGAATTGCCCACCCGTTACCGCATCTCGCCTCAGGTCGCCTCGGCCATGCGAGCCGTGCCCGGCGTCATCGAGGTCGAACTGGTCTAGGTGTCTGGGGCCGGTCTGGAAAATGCTGGACGGGCGGCGTCGCTGACGCTACCCGATAGCAATGGCAGCAGACGCGAAGCCCGAAACCACCAACGGCTCTTCCCTGGCGAGACTGCGTGACCGCCTGCGCCGGCTCTATCATGGCCGCTCGCCGGAAGCCGTTCGCTTCCAGGCAATGGTGGTGCTGATCGACCTTGTCGTCATCGCCTTCTTTATCGCCACGCCGCTGCTGCAGGACACCGCGTCCTTCCTGTGGCTGGATTATACCGTGGCTGTCATCGTCGCTGCCGATCTGCTGGCGCGGCTGCTTGCTTCGACGGATATGCTGCGCCTCATGCGGCAGCCGACGAGCTGGGTCGACGTCTTTGTCCTGCTCACCTTGTTGTTTCCAACGGCACTCGCCAATCTCAGCTTCCTGCGCATCCTGCGGCTTTGGTCGCTGTCACGCAGTGGCGTGTTGTGGCGTCATTTCGGTTCGGGCCGGTTCCTGGCATGGCGTGAAACCACGCAGGCGGTCATCAACCTGCTGACCTTCCTGTTCGTGATCACAGGCTTCGTCTACACCTTCTTCTTCCGGCAGGGTTCCGGCCTCGTCGGCTATGTCGACGCGCTCTACTTCACCGTCGCGACGGTGACGACGACCGGCTTCGGCGACATCGTGCTGCCGGGCGTTGCCGGCAAGCTCACGGCTATCGTCACCATGATCACCGGCATCTCGCTGTTTGTGCGGCTTGCCCAGGCCGTATTCCGCCCGGCCAAGGTGCTGTTTCCATGCCCGCAATGCGGATTGCAGCGCCACGAACCTGATGCCGTGCATTGCAAGGCATGCGGTCATATCCTCAACATACCGGATGAGGGCGACAGATAGCGCCGACACAAAACTGAAACAGACGGCGTCGAAAAGCGACGCAAGGATTCGCGTGATTCGAGGGGAAGAACGAATGCCGATCCGCCTTTGCATGACCGCCGCGCTGGTGACTCTGCTGCTCGGGCAACCGATCCATGCCGCCGAACCGGGCTTCTTTGCCTCGATGGCCGGCAAATGGAGTGGCAATGGCAGTTTCCGCGTCAACACGAAGGCGCCGGCAGTGAGTGTTTCCTGTTCTTTCGCCGCCAAGGCGAGCAGCGTCACGCTTGCACTCGATGGCAACTGCCAGGGAATGGTGCTCATCTCACGCAGCATCGGCGTGCGCCTGAAAGCCGAGGGACAGCGCTATGGAGGTACTTACATCGGCTCGAGGACCGGACCTGCTGCGTTATCCGGCCGGCGGCGAGGAGATGTGCTCAATCTCGGGATCCGCTGGGCCAAGCCGGTGAATGGCGACCGTGATGCCGAGATGCGTGTCGAAAAACTCGGTCAGAATGCCATGCGCATCGTCACCATAGACAGGGATGCGACGACCGGCAGGTCGGTGATCACCGCCCAGGTCGATCTGAAGCGAAATTGACGTTGGCGCGTTTTCAGCGAAACGCGGAAACGCTTTGGTTTTTGACGCAATTCCGGGTGGAAAGCCGCTAAACACTGGAATTCCTCCCAGTCAGTCCGCCGTCGCCGCCGCCATCTTTGCAGAACGACGCGGCAGGTTGAGCAAGTTGCCCATCAGGATGAGTGCTGCGCCGCCACCGGTAAAGACGTCGATCTGCTCCTTGTAGAGCAGCCATCCGATCAGCGCCGACAACGGCACGCGCAGGAAATCCATCGGGGAGATCAAGGTGGCGTCCGCGTAGGTGAGCGCGCGCGCCATGCAGAAATGCGAGGACATGCCGGTAAAGCCGATGACAAGCAGCCACGGCCAGAGTTCGAGCGGCGGGTTGCGCCATTCGATGAAAGCAGGGATCAGCCCCAGCGCCGATTGCACCACCAGCATCCAGAAGATGATGCGCACCACGCTGTCGGTGCGGGTGAGCGCCTTGACCATCACCACCGAAGCGCCGAAGCACACGGCTGCGCCCAGGACGATCAGATGGCCCGGTTCGATCGAGCCGGCACTTGGTCGCACGATGACGATGACGCCGATCAGGCCGAGCACGATCGAGATAATGCGAAACCTGTTCAGTCTTTCGCCAAGGAAAAGCACCGCCAGCAACGCGGTCCAGATTGGCGTCGTGAATTCGATGGAGACCAGAACGCCCAGAGGGATCAACGTCAAGGCGTAGAGCCAGGCACCCTGGCCGACATAGTGGACGATGTTGCGCGCAACATGCAGCGGCAGTCGCCGCGAGGCCATTGCCGAAAAGCCGCCTCGTGTCAGCACCAGCGGCAGCAGGATGAACCAGCCGATGACCGAGCGCAGTTCCAGCACCTGGAAGACACTGAGCACGCTGGTTGTCATGCGCCCTGCAACCGACATCAGCAGGAAGGACGCGATCGACAGCGCCATCCAGAATGCGGCTTTGGAGATCGAGGGAACGGGTGCCATGTCAATTGTCTGGCAGAACGATAGCCGTGCCACAATCGCTAGCCGTGCCTTTCGCATGAGCCAAGCGACAGCAGGTCCGCTATCTCAGATGCGCTCCCAGGGATGCTGTACTTCGGGACCTTCATCCTCGTCTGGATGGGCAGGGCGGCCGCGATGGCCCTTGCCGAAAGTGTAGCCGGTCTCCACGGCCTTGCGGCCGAATTTGTCGCGCAGAGCGTCGATGGCGTTTTCGGCTAGGGCACGCTTGCGTGACTGTATGTCGACCAGATCGGGCGGATCGGCCTTTTCGTCGTCAGAGAGATCACTGACGCCGATGCCAAGCAGCCGGTATCTGGTGCCGTCTGTTTCCCGGCGCAACAGTTCGAGCCCGGTCGAGAAGATGCGGTCGGCGAGACGGGTCGGGTCACCAAGCTGGCGGTTGCGGGTGCGGATCTTGAAATCGTGGCTCTTGAGCTTGAGCACGATCGTGCGGCCTGCAATGCCGGCTTTCTTCAGGCGTGCCGATACTTTCTCGGAGAGTGCACGCAGCACCGGCACAAGCTCATCCATTGTGGCAAGGTCTGTGTCGAACGTGGTCTCGGCAGAGACACTTTTGGCGTCGTGATCGGGCTCGACGCGGCGGTCGTCCTGGCCACGCGACAGGCGGTAGAGGCGGTCGCCCATGACGCCATAGCGGCCCATCAGGTCTCCACGTTCCAGCTTCTGCAGCTGTGAGATCATGCGGATCCCATCGCGCGCCAGAACCTCGGCAAAGGCCTTGCCGACACCCCAGATCATCGTCACCGGCTGCTCGGCGAGGAAGGATACGGCCTCCTCCCTGCCGATCACCGCAAAGCCCCGAGGCTTGCGGAAATCCGACGCAATCTTGGCCAGGAACTTGCAGTAGGACAATCCGGCTGAAACGGTGATTCCGATTTCTTTTTCGACTGCCTGCGAGAAGCGCGCCAGCACCATGGCAGGGGGCAGGCCATGCAGCTTCTCGGTGCCGGCAAGGTCAAGGAAAGCTTCGTCGATGGAGATCGGCTCCACCTGCGGGGTCAGAGCCAGCATCATGGCTCGGACTTCGCGCCCGACGCTGACATATTTCTCCATGTCCGGCTTGATGACGACCGCCTCTGGGCAGGCCTCCAGCGCCTTGAACATGGGCATCGCCGAGCGCACGCCCTGGATACGGGCAATGTAGCAGGCCGTCGACACCACGCCGCGTTTGCCGCCACCGACGATCACCGGCTTGTCGCGCAAAGCCGGATTGTCACGTTTTTCGACGGCGGCGTAGAAAGCGTCACAGTCGATATGCGCAATGTGCAGCCGGTGGAGTTCCGGATGACGAACGATCCGAGGGCTGCCGCAACGCTCGCACCGCATCGTCCTGCTGCGCTGGAGCGTCAGGCAGTCACGACAGAAACCGTGCTCGGGATCGTTGACAGGTGTCGCCATCACTGCGAACATAAAGAGAACAAGTGCAAGCTAGTCTACACGGCCGGGCCACGCAAGGCGACCGGAGGGACAAGTCATGAACATCGAAATCCACGCTTTGACGCCAGATTTCTGGCCTCAGTTCGAAGATCTGTTCGGCAAGCAGGGCGCTTGCTATGGCTGCTGGTGCACACATTTCAGGTTGCCACCGGCCGTGCGCAGGGCGAGCAACCGGCAAAGCAACAAGGATCATATCAGGGAGCGCATCGAGGCCGGACCGCCACCCGGATTGCTGGCGGTGGAGGATGGTACCGCACAGGGGTGGATGCAGATAGGACCGCGCGTCGATGTGCCCGAGTGGAACAACAAGGGGAGAGGATCAGCGCCGGTCGACCCATCGGACGCGGACGACCCCGGCGTCTGGGCGATTTCATGCTTTTTCATCCGCGTGAAAGCGCGTGGGCAGGGGCTGACGCACCGGCTTGTTTCGGGCGGGATAGACTTCGCCCGCAAAAGCGGCGCACGGCAGATCGAGGCCTGTCCGATCGATCTCTCGCGCGATTCGCGCTCGCTTGGCCTTTTCGTCGGCTCGTCCCGGGTCTTCGAACAGGCTGGCTTTGAACGACTTGTCGAGCGCAAGGCGGGGCGCCCACTGATGCGACTGGTCCTTTAGCTCGCGCCGCGAGACGCTGATTATGATCCGCTATTCCTACAGTCTTGGTGCAACTCCAACCGGCGCGGATTGTCATGTCTCCTTGTGGTTGTGACGGTAATTTCATACGAAGAGGCCGAGTAAGGCAGGTTTTTCCGTTGCCTGAACAAAAGTGGAGACCATACGTGCGCCGCATATTGACGACTGTTTCAGCTTTGGCGATTTGCGCTCCGGCCTTTGCCCAGGGCATCGATAGCCAGGGTGCAGCTCAGGTCCAGAAGGACATCGCCCGCTATTTCGGCAGCCAGGCTTTCGAGAAGGGGGTGATCAAGGTCGAGCCGAAGGGTGACGCCTATCAACTCACGATCGACTTCAAGGCACTGGTGAATGCGTTTCCCAAGCAGGATTTCGTCAAATTCGACGTGCCGTCCTATGTGCTTGCCGTGAAGCCGCGCTCTGACGGTAACTGGGATGTATCGAGTGTCCTGCCGGCCAAGGCGACATTCGAGGTAAAAACTCCCGAAGGACCGCAGAATACCGAGATCGAGATCAAGGACGGCAAGTTCTCCGGCCTTTATGATCCCGCCCTGGCAGCGTTCACCAGCATGTCGTCTTCGATGGCCGGCATGACCATGGCGTCGAAGGATCCGAAATCGACAGTGCAGGCCAGCGCCGGTGCGGCCACGATGACGGGAACGGGCGTAAAGGCCGCGGATGGTGGTGTCGATTTCACCATGAACCAGACCGTGGCTGATTTCAGTGAAACGGTCACGATCGACGATCCTGAAAGCGGTTTGAAGGTGCCGCTTACCTTCCATTCGCCGAGTTTCGCAGTGGACGCGAGCGCCAAGGGGCTGCGCAGCCGCGCGATGCTCGATCTTGCTGCCTTCGGCGTCGCCAATCAGGACGAAGCGAAGGTCAAGGCCAATCAGGCCGAGTTGAAGACGCTGCTTCTGGCTGCGCTGCCCGTCTGGCAGCGCTTTGATGGCGCCTACAATTTCAAGGACTTCAAGGTTGGCACGCCGCTTGGCGAATTCGGCATGACCGAACTGGTTGCAAAGTTCGGCGCCGACGGTGTCAGCCAGAACGGCAAGCTGAGCTACGGCCTCAAGGCCAGCGGCCTGAGCGTCCCCGCGGTCGCTGCCCAGATGCTGCCGACGTGGAGCGTCTCATTGTTGCCGACCGACATCGAACTCAACTTCGGTGGCGCCAATCTCGATCTCGACACCATGGCCAGGAAGGCAATCGACACGTTCGACCTGAACAAGGAGCCGCCATTGCCAGCCGATTTCGGCGACAAGATCGGCGCGGAGTTTCTGGCCAAGTCGCCGAAGGTGCTGATCGAGCCAAGCATCATCAAGAACAAGGACACCGAGGTTGCCTTCAAGGGCGAGGTCCGTTTCCCATTCGACAAGCCGGATCCGACCAAGAAGCCGGACATAGACATGACCGTTACGGTGTCAGGTTACGACAAGATCGTCGAAACGCTGCAGGAGGCAGCCAAGACGACACCGGATGCTACCAACGCGGTTGCCGCAGCATTGGCAATGAAAGGATTTGCCAAGACATTGCCGGATGGTCGCATTGAATGGGTGCTGAACGGCAAGTCGGATGGCAGCGTCATGGTCAATGGCGTTACCGTCAAGGGTCCCGATCCGCTCGTTGATCCTGCCGAAGACACCGGTGACGATGCTACTCTGGAGGAGGGCACAGACCCAGCTCAGGATGCCACCGAGCCTGCGGAAGAAGGGGCCGGCGAGGAGCCGGCACCTCAGCAGTAGATCGAGAGCCGGCCGACCACATGAAAAAGCCCCGCTGGAATCCAGCGGGGCTTTTTTCTTCGCGACGATATTTTCTAAAGGCCCAGCGCTAGCGCAATTTTGGGTGCGGCTTCATGCCAGTCCTGCACCACGATCAGGTCTTCGGGCAGTGGCGGCAGGAAAGCGCGCAACGAATTGTCCGCCATCAGATGGAACAGATGTGCGTCGGTAACCGACCCTCGCGCTGAAATCAGGTTGTTGGGCTGGTCGTCGACAAAAGCCACCGGACGTCCTTTGTCGCCGCGCAGCTTCGCCACGGCCGGTCCTTTGGCCATCTCCGTGGTGAGCAGCGGATAGCGAAGCCCAAGCTGATCAAGATGCGCTCGCCGTGCCGAGCGATGCTTGTGCGGCATTGCCGTCAGAAGCACGATCTCGGCTTTGTCTTCCAGTGAACGCAGCGTATCGGCGGCGCCTTCGGCCAGATATTGCCACTCCGCCTGGCCGGCGAAAAAATCGTCGAGCAGCGTATGCACTTCATGCTGTTCCGCCACGCGTCCAGTGGCCTTCTCCGCGACGTTGCCGGTCAGGCGGAACGAGGCAAATGTCAGGTCATAGCCGCGAACTTCCAGAAACCGTGGAAACGGCCGGATGAATTCAAGGATCACATCATCGACATCGAGAACCAGAAGTGGCCGGTCGTCGCTCGCAAGCTCGGCGATCTGGCGGGCGGTTTCGGGATCATCACTCATGTCGAATGCTCATAGTCGTCTTGGTTGCCGAGAGGCAGGGCTCGCAGCGCTTTGCTCACCGATGCCGGCGGTGTTCCGGTCTCCTCGCAGAAACGCATCAAGGTTGGCTCATGTGCCAGAACAAACTGCAGCACGCCGGCCAGAAAGCCGGGTTCGCTGGCGGCTCGCCGGATGGAACCGGCGTCTATGCCAGTGATGGCCAGGAAACGCGGCAGGAGTTCGGCATCGCCGGCAACAAAAGCCAGCGCGTTGATGGCCAGGGCCTCAGCCTGTTCACGCATTGACGCTGCGTCTGCCATCGCTACCTTTGATTCCAGCAATGATGATGAGTCTGCGTCTGGAAGTAGTCACAAGCACTGCCAAGGGCAAGGCTTGTGTCGCGTTGCTTTTGTTTTGTTGCGGGCAAGCCGATCGGATTTCAGGCCAGCGGTTTGCGTTTCGTCAATCATCTCGCGTTAAAGTTAAACCGGGTTTGGGCGCTCTCTGCTTGGAGCGCGATGCGACGGTTTCCTTGCGGGAGCGCCGTCGGAGCGGGAAGTTATGCCGAAGAAGGTAATGATCGTCGAGGACAACGAGCTTAACATGAAGCTCTTTCGCGACCTCATCGAGGCCAGCGGCTACGAAACCGTGCGCACCCGTAACGGACTGGAGGCGCTGGATCTGGCGCGCAAGCACCGGCCCGATCTGATCCTCATGGATATTCAACTGCCCGAGGTTTCAGGGCTCGAGGTGACCAAATGGCTGAAGGAAGACGATGAATTGCACGTCATTCCGGTCATTGCTGTCACTGCCTTTGCCATGAAAGGGGATGAGGAACGCATCCGTCAGGGCGGCTGTGAAGCCTACATTTCCAAGCCGATCTCGGTGCCACGCTTCATCGAGACTGTAAAATCCTATCTGGGTGACGCCTGATGTTTACCCGATGTCTGTCCGGAGCCGCATGAGATGACAGCCCGTATCCTTGTCGTCGATGACGTGCCGGCCAACGTGAAGCTGCTCGAAGTTCGGCTGCTGGCGGAATATTTCGAGGTGCTGACGGCGACGAGCGGTCCGGATGCGATCGAAACCTGTGAGAACGGCAAGGTCGACGTCGTGCTGCTCGACGTGATGATGCCGGACATGGACGGGTTCGAAGTTTGCCGCCGGCTGAAAAGCGACCCGGCCACTTCGCACATTCCCGTTGTCATGGTCACCGCGCTCGATCAGATCACCGACCGTGTGCGTGGGCTGGAGGCCGGTGCGGACGATTTCCTGACCAAGCCGGTCAATGACCTGCAATTGATGACGCGTGTGAAGAGCCTCGTTCGTCTGAAGATGTTGACCGACGAGTTGCGCCTGCGAGCCTCCACCACCCGCAACATCGGCATCGAGGAATTGCTGAGCCGCAATCTGGCCGACGAAGAATCACAGCCGAAAGTGCTTTTGATCGACGAGCGTCAAAGCTCGACGGAACGCATTCAGAAGGTGTTGCGAGGCAAGGCGGTGCTGGATGCGGCCAAGGATCCGCATGCCGGCTTTTTCCAGGCTGCCGAGATCCCGTATGAATGCATACTGATTTCGACAGATTTCACTGATTTCGATCCGCTGCGGCTTTGCTCGCAGCTTCGTTCTCTCGACCGCACGCGCTTCGTGCCGATCATGCTGCTGGCGGATCAGGGCGAGGAAGATCGTGTCATCCGTGGACTGGAGCTCGGCATCAACGACTACCTTACCCGGCCGATCGATCCGCACGAGTTGACGGCGCGGTTGCGCACGCAGGTCCGCCGCAAGCGCTACAATGATCAGCTGCGCGCCTCGGTAACCCAGACGATCGAGATGGCGGTGACGGATGGCCTGACCGGTCTCCACAATCGCCGCTATCTGGACAGCCATCTGCAGACACTCTTCGACCGGGCAGTCGCACGTCGCCGGCCCTTGTCGATGATGATCACCGACCTCGATCGTTTCAAGGCGATCAACGATACCTATGGTCACGACGGCGGCGACGATGTGCTGCGCGAGTTTGCGCATCGACTGCGCAAGAACGTGCGTGGCATCGACCTCGCCTGTCGCTTCGGCGGCGAGGAGTTCGTGGTCGTGATGCCGGATACCGAAGGTGCCGTTGCTGAAAAAGTGGCCGAGCGCATTCGCGCTGAAATCGCCCGCTTGCCCTTTGCGATCGGTCGAGAAGGCAAGACCGCCGAGGTTACCATCAGCGTTGGTGTTTCAGCCTTGCTCAAGGGCTCCGACACGGTTGAAGATCTGATCAAGAGGGCGGATGTCGCTCTCTACGAAGCCAAGAACAGCGGCCGTAACCGAGTGGTGGCGAAGGCTGCATAGCCTGCTGTTTCCGCTGGTTATCCCAGTCGTTTACCTTAACCAGCGCGAATCTCCGATGCGTGGTTAAGAAAGTATTGCTTTTCATCAGCGCTTGCGCAAATGTGCAGCCGCTAACGGGGAACTGTTCGGTGCGGGGGCGAAACCGGCATGTTCCATTGATACCCCATGATGCTCAGGTCCGCCGCATCTCCTGGGTCCGTGGGGTCGGCCGGCCGGCGCTGGCATATAGTGGCCTCCTCGTACCGCTGCCATCCGCCGACCGGCCCCCTTATTCCTTCTAGCCATTCAGTCGACATGTCCTGGAGCCAATGCTCCGGGGCAAGGCTGATGTTTGCCTGTCGTGCCGGCACAAACAAAAACGCCGCCCCAAAGGCGGCGCTTCGGCATGTCAATGAAAACCAGATTACTTGATCTTGGTTTCCTTGAACTCGACGTGCTTCTTGGCGATCGGGTCGTACTTGCGGAACGACAGCTTGTCGGTCTTCGTGCGGCTGTTCTTGCTCGTCACGTAGAAGAAGCCGGTATCGGCGGTCGACAGAAGCTTGATCTTGATGTTAGCAGCTTTGGCCATGGTGTTCGTCCGTTGATTGTCTTGGAGTTCGAGCCGCTGGAACACGGGGAAAACACCCGGACGCGGGAAACTTGGCCGGACACATAAAGAATGCTTCCGGAAAGTCAAGTCCGCGCGGGATTACCGACCGTCGTCAACGCCGCGTCGATGATCGTCAGCTCGTATGGGCAACGAGGCGGTTTATCGTCTCCGGGAAGAAGTCCCGAGCCGACCAGCGCTTGCCGAACATCATGTCGTATTGCAGGTAGCGATAATCGCGGATCAGTGGCTCGATCTCTTTTTGTCTGGCCCAGTCGAGGGTTGCTTCGTTGTCAGTGGCCAGCAGCACGTTACGGTCGATTGCACTGTATTGCTTGCTCACCTCGCCAAGGAAGCCGGTGTAGTACGGGTGCGTGAGCCCGCTGCCTTGAGCAGGTGATAAGGCAGGAGCGCAGGACTTACCGAGCCGATATTTTCGGCAAGACCACTACGGTTTGACCAAACGACCAGCGGTGTTTCGCGGTGAAGCTTCATCTGGTCCGGCGCTTCCCTGCGCGGTGCGACATTGTCCTTGAGAAAGCCCGTTTCGACATAGACCGGGCCGAGTGGCGGCAGATGGTCACCGAAAAAGACAATCACGGTCGGGCGATCGCGCTTCTCCGCCCAGTCGATCAGGCGTTTCAGGTTGCGGTCGGCATCGGCCGCGCCTTCTGCATAGGACAAAAGCGAATCTCTTGCCCACTGGCTGATCGGCGCGTCTACCGAGTGGGAGGCATCGGTATAGCGGTTGGGCTCATAAGGACCGTGGTTTTGCAGACTCACCGCGAAATAGAAGAACGGTTCTTCGGATGCGTCGGCCTCTGAAATGAGTTGATCCGTCATCGCCTGGTCGGAAGCCAGCGGTCCACGCTTTTCCAAAGGTGCGGTTTCTTCCGACTGGAAATCGTCGAAACCGAAATCGGCGTACACCGCGGTGCGATTCCAGAACCAGTTTGTGCCTGGATGGAATGCCCTGGCGGAGTACCCCTCGCTCTTCAGGAAGGTGGCGAGTGAAGGCACCGGAGCGCGCACATATTGCTGATAGGGGATAGATCCTGCCGGCAGGAACGCGTTCGAGAATCCTGTCAGCGCTTCGAACTCGACATTTGCAGTCATGCCGCCAAACTCAGGCGACAGCATCGAGCCCGAACGGTTCTGGCGTACGGTCGCGATGGGATCTGGCTGGATCGAGACACCTGGCAGGATAGTCGGGTCCCAGAAGGATTCGCTCATCACCATAATGATGTCTGGTCGGTCTTCCGGCACCATCGCGTCGACTTCGGGCTTGGCAATGGCGGCTATCGCCTTGTCCGAATAACCTGCGGGGGCGCCGACATGGGCCATCGGCACGTTGAGTGCGAAGGCGAGCGCGAAACCGTTGGAATTGTAGTTTTCCTTCTGGTCCCACATCATCGGGATGATCTGCAGGCGGTCTCTCGTCCATGAGAATGTAGCGTAGTCCATGATCGAGACGAAGAAGGCGAGCAGCGGAATTGCGACGGCAAGGCGTGCGAGACGCGCCTTGTAGCGCAGGGTCGGTGTGCGACGGCGCCACATGCGCCACAACATCACCACCGAAGCGAGCGTTCCGGCAATGCCGATTGCCAGCGCCACACCCGTCCAGGGCCGTTCCCTGACCAACAGAGGCAGCAGCTCGATAATCTGGCGTACATACAGGAAGTCGGTCGGATAGAGCGGATCGCCAAGATAGCGCGATTTTTGATGTCCAACGAAGGCGAGCGCCAGGGTCAAGGGCGCGAAGATCATCAGGCTTTGATGGTTGCGACCAAGCAGTGCGTCTAGACCGATCAGGATAAGCGTAAACAGGATGACAGTGGTCCAGCCAGGCTTTGACGGCTGAAGGAAGAAGCCGAACGTGCTGGCGAGATCACCTCGAAAGATCAATTCGATGGCGAACACCAGAATGGCTGAAGCGACCAATGTCGTCACGCAATAGCGCATGGCGCGCCGTTTCTCACCCGGCTCGGGGCCGAGTACGGCTGTGTCATGTCTATGTTCTGGCGCGTTCATGCCGCTCCCTGACCATCCCTTCGCCAACTTACAAGTCCCCCGACTGCAAAAGCGTCACGCAACTGTCACTCAAATGTCACAAAAAGCTAGCGCCTGTGGCGAAATTTAGAAGAGCCAGCAAACGAATCGTGTTCGATTTTCATCATGATTGATCGTCTTCGAGCCTTCTGAAGCGCAGTTGGTCGCGGCGTGCGAGGGTCGCATCGGGCTTGACTTGTCGCCGCGCCTTGCGCACAGGGCAGGCGAGATCAAGCAATTGGAGCTCATCATGGCGGTCGCGTTTACCTTCCCGGGGCAGGGCAGCCAGTCGGTCGGCATGGGCAAGGATCTGGCCGATGCCTTTCCTGAAGCCCGTCGCGTTTTCGAGGAAGTAGACGAAGCGCTCGGGGAAAAACTGTCCGCTCTGATCTGGGATGGGCCAGAAGAGACGCTCACGCTGACGGCAAACGCGCAGCCTGCGTTGATGGCGGTATCACTGGCCGCTGTTCGGGCACTCGAGGCGCGTGGCTTTTCCTTGAAGGACAAGGTGGCCTATGTCGCCGGTCATTCGCTGGGCGAGTACTCGGCACTTGCAGCCGCAGGTTTCGTCTCGGTCGCCGATGCGGCAAGGCTGCTGCGCATTCGCGGCAATGCAATGCAATCGGCCGTACCGGTCGGAGAAGGTGCGATGGCTGCGATCATCGGCCTTGAGCAGCCCGACGTAGAAGCAGCCTGTGCCGAAGCCGCCGAGGGATCGGTCTGCCAGATTGCCAACGACAATGGCGGCGGCCAGCTGGTTATCTCGGGTGCCAAGGCAGCTGTCGAACTTGCGGCCAGGCTCTGCACGGAGAAGGGCGCCAAGCGGGCGCTGATGCTGCAAGTGTCGGCGCCATTCCATTCGGCGCTGATGGCGCCCGCGGGCGAAGCGATGCGCGAAGCCCTGGCCAATGTCGCCAGGAACGCGCCGGCTGTTCCGGTGGTTTCGAATGTTTCTGTTTCGCCAACCCAGGATCCCGATACGATCTCGGCGCGGCTGGTCGAGCAGGTGACGGGCCGTGTACGCTGGCGCGAAACAGTGGAATGGTTTGGCTCCAATGGCGTGACCACGCTCTATGAAGTCGGTGCCGGCAAGGTGCTTTCCGGCCTGGCACGTCGGATCAACCGTGACATTGCTGTGACTTCGGTGGGAAATCCTGCCGATGTCGATGCTGCTATTGCCGCTCTGGCCTGAGAAACCTGATGACCTCACCCCATGCGACGGGTGTGCTTGAGAGGGACAAGATATGTTTGATCTGACAGGCCGCAAGGCACTGGTCACCGGAGCTTCGGGTGGCATCGGCGAATCCATCGCCAGGATACTTCACGCGCAGGGTGCGATCGTTGGTCTGCATGGCACACGTGTGGAAAAGCTGGAAGCACTTGCCGGCGAACTTGGCGACCGCGTCAAGCTTTTCCCGGCGAATTTGTCCGATCGCGACGAGGTCAAGGCGCTGGGCCAGAAGGCGGAAGCCGATCTCGAAGGCGTCGACATCCTGGTCAACAACGCCGGCATAACCAAAGATGGTCTGTTCGTACGCATGTCGGATGCCGACTGGGACAGCGTGATCGAGGTCAACCTGACTGCCGTCTTCCGCCTGACGCGGGAGCTGACGCATCCGATGATGCGTCGTCGCTACGGCCGTATCATCAACATCACGTCCGTCGTAGGCGTCACCGGCAACCCGGGGCAGGCCAACTATTGCGCCTCCAAGGCCGGTATGATCGGCTTTTCCAAATCGCTGGCGCAAGAGATCGCCACTCGCAACGTTACCGTCAATTGCGTTGCCCCAGGCTTCATCGAATCGGCCATGACCGACAAGCTGAACGACAAGCAGAAAGAAGCGATCATGGCCGCAATTCCTGCCAAACGCATGGGAACGGGTGCGGAGGTCGCCTCAGCGGTCGCCTATCTTGCTTCGGAGGAAGCATCCTACGTGACGGGCCAGACCGTTCACGTCAACGGTGGCATGGCGATGATTTAACATGCGGCCGCGACTTGTCGCGGCTTTGGAAAAACGATGCTCGCGCCTTGGATGCCGGGCCGTTTTCGTGTAATGCGGCCCGCAACCCGGCGGTTCGGGCAAAAGCCGGCCTTGTTTATTGTGTTTAAGCCCGGCCTATCTTTCAGCTTGATTAGCGGCATTGTGCCCGCTAACGAAGACAGATCATAGAACGAAGGATGCCAACATGAGTGACACCGCAGAGCGCGTCAAAAAGATCGTTATCGAGCATCTGGGCGTCGATGCCGACAAAGTGACGGAGCAGGCCTCCTTCATCGACGATCTCGGCGCGGACAGCCTCGACACGGTTGAGCTTGTCATGGCGTTCGAGGAAGAGTTCGGCGTAGAAATCCCGGACGACGCGGCAGAGACCATCCTCACGGTCGGCGACGCCGTGAAGTACATCGACAAGGCCTCGGCCTGATTTTTCCGGCATAGGTCTTCGGGAAAGGCTTGGAATGAGGCGCGTCGTCGTTACGGGCCTCGGCCTGCTGTCGCCATATGGCGTTGGGGTCGAGCACGGTTGGCGGGAACTTCTGAGCGGTCGTAGCGCCGCCAGGCGTGTCACCGAGTTTGAAGTCGAAGATCTTGCCTGCAAGATCGCGCACGTTATTCCGCGCGGCAATGGCGAGAACGGCACCTTCAATCCGGAGGCCGTTCTCGAACCGAAGGAATTGCGCAAGATCGGCGACTTCATCCTGTACGGGATTGCGGCCGCCGACGAAGCGCTGAAGGATTCGGGCTGGCAACCCAAAAGCCACGAAGAACAATGTGCGACCGGCGTGATGATCGGCTCGGGCATCGGTGGCATCGAGGGTATCGCCGAAAACGCTCTTATCCTGCAGGAGAAGGGGCCTCGTCGTATCAGTCCCTTCTTCATCCCTGGACAAATCATCAACCTCGTCTCCGGGCAGGTCTCGATCCGTCATGGTCTGAAGGGGCCGAACCACGCGGTGGTCACTGCCTGCTCGACCGGCGCCCATGCGATTGGCGATGCCGCGCGGCTCATCCAGTTCGGCGATGCCGATGTGATGGTGGCCGGTGGTGCCGAAGCTCCCGTGACGCGCCTGTCGCTGGCCGGTTTTGCCGCCTGCCGCGCACTTTCCACCGAACGCAACGATACGCCTGAAAAGGCGTCGCGTCCCTATGATCGCGACCGCGACGGTTTCGTCATGGGCGAGGGAGCCGGTGTGCTGGTTCTGGAGGAACTGGAACATGCCAAGGCGCGCGGTGCCAAGATTTACGCCGAAGTCACCGGCTATGGCCTGACCGGCGATGCCTATCACATCACCGCGCCGGCCGAGGACGGTGACGGTGCTTTCCGCTGCATGTCCGCAGCGCTGAAACGCGCCGGGCTGACGGCTGCGGATATTGACTACATCAATGCGCATGGCACTTCGACCATGGCCGACACGATCGAACTTGGTGCCGTCGAGCGTTTGATTGGAAACGCGGCTTCGAAGGTGTCGATGTCGTCTACCAAATCGTCGATCGGCCACCTGCTCGGGGCTGCCGGCGCCGCAGAAGCGATCTTTTCGATCCTTGCCATCCGCGACAACATCGCGCCGGCCACCATCAATCTGGATAATCCCGAGCGCGAGACCGCCATCGATCTCGTGCCGAACACGCCGCGCAAGCGGCAGATCGATGTTGCGCTGTCCAATTCCTTCGGCTTCGGCGGCACCAACGCATCGCTGGTCTTCCAGCGCTATAACGGCTGATTGACCGGCTTTCGCCGATCTACCGACAGCCTTGGGACGGACGTATCCGTCATTTTTGCCATATTCCCCGCTACTGTCGGGGGATTCGTCGATGGGACATACGGTAGGGCGCCATGAACACTGCTCCGACGAACAACGAGGATGTCAGCCAGGCCGCCGCGCAGACCACGCCGATCATCCCCAAGACTGCGAGTGAGGCGCTGCGTCCGGAAGCGGGCACGCCACCTCCCGCCAAGCGGTCGCGTGCATCGCGCAGCCAGATCATCGTCTTCATGAACTTCCTTGTCTCCTGCGTCATGCTGGCTGTGATTGCCGCCGGCGGCGCGGTTTATTTCGGCAGGCAGGAGTTCTTTGGCCAGGGACCGTCGGCCAATGGCGACACTTTCCTCGTCAAGCCGAACAGCGGTGTGCAGGACATTGCCGATCAGCTGGAGCGGCGGGGCCTGATCAGTGACGCGCGCATCTTCCGCCTGGGCGTGCGTGCCTATGGCAACGACCAGGCGCTCAAGGCTGGTGAGTACCAGATCAAGCCACGCGCCTCGATGCGCGAGATCATGGATCTTTTGAAGAGCGGCAAGTCGGTGATGTATTCGCTGACCATCCCGGAAGGACTGACGGTCCAGCAGGCGTTCCAGCGCGTCGCCGCTGAGGAGGCTCTGACCGGTGAGATGCCGGCCACTCTGCCTGCGGAAGGCAGCCTCGCCACCGACACGCTGCGGTTCACGCGCGGCGCCACCCGTCAGCAGATGGTGGACAAGCTGCTGGCCGATCAGAAGGAACTCGTCGAGGAAATCTGGAAACGTCGTTCGACCGATCTGCCTTTGGCCAATGTCGATGAATTCGTCACGCTTGCTTCCATCGTCGAGAAGGAAACCGGCCGCAGTGACGAGCGTTCCCGGGTGGCGGCCGTCTTCCTGAACCGTCTGGGCAAGGGCATGCGGCTGCAGTCCGATCCGACCATCATCTATGGTCTGTTCGGTGGCAAGGGCAAGCCTGGCGATCGGCCGATCTATCAGTCGGACATCGACAAGCAGACGCCTTACAACACCTATCAGATCAATGGTCTGCCGCCGACGCCGATCGCCAATCCAGGGCGTGCGTCGCTTGAAGCCGTGGCCAACCCGTCCAAGACGAAAGACCTGTACTTCGTTGCCGATGGCAATGGCGGGCATGTGTTTGCCGAAACTCTTGACGATCACAACGAGAACGTGGCGCGTTACCGCGCTTTGATGAAAAAGCAGGCGGAAGAAGCGGCTAAGGCCGGGACTGCCACGCCGCCGGCCAACAATGGTGACGCGACCGGGACAAACACGGTCCAATAAGAGCGCTTTTGGGGGCGCGGGGATATGAATCTGCAGAGCATGACCGGCTTCGCGCGGGCGGCCGCTGATTATCAGGGCACTGCCGTCGCGTGGGAGGTGAAGTCTGTCAACGGCAAGAGTGTCGAGGCGAGACTGCGGCTGCCGCCTGGCTATGACCGGCTTGAACAGATCGTTCGTCAGGCCGTGCAGAAGCGCTTTGCGCGCGGAAATTTCCAGGCGACGCTGACCGTGGGGCGGACGAGCAGTCAGACCGTTCAGCCGGTTGTCAATGAAGCCTTTCTGAAGGATATCGCAGGCCTCGCGAAACGGCTGCAGGAACAGTTTGGCGCAGCGCCAGCTAGCGCCGATGGACTGCTGGCCCTGCGTGGGGTGCTGGAAGTGCCCGAGACGATCGAGACCGAGGAGATGCGGGCGGCGTTTGACGCGGCGATCGGGCGGGTGCTCGAGGAGGCCATCGATGGCCTGGTCAAGGCGCGACAGAGTGAGGGGGAAGCCTTGCGCGCGCTGCTTTCCGGCCAACTCGATGCAATCGAAACGCTGACACTTCGTGCTGAAGCGGATCCATCGCGTCAACCGGCGGTGATCCGCGAGCGAATCGCCGAACAGGTCCGCCTGTTGATGGATACCGGTGCCGGGCTGGACGAAGCCAGGCTTCACATGGAGGCAGCTTTCCTTGCTACGAAAGCAGACATCCGCGAGGAGATCGACCGGCTGAAGACTCATGTGGCCTCGGGTAGGGCACTGCTTTCCGCTGGAGGGCCCATCGGCCGCAAGCTCGACTTTCTGGCGCAGGAATTCAATCGCGAATCGAATACTTTGTGTTCGAAGTCGAACGCAGCCGCAGTTACCGCGATAGGGTTGGAACTGAAGGCCGTCGTCGACCAATTTCGCGAACAGGTCCAGAATCTGGAGTAACAGATGGCCGTCAAGGACACCGGTTCCCGCATCCGCCGTCGGGGCCTGATGCTCGTTCTGTCGTCGCCCTCGGGTGCCGGCAAGTCGACGATTGCGCGAAATCTGATTGAGAGTGACCAAAGCTTCGAACTCTCGGTCTCGGTGACGACGCGCCCACGTCGCGGCAGCGAAATCGACGGCATTCACTACCATTTCAGGCCGCGTCGCGAGTTCGAGCTGCTGCGTGACAATGACGAACTGCTCGAATGGGCGGAAGTGCACGGGAACTTTTATGCAACCCCGCGCGAACCTGCCGAGCGCGCCATGGCCGAAGGGCGCGACATGCTCTTCGACATCGACTGGCAGGGAGCGAAACAGCTGAAGGAGAAGATGCGCGGCGACATCGTCTCGATCTTCATCCTGCCGCCTTCAATGAAGGAGCTGAAGGCGCGATTGAAGCGCCGTGCGGAAGACCAGGAACAGGTCATCGAAACGCGTTTGAAAAATGCGCGTACCGAGATCGAGCACTGGACGGAGTATGATTTCGTCATCGTCAATGACGATCTTGACCGAGCCTTCACGGAAGTGCGCGCCATTGTTGCCGCCGAACGCCTGCGACGCGACCGCCGGCCCGGGCTGTTCGATTTCGTGTCCGGTCTTCTGGACGAAGCCGTCTGAATTTCCCTGGCTTCTGAGGTGGATCGAGGTAGTTCTCGACTCAGCGAAGCCTTGCTATGCTGCCGCCCGGCACTGGCCCGCGCCTCCGCCCTCCATTCGGGAAGCATTGTCATGCGGGGCCAATTTCTCATCGAACCAACTGTTCGAGCATCGCGCATAAGGAGGGATTGCGAAACCAGCTCGCAATAGGAGGTTTTTCGATGAAGCTCTCTGTCCCTGCCTATCAATTGAAGCGACAGGCCAAGCGGCTGTCGCGCGAGGAAAACATCCCTCTTCATGCCGCCCTTGACCGTACAGCGGCCAAAGAAGGATTTGGGAGCTGGAGTTTGCTGGCATCCAGACATGACGAACTGCCAGCGGCTGCCAGGTTGCTCTCTTCGTTGCAGCCTGGTGATCTGCTTCTGGTCGGTGCGCGTCCAGGTCAAGGCAAGACACTCTTCAGCCTCGAATTGGCGATCGAGGCGATGAAGATCGGACGTCGTAGCGCGTTTTTCTCGCTCGAATACACCCAGAAGGACATTCTCGGACGCTTTCACGCCCTTGGCGTTGAACCAGCCGAGTTTGACAGTCGGTTCGAGTTCGATGGTTCTGATGCAATCGATGCCGGTTACATGATAACCATGCTCGAAGCGGCGCCGCGGGGCACGCTTGTCGTGGTCGACTACCTGCAATTGCTCGATCAGAATCGCCAGAGCCCGGATCTGGTCGATCAGATCCGGGAGCTGAGATCGTTCGCTCGCAACAAGGGGCTGATCTTTGTCTTCATCTCTCAGATCGACCGTTCCTACGATCCCGCGAACAAGCCGTTCCCGAATCTCGGCGACGTTCGCCTGCCAAATCCTCTGGATCTCAGCCTCTTCGACCGTGCATGCTTCCTGAATGACGGAGCTGTCCAGTTCCCCGCATGAACTGGAGTCCGCAGAAGAGCCGACCTGGAATGAGCAAGAGCCGCCGCTGGTGAGTCTCAGCTATCCAGCAAGTTGGTCAGCCGCACGAACTCCTCGACGCTGAGGGTTTCGGCTCGGCGGGTCGGATCGATTTCGGCCCGCTCCAGCAATTTCTCGCCGCCGAGGCTTTTGAGGCTTTGCCGCAGCATCTTGCGGCGCTGACCAAACGCCGCCTCGGTCACCCGGCCGAGTTTCTTCACATCTGCGGAGAGAAGGGCTTCGCGCGGTGTTATGTGCACGACGGACGAGGTCACCTTGGGTGGCGGCGTGAAAGCCTGTGGTGGGACATCGAACGCGATCCTTGCTTCCGTTCGCCAGCCCGCCAATACGCCCAGCCGGCCGTAGTCGCTGGAGTTGGGTTTGGCGACGATACGCTCGGCTACCTCACGTTGAAACATCAGCGTCATCGATTGGTAGAAAGGCGGCCAACGATCGACGATTAGCCAGCGAATGAGCAGCTCGGTGCCGATATTGTAGGGCAAGTTGGCGACGATCTTCACCGGGCCGTCGGTCACCAAGGTCGAAAAATCGGTCTTGAGCGCGTCGCCCGAGATAACCTCCAAGCGTCCCGGATAGTGGTCCGATACCTCGGAGAGCGCCGCCAGGCAGCGTTCGTCACGCTCAATGGCGACCACGCGGCGGGCACCATGCAGGAGCAAGGCGCGTGTCAGCCCGCCAGGCCCCGGGCCAACCTCAATGACTGTCGACTGGGTCAGATCACCCGCGGTACGCGCCACCTTGCCTGTCAGGTTCAGGTCGAGCAGGAAGTTCTGACCGAGTGCCTTCTTGGCCTGCAGGCCGTGGCGTTCGATGACGTCTCGAAGCGGCGGCAGTCCGTCGGCGCTCATGCGTCCGTGCTCCTGGCATTGCCGGCCAATTCCGCAGCCAGTTTCAGCGCTGCAATCAAGCTGTCCGGTCGTGCGATACCGCTGCCCGCGATGTCGAAGGCCGTGCCATGGTCTGGTGACGTGCGAACAAACGGTAAGCCGAGAGTTACATTGACGGCCTCATCGAAAGCCAGCGTCTTTGCCGGGATCAGAGCCTGGTCATGATACATGCAAAGCGCAACATCGTAGCTCGCTCGGGCGCGTCGATGGAAAAGCGTATCGGCGGGCAGTGGTCCGCGCGCATCGATGCCACCGGAACGCAGTGCCTCGACAGCGGGAGTTACGATCTCCAGGTCTTCCTTGCCCATGGAACCGCCTTCGCCAGCATGTGGATTGAGCCCGGCGATGGCAAGCCGCGGCGCCTCGATCCCGAAGCGACCCCTGAGATCGCGCGCAGTGATGCGAGCCGTCTCTACGATCAGCTCGGTCGTAAGCACCTTCGGTACTGTCGCGAGTGGAATGTGGATTGTGACGGGAACGGTGCGCAGGTCCGGCCCTGCCAGCAGCATGACGGGCGTTACCGTCTGACCGGAGTGGCGAGTGGCCAGATGTGCCAGATATTCGGTATGGCCTGGAAAGCCGAAGCCGGCGTCGTAAAGTGGCTTCTTGGCTATCGGGCAGGTGACAACCGCCGCAGCGCGTCCGGCCAGGCAGTCTGCGACAGCGCGGTCGATGGCTTCGATGACCCCGTTTGCGTTGACCGGATCAGGATGACCGACGGTATCGAGGAACTTCGCGTCCAGCGGCACGACCGGTAACGCATCCGCGAAAACGGCATTTGCCTTTTCCGGGATCGTTTCGGCGATCGCGATGTTGGCACCGACATGACGGCTTCGAGCGGCCAGCAGAATCGGGTCAGCAAGCAGGTAGAAGGCAGGAACGCCTGATTCCTTGCGCCGTTGCCAGGCAGCCAATGCGATCTCCGGGCCGATTCCAGAGGGATCGCCTACACTCAGCGCGAGAGGAGGTCTGGTTTCGCGCACAGCCGTCAGCGCTGTACGATGACGGCCTTGGCCTTCAACTCGGAGACATATTTCTTGCTGAGCTCGTCAGCGGCATCATCTTTCTTGCCACCGAGCCCTTCGTTCTGGAGCATCAGCTGAGCCGTTTTGTCGTCTGAGACTTCGCGCGCCGAGCAGATGCCGATGAACTCTATGCCACGGTCTGTTTCACGCACATTGGTCGCGCCGCCGGCTTTTGTTGCCTTGATCTGGTCCGCCCAGTCTGCCGGCAACTGCGGCGCAAGCACACGGCCGAGGTCGCGGACGGTGACGTCTATCAGACCCTTGGCGAACTCACGCGTCGTGTTGCACCCATTGAAACGCGCGCGCATGGCTTCAGCCTCGCGCTTGCGCTTGGTCATCAATGCACCACGCTCGGCGGCCGGCACGACGAAAATTATCTGCTGCAGCAGATATTCGGTGGCGGACGGTTTGTTTCCACCCTTCTGCAGCATCTTGCGCACGGCGTCCTGCTCGCTCATGCCACCACCGCCCTGTTCGGAACGGTAGCGCATGCTGAGCGCCTGGTTCCAGGCCATCTGCGCACGGATGAAATCCTTGAAATGCTGCTTGGTGACGCCTGACTTGTCCATGACACCGTCAAGCTGCGCCAACTGCATCTTGTTGTTGGAAGCAAAGCGCGCGTAGGCTTCATTCACTTGCTGGTCGGAAATTCGGATACCCAGGCGCCTTGCCTCGGCGAGCCGGAGCGTCTGCTCGACCATCTCGTCAGCAGCATCACCTTTGCGCTTCTGCAGGCGCAGGAAAGCAGCACGATGCTGGATGTCGCCCGTGGTGATGGCAACATTGTTGACGACATATTTGATTTCGCTGGCAAAGGCCGGTTGGGACATCGCTGTCAGCGAAATGCCCGCGGTTGCAACAAGAAGCGCAAGGCTCGCGGAAAAGAGCTGTTTCCTCATCGTCTCTGTTCCAAATCCATTTCGGTTCCGGCCCATCACTGAGCCGAATACAATTTTCCCATGCCCGTCCTATGCGGCGAAACCATGTCCTGCAAGGGGGGATGGCTTACTGGTAGCTGCTGGAGGTCGAGCCAAAATCGCCGATGGTGCGGAACGAGATGTTGAAGCCGATGTTGCGGGTCACTTCCCTGGTGGTCCGGTCGCGGGTTTCCGACACCGTCATCATGTAAGTGAAGCACTCGTCATCGTAGGCAAAGCCGACACCGTCGCCGGTCAGAACGCGGGTCTGGATGTCATATGTGCCCGAACCAAAGACGCGCCAGTTCTGGTTGAGGCGTGTCGAACCGCCCAATGTAACCTCATGGCGATCTTCTTCGAACCCGTAACCCGGCTGAGCCTGGATGAAGGCATACTGCGCGGAAACAGAAATAGGCGACGAGCCGCTATAGGCAGCCTTGGCTTCGGCGCGACGAACCTCGAAGGTCTGTTCATCGAAGCGGCCGCTGACCGAGGCCGACAGGCCGTAGGGGCTGGTGAATCCGGCCAGGCCGACATAATCGGACTTGTCAGTCTGGAGACCAGAGTAGGCGCCGACATTGACAAGGTCAGGCTGGGCGAAGGAATTGGTGCCGCCAAGCTGATACGACTGACCGAACAGGGCGTTTGTCGTCCAGCCATTTGCATAGCTGCCGGAATAGCGCACGCCGACATTGGCGCGCGTGCCGCCTTCGATGCGGTCGTAGCCGGAGAACTTGTCACGTTCGAACAGCGTGGTTGCATCGAACACCATGCTCTGCGCGTCTTCGTTGGGAACGCGCAGGCCGCCGACGTAGGATTCGTTCGGGCGCACGAACAATTGCGCAGTCGGCTCGATGATGTGCGAACCGCCGGTCAAGCTGGTGAACAATAGCGGCCAGCGGAACTCCAGGCCCGCGGTCGCCATTGCCCTGGCGAAGGACGAGCGCATGTCGGCGGAAACGCCCTGAGCAGCAGCCATCTGATTGACGGCGTCAAGCGAGCCGGAAGACGCATTGAGGTAGTTGGCGTCGGCCTGGAAAGCCAGCAGTGGGGTAATCACCATGCCGCTATCCGTGACGAAACTGCGCTTCCACTCGGCTTCCGCGGTCAGACGGCCGGAATTTCCTTCGATGCCACGAACGCGCTGTACGGCGCTCAGTGTGTCGTAGTTCAACGTGAAAGCTTCATCGAGACGGTCGCGCTTGATGACGCGGGAATTGAGGTTGATCGAAAGCTGACCACCGGCCAATGGCGCATCCGGGATATAGGCGTAGTCGAGCGACGGCAGCACCCACGGCTGGAACTCGTCGCGCGCGCCAGTCTGATACCGAGCGCCAGCCTCTCGTTGCAGCGTCTTTTCCTGCACCTCGAAGTGCATGGCCCGCAGGTCGAAATAATTGCGGTCGTTCAGGCCGGTCAGATAGACTTCGGAGCGATGGACCGAAGCGTCGTAGCCGTTGATGTGATAGGTGTTCGAGAAATTCTTGTCCGTCTGCAGCAGGACGTCCCAGCCAAAGTTCCAGCGCGAATTGATCGCGAACTGGCCCTTGGTGCCCATCATGCCACGGAATTTGTTCGGATCGCCGGTTGGACCGGAGTCGACCGTATTGCCATCAAACTTCCAAGGCTTCCGCTGATCAATGCCGGCAATGCGTAGGCTGTACTGGCCATTGTCGAAACGCTGGCGCCACTCCGCTTCGCCGAGGAAGCCCTGATTGGTATAGTAGGTTCCACGCGCGGTGATGTCGTAGGTCGGCGACAGCGCGAAGTAGTAAGGAACGGTAATACCGGTGCCGAGCTTGCTGTTGAAGGTGATGCCGGGCATCAGGAAGCC
Source organism: Mesorhizobium sp. Pch-S (assembly GCF_004136315.1). Lineage (NCBI taxonomy): Bacteria > Pseudomonadati > Pseudomonadota > Alphaproteobacteria > Hyphomicrobiales > Phyllobacteriaceae > Mesorhizobium > Mesorhizobium sp. Pch-S. The sequence goes on from NZ_CP029562.1 coordinate 5,550,168, forward strand.
GCTCTTGCGCTTCACCGTCGGGTCAGCGATCTCGAAAGCCGGCAGGAAGGCAATCGGGAAACCGAAGAACTCGAAATTGGAGTTCTCAAAGCGCACCGTCTTCTTCTGGCCGTTCCAGATGATTTTCTTGGCTTTGACGCGCCAGATCGGCGCTTTGTCGGGCTTGTCTTCGCAAGGCTCGCAGGCGGTGTAGACGCCGTTATGGAACGTCGTCAGCACGCCGCCGATGCGTTCGGCGCTCTCGGCGCCGAAATAGGTCTTGTCCACAGTCTCGACGCGCAACGCGTTGACGAAACCGTCAGCGAAATCGTCGGTGATGTCGATATGTTCTGAATTGACCTTGGTTCCGTCGCTCTGCACCAGCTGAGCGTTGCCGGTCGCGACGAGACGCTTGGTCTTGCGGTCGTACTCCACCCGCTGCGCAACGAGCTTGTTGCCGCCGTAGTCGATCTGCACGCCGCCAACGGCGGTAACCGTCTGATTGTCGTTGTCATAGACCAGCGTGTCGGATTCAAGCAGCATCTGCGAACCGGCTGGTACACTGGGTGCTTCAACAGACTGCGCCGCGGCCGGGATGGCCGTCGCCAGGCTGCTGGCAAAAAGGCAAGCGAGTGCGCTCACTCCGCACAGAAGTGTCGCCCGGATCGGCCTGCGACCTTGCAAAACCGGTCTCATCACTAACCGTCTTCCCTGTACAGCAGGAACGTCACCCCAAAGAACATCGCCACGACCACCGGAAACCATGCAGCTACCACGGTCGGGACGAATCCCGCCACTCCAAACGCTTTGACCAAAACAGACACAACATAAAGCAGAAACCCAGCGACTACGCCACCCAGAATCATCGTTGCAGATTGTCCCATGCGTGCAAATCGCATCGAGACGGTTGCTGCGATCAGCGTCATCGCAACCAGAAGGAATGGCATTGCCACCAGCGAATCGAACTGCATGGCGAATGCATTTGCCTTAAGCCCGAAGGAACGAGCAACTTCAATCTTTTGCGGCAACTCGTAGAAGGGAATTGTTTCCGGCCGCGCCAGCCGTTCCTGCACGAATTCCGGCTTCAGATCGGTCGGCAGCCGGTCTGTGGTTTTCTTTTCGACATTGCCGTCCTTGAGGATGCTGACGTCCTGCAATTCCCAGTAGCCGTCTCGCAGGAACACCCGCCTGGCATCCTTGCGTTCGATGATGTTGCCTTGCTGGTCGAGCAGGAAGAAAACGGCGTCCGCCATCTCCAGTCCCTGGTTCAGGATTGCGCGCGCGCCGATGATGGTGTCGCCGGCAGCGGTTTTCTGTCGAATCCATGGAGCGGCATCGGCCGAGACGTCGTTCGACGATCCCGAGCGCAGTTCGCTCTCAATCCTCTCTGACTGGGAAAAGCCGTAGGCTGCCAGCGGATTGAGCACCGCAACAGCAACCGTGCCGAACAGCAACGCGCCGATGCAGCAGGGCAACAGGAACTGCCAGGCCGAGATGCCTGCCGAGCGCGCGATCACCAGTTCGTATTTGCGGTTGAGCGAAACCAGTGTCGCCATGGCCGAGAACAGACCGACAAAGGGGACGGTCTGCAGCATGATCATCGGTACGCGCAGCGCCGAGATCGCAAAACCGGCCTGGTAGGTGAAGCCGGGAACGCCAGCGATGCGACCTGTCAGTTCGGTGAAGTCGATCAGGAAGACGAGGGCAAACAGTCCCAGGAAGATCCAGATGGTGATCCCCAGATAGCGGAAGAAGAAATAGCGGCCGAGTGTCCAACCCATCAGGAATTCCCCTGACGCGTAGCAGCGCGATTGGCCCACCAAAGTCTCAGCCGGATACCGATTTCGCCGAAACGGCTGAACATGTTCGTGAGCCAGTCCGCCCAACTCGACGGCAATTCCATGCGCCGGTTGGAAAAGATGACCCAGCCGGCCACGATCGACGCACCAAAAGGCACGGCTATCACCAGATAATTATAGAGTGGACTGGTGTTGGCCTTGCCTGCGGCGAAGAAGCCCAGCCAGCGCACGAACAGCGCGATGCAGATTGCCGTGATCAGCGGGTGGATTCGCGCTTCCCGGTGTGAGCGCGCGTCACCAGCGACGGCCAGGGCGATCATCGCGAAGGCGAGGGAGTAGGCCCACTCAGAGAACCGCAAGGCAAGCTCGGCACGATACTGGTCTGGCGCCTGTTGGTAATACCGGTCGTTGGGATCGGGGTTGAGCAGATATTGTGTCGTCTGATCCTTCGGATAGAGCGTCGCTTGCGCAGCAGTCGCGAAGGCCGACAGATCGAAGGCGTAAGACGTGAAACGAATGACTGAAACATCGCCAGCGGGTGACTTGCGGTGCACGACGCCATCATTCATCAGAAGCACTTTTTCGCTGCCCTTGTCGATGACGGCGCCCGTTTTGGCGTAATAGACGAGGTCGGTACCTTGCTGCCGGGAATCGGCGACGAAGATGCTGCCCAGGCCGCCATCGGCGAAACGTTCACCGATCTGGACGAAGAGGCCGTCCTCGATTTTCCGGAAGGTGCCTTCCTGGATGATCAACGACAGGAAGTCGGCGCGTGCGCTGGCAATCAGTTCGCGATTTTTCTGGCGGGCATAGGGCTCGACACCGTTGTCGACGACAAAGGAAAACACGCTGGCGATCAGTGCAAGGATCAGGATCGGCTTGACGACGGTCATGCGCGAAGCGCCGGCGGCGTTGATCACCACGAGCTCCGAATCGGAGTTCATGACGCTGAGTGTCTGCGCCACCGCCACAATGAGGGCGAAGGGGACAACGATCGGAATGATGGTTGGCAGGATAAGTGCAGCGACCTGGAAGAAGCTCACCGCCGACTGCCCGTTGTCCGTCACCAGGTTGATGCGGGTGAGGACCTGCGTCGTCCAGACAATCGCCAGCGTCCACGCCAACGCCGCAAGAAAGAGCGAGAGCGCGCGCCGGAAGATATAGAGCTCGGCGACCTTCATTCAGGGCAGTTCTTCTCGATTGATCTTGACGGGTGTCGCAGCGCTAGAAGTTATCTTTCCGGTGGCACCCACACAACCGGCCTGGTCTGGTTCCATTTCAAGTCGTCATGTCCGGTGCTGTCGACTCTGGTCGGCAATGGATAAGAAAAGGCGAATAGGTATGGTTAACAGCACTTTGCGCCAGACATTTGTGCGACGCACAGTCGATCGTCAAGGGTAAGCAGCCGTCAAATATTGCATTCACGCTTCCGGCAACGGAAGGCGGCAACGTGGCGGGCCGAACCCGTTTCGCCCTGCCGGCCGGAAGTTTGCCGGTCTTGCCAAACGGTCCAAAAGCGCGAAATGTCGCGCTTCATTCCAAGCATTCAAATCAAGCAGGATCTCATGGCTGCCCGACCCACGATTGCCTTTGCCAAGTTCGCCACTGTCAAGAAAGGCACGGTCTTTGTGCTTTCTGCGGAAGAAGCGGGGCTTTCCGAACGGGCGAAGGCGCATGATCCGTCCGATTCGCTAGCAAGGGCTCTTCCAGCCGCGGATTTTTCCGGGAAATTCGGCTCATCCGCTGAGATCTTCGCGCCGGGAGGCACCGCTCTTGACCGGCTGGTTGTGGTCGGCGCAGGCAAGCTGTCCGCGCTGGACGAATACGCATGGCTGAAGCTTGGCGGGCATGTAGCGGCATCGCTGCGCAAGGCCAGGGATGCTGTGGTCGTCGTCGATCTGCCGGGCACTCAAACAGATGGGGCGGAGGCTGCTGGTGTTGCCGCCGGCATTTTTTTGCGCGCTTATTCCTTTGACAAATACAAGACGAGGAAAAGTGACGACGCAAAGGACGAGGCCAAGACACCGGTCAAGATCACCATCCAGACAGCAAATCCGGCGGCTGCCAAGAAGGCGTTCGCCGAACTGGAGGCCGTTGTCGATGGCGTGATCGTCGCGCGCGACCTTGTCAATGAGCCGGCGAACGCGCTGGGGCCGGTCGAGTTTGCCGAGCGGGCCAAGCAACTGGAGGCATTGGGCGTCAAGGTCGAGATACTGACCGAGAAGGAGATGAAAAAGCTCGGCATGGGTTCCCTGCTCGGCGTTGCGCAAGGGTCACCGCGCGGTGCTCGCCTGGCGGTGCTGCAATGGAATGGCGGCAAGGCCAAGGACAAGCCGCTTGCCTTTGTCGGCAAGGGGGTGACCTTCGACACCGGTGGCAATTCGATGAAGCCTGCATCGGGAATGGAGGACATGAAGGGGGATATGGGCGGTGCAGCGGCGGTTACGGGGCTGTTGCACGCGCTGGCTGCTCGCAAGGCGAAAGCCAACATCGTCGGTATTCTCGGATTGGTGGAAAACAGCGTCGATGGCCATGCCCAACGGCCAGGGGACATTGTCACATCGATGTCCGGCCAGACCATCGAGGTGCTCAACACCGATGCCGAGGGTCGCCTGGTGCTCGCCGACGCGCTCTGGTATTGCAACAGTCGCTTCGAACCCCGACTGATGATCAATCTTGCCACGTTGACAGGAGCAATCATGGTCGCGCTGGGGCAGCACCATGCGGGGCTGTTCTCCAACAACGACGAACTCGCCGGACAGCTCGTGCAGGCCGGAACCGCCACTCAGGAGAAGCTGTGGCGCATGCCGCTCGGCAGCGAATACGACAAGCTCATCGATTCAAAGAACGCCGACATGAAGAATATTGGTGGACGCTACGGCGGGGCCATCATCGCTGCTCAATTCCTGCAGCGTTTCGTCAAGGAAACGCCCTGGGCCCATCTCGACATTGCGGGGACGGCCATGGCGGCGCCGGCCAGCGAGATCAACCAGTCCTGGGGCTCCGGCTTTGGCGTCCGGCTGCTCGACCGGCTGGTGCGCGATCACTACGAAGGCTGATCGATGGCCGAAGTGCTGTTCTACCATATGACGGAGTCAACGCTCGAGCAGGCGTTGCCGGGCTTGCTCGAGCGCAGTGTCGATCGCGGCTGGCGCGTGGTCGTGCAGACGGGCACGGAAGAGCGCAGGGATGCACTTGACCAGCATTTGTGGATCTACAGCGACGATGGTTTCCTGGCGCATGCGACTGACCGTGAGCCTTATCCGGCTGAACAGCCTGTGCTGCTTACGACGGGGGACATGAACCCCAATTCGGCGCAGATTCGCTTCCTGGTGGATGGTGCCAGCCCTCCAGACCTTGCCGGCTATGACCGTGCCGTTTTCCTCTTCGACGGACATGACGCAGGTCAGGTCGAGGCGGCGCGTAGCCACTGGAAGGACATGAAGGGCGCTGGCCATACCGTAACCTATTGGCAGCAGACGGCAGACCGTCGCTGGGAACGCAAGGCATGACATTGCGCGAGCGCGTTCGGCGCTCTAAGGGCTGAGCGATGCGCAAATTTTTCCTGCTGTTCATTCTGGCTGGCGTCGCCCTCGGTCTTATCTATCCCTGGGCCGTTCGGAATTTTTCCGGCGAAGAACTCGGCACCTGGCATGCTTATCAGGATGGCCGCTTCAAGCCGGTGACGGTGTCGCTGAAGGCTGGAACTGGCCCCGTCCGGGTCTTTGTCGATCTCACCACCAATGCCGATCGCATCGTCGCTTTTGATCGTACCGTCCTGACGCTGACTGCCGCGGCGGGTAACCGAACAGTGCTTGCCGAACGGCTGAGCTTCAGCGGCAATCCGACGCCCCGCGAACAAAGCCCGCAACTGACCGACAAGATATTTCGCGACGAGGCGGGGCTGATCGAGGTTGACGAAGCGAGCACTTATGTCTTCACGCTCGGCCCTGGGGATGCTGACAACCTCCAGATCAAGGCGGTTGATCTTGTCCTGCGTAGTGGGGCTGTCGTTCCGGATGCACGGGTTCGGCAGGTGGGCTTCGGGTCGCTTGCGTTCGGGGTGATCGGTATGGTGCTGGCGATCCGTTTCGGCAGATCACGACGTCCTGACAAATCCGAAACCCCGCCCAAGCCACGCTGGGGCAGGGGCGCTGTCTAGGTCATGAATTATCGCCACGCCTATCATGCCGGCAATTTCGCAGACGTGGTCAAGCATGTCGTGCTGGTGCGTCTGATCGAATATCTGAAACGGAAGGACAAGCCGTTTCGGGTCATCGATACCCATGCCGGTATCGGTCTCTACGATCTTTCTTCCACCGAGGCCCAGAAGACCGGTGAATGGCGGGACGGTATCGGCCGCTTGTCCGGGATCGACCCTGGCATACAGGCGACTATCCTGCTGGGGCCCTATCTCGAAGCAGTCAATTCCTGCAACCCTGATGGTGGAATTGGTTTCTATCCCGGTTCTCCATGGCTGGCGCGGCGTCTGTTGCGCAAGCAGGATCGGCTCACGGCGATCGAATTGCATCCTGAGGACGCTGTTCGGCTGAAGGGACGGTTTGAAGGCGATTTTCAGACGCGTGTCATCGAACTGGATGGCTGGCTGGCGCTCGGCGCACATCTGCCGCCCAAGGAAAAGCGCGGGCTGGTGCTGGTTGATCCTCCTTTCGAGCAGGAAGGCGAATTCGACCGTCTCGCTGCCGGTGTCGAAAAGGCCTACAAACGCTGGCCCGGCGGTATCTATGCGCTCTGGTATCCGATCAAGGATCGGCGCAGCGTTGCCGACTTCCGGAATCAGCTGATCGCGTCCGGCATTGGCAGGGTTCTCGACATCGTCTTCGAAGTGCGGCCGGATTCGAGCAGTGAACGCCTGGACGGCACCGGCATGGTGGTAATCAACCCGCCGTTCACCCTGGAGCAGGAACTTTGTCTGATCCTGCCTGCGCTGCAGGCGGCAATGGCCGAGCCGACCGCCACCGGCTGGCGGCTCGACTGGCTGGCGCGCGAGGACAGCTAGCATCTGATTTGATCGAGGTGGGATACTTCCCGGCTTGACCGTATGACGGCAAATCCGCACAGTGCCGCCAACCTGAAATGAGGCGCTGCCATGACTCACGCGTTCAAATCCTTTCTTGCCGGGTTGATTGGCCTTGGCTCGGTCCTGACCGTTGCTCCGGTAGCGCAAGCTGCCGATATGTCGAGCTATTCAAGTGATCCGGGCGTGTGCGGTGAAGCATGGGTGCTCAACAAGATCAGCAGCCGCTTTGCATACCAGGTGCGCAATGTGCCGAATCTCCCTGATGTGCAAATCACCGACTTTCGCCGCATCAATGAGCGCCGCTATCAACCGGCCGAGGATAATTGGCCGATCGGTCGTCGCTATTGCGACGCAAAAGTCATCCTCTCTGACGGGCATGAGCGCACCATCTGGTACCTGATCGAGGAAGGGCAGGGCTTTGCCGGCGTTGGCGACAATGTCGAGTTCTGCGTTTCAGGCTTTGACCGCTGGTATGTCTACAACGGCGCCTGCCGCGTTCTGCGTTGAGGCGTCCCGCGCCGTGGGCAAGGGCGCTCTCCTGATATTCATCCGGTTGGATACACGCGTTGCTGGACGAGGCCAGTCATGGCCTGTTTGGCGCATCCGTGCCAGAGCACGCTTCAAATGAGGATGTCATGCCCAGCCTGCTTTATGCGACCACTTCGCCATACAGCTCCAAAGTCCGCATGGCGGCTGCCTATGCTGGCATCGCGCTGGAATTGAAGCCGGTCAAGACGGAGGAAGATCCGGCCGATCTGATCGCGGCCAACCCGCTTGGCAAGATTCCCGTACTGGTGCTGGAGACCGGCCAATCGGTCTTCGATAGCCGGGCCATTACCCAATACCTCAATCGACAGACCAAAAATGGGCTCTTCCCGCGCAATCCCGAGAAACGCCTGGAAGCCGAAGCGCTTGAGGCGCTGGCGGATGGTATTTGCGATTCGGCGTTGTCGATGGTCTATGAACGCAGGGTGCGACCCGAGGACAAGGTGTACCAGCCCTGGCTGGACAGACAGTGGGAAAAAGTCACCCGTGCACTCGACAGCCTGAACGCCAATCCTCCCAAATTGCCGAGCAAGATAACCGTTGGTCAAATCGCGCTGCGCGCCGCGCTCGGGTATCTTTCCCTGCGTTTCGCAGGCAAATGGGAAAAGGGGCGAGGGCGGCTGGTACGTTGGGCGGCGCGCTTCGATGAGAAATTTCCGCAACTGAAGAGCTGCATACCTGCCTGACGGAGGCGGGGGTGCTTATGTGCGCGTCGGTTCGAAAACAAAAAAGCCGGGCTCGAAGCCCGGCTTTTTGCTGCCGATCGTAAAACGATCAGAACTTCATACCGACACCGAACTGAATGCGGTTGTCGCTGTCCTTGACCTTGCCGATACCGTTGTCGAAGGTCTTTGAACCGTAGTCGGTGTAGCGATACTCGACCCGGCCGAAGACATTGTCGGTAAGCTTGATGTCGGTGCCGACGCCAGCCGTCCAGCCGAACATGGTCTTGCGGTCGTTGAGACCGGTGACTTCGTCGGTCACCTTCAGGCCTTCGCCCGCACCACCGGCCGTGCCATAGAGCAGGATGTCAGGGCTGACGGAGTAACCCAGGCGGGCGCGGATCGAGCCTTCGAGACCCGACTTCGACTTGAAGCCGTTTTCCGAGCCCTTCGTGCCGTTGTAGCCGAGGTCACCTTCGACGCCGTACACGAAGTTGTCCTGCTGCCAGTTGTAGCCAGCAAAACCGCCGCCGATGAAGCCGTCTTTCTTGATGCTGGTGTTGTAGTCCTCGACCTTGGAGCGGCCCGAGAAGCCGTAGCCGAGGTTCACACCGGCATAAGCACCGGCCCAGGAAGCGACCGGCAGTTCAGCAATCGGGGCCGGAGCCGGCGGCTCTTCCGAAACGACGTCCGCAGCGAAAGCCGGAACGGTGCCGATGATAGCGAGAAGCCCGATCGCAGCAACCGAAGTCCGCGCGAATTTGTGGTTGATAGACATAGTTCTTACTCCATAAAGCCAAAGACGCTGGCTTGTTCCTTGCGAACCAGACCCGCCGGGGGAGGAAACGGATCACGCGTTCAACGGTTCCGGAATTTGGGCGGCAAATACGGCGGAAGCGAACCTGAACTTGGGTCTTTAGCTGGCGCGAATGAGGCTGAAGGATGACGTTGCACTAGTGCAACAAAGTTGTCAGGAGCCTTTCGGCAGAGCGGCTGTACCCGGCTTGGTACAAGGGGTTCAGGTCCCTATATTGGCCGTCCGATCAGACGACCAGAATGCGAGTCGGGGCCGTCATTTCGATGCGCCGACACAATGTGGCCATAGGAGCGAACGGCATTTTACCATTGAGCGGTCTCATTTGCTGGCTGCCCTTGTTGCGGATGAAAGCCAGATGACGAACAAAATCATAGCTGCGGCCCTGGTGACGGGCGGGGCCAAAAGGTTGGGCCGGGCGATTGTCGAAGATCTCGCAGCCAACGGCTTTGCGGTAGCCGTGCATTGCAATCGGTCCCGCGATGAGGCGGAGTCCCTTGTCGGGGAGATCGTCGCGGCCGGAGGGCGCGCTGCCGTCGTAACCGCGGATCTGACCAATATGGACAGAACGGCCGGGCTGATCGAGGCTGCCACCGACGCGCTCGGCCCGATCAACCTTCTGGTCAACAATGCTTCATTGTTCGAGGAAGATTCCCTTGAGGATTTCGATTGGTCGGGATGGGATCGTCATTTCGCTGTGCATGTGAAGGCTCCTGCGCTTTTGACGCAGCGTTTCGCTCGTGCCTTGCCTGATGGGCAGGATGGTCTGGTCATCAACATGATCGATCAGCGGGTCTGGCGCCCGACGCCACGCTATTTTTCATATGCCCTGTCGAAATCGGCGCTGTGGGCAGCGACGCAGACAATGGCACAAGCACTGGCGCCGCGCATTCGGGTGAATGCGATCGGCCCGGGACCAACGCTGAAAGGAGCGCGTCAGGAAGATCACGATTTCCAGAGGCAGCTCGACGGTGTGCTGCTGAAACGTGGTGCCGAGCTTGGCGAATTTGGCGCGACAATACGATATCTGTGGAATGCGCGGTCGGTCACCGGCCAGATGATCGCGTTGGACGGCGGCCAGCACCTTGCATGGCAGACGCCGGATGTGACAGGCGTGGTGGAATGAATTCCGGAAAAGCAAAAAACGGACGCGCGGGTGAAGATCTCCCCGACGTCGATCTGGATGACGACGACAGCATAGAAGTGGATGTAGGGAATTCGGGTCCCGAGGTCGCTTTTACGGCGGTCGACTGGACGCAACATGCCGGCGATACCGACGGCAAGATTGGCGCGGAGGTCATCCAGACGCTGGTCAAACGTCTGCCAAATGCTCCCGGCGTCTACCGGATGATGAACGTCAACGGCGACGTGCTCTACGTTGGCAAGGCTCGCAGCCTCAAGAAGCGTGTCACCCAGTATGCTCAGGGGCGGTTCCATACCAACCGCATCGGCCGCATGGTGCGCGAAACGGCGACGATGGAATTCGTCGTCACCCGCACAGAGATCGAAGCGCTGCTGCTGGAGGCGAACCTCATCAAGCGCTTGCGGCCGCGCTTTAACGTGCTGCTGCGCGACGACAAGTCATTTCCCTATATCTTGCTGACCGGAGACCACCTGTCGCCCGGTATCTACAAGCACCGTGGCGCGCGCTCGCGGAAGGGCGATTACTTCGGGCCGTTTGCGTCGGCGCAAGCGGTGGGGCGTACCATCAACTCGTTGCAGCGGGCTTTTCTTCTGAGAAGCTGCACCGATTCCTTTTACGAAAACCGGACACGGCCATGCCTGCTCTATCAGATCAAGCGCTGCGCCGGGCCGTGCACGGGCGAAATCACGCACGCCGACTATGGCGTGCTGGTGAACGAAGCGAAGGATTTCCTCTCCGGTCGCAGCCAGAAGGTAAAGACCGAGATTTCCGCCGCCATGCAGGCCGCTGCCGAAAATCTCGATTTCGAACACGCCGCGATCTATCGCGACCGTTTGGCGGCGCTCGCCCATGTGCAGAGCCATCAAGGGATCAATCCACAATCGGTGGAGGAGGCAGACGTCTTTGCGATCCATCAGGAGGGCGGGCAGGTCTGCATCCAGGTCTTCTTCTTCCGTACAGGCCAGAACTGGGGCAACCGCGCCTATTTCCCCAAGGCCGATCCGGCAATGGAAGCGGCCGAGGTGTTGGGTTCGTTCCTGGCGCAGTTTTATGATGACAAGCCGACACCGCGCACGGTGCTGCTCTCGCATGCCGTCGACGAGCAGGAATTGCTTGCCGAAGCATTGTCGACCCGTGCCGGCCGCAAGGTCTCGATCTCGGTGCCGCAGCGCGGCGAGAAAAAGGATCTGACGGACCATGCGTTGCAGAATGCGCGCGAAGCGCTGGGCCGGCGGCTGGCCGAAACCTCGACGCAGGCGAGATTGCTGGCTGGTTTCGCAGAAACGTTCAGTCTGCAGAAGCCGCCGGTGCGCATCGAAGTCTACGACAATTCGCACATCATGGGCACCAATGCCGTCGGTGCCATGGTCGTTGCCGGGCCGGAGGGTTTCGTCAAGAACCAGTACCGCAAGTTCAACATTCGCTCGACCGAGATCACGCCCGGCGATGACTTCGGCATGATGCGCGAGGTGATGGAGCGCCGCTTTTCCCGCCTTATCAAGGAACATGGTGACGAGAACACGGGTGAGGAGAATGGCGAGCCGGACGATCTTCTCTCCCACCGCTTCCCGGCTTGGCCCGATGTCATCCTGATCGACGGTGGCCAGGGGCAGATGTCGGCCGTACGCAAGATCCTGGCAGATCTGGGCGTCCAGGATCGCGTGGTGGCCATCGGCATCGCCAAAGGCCAGGATCGCGAGGCCGGCCGCGAGCGCTTTTTCGTTGAAGGCAAGCCGTCCTTCACGCTGCCTGTACGGGATCCGGTGCTGTATTTCATCCAGCGTCTGCGCGACGAGGCGCACCGCTTTGCGATTGGCTCACACCGTGCCCGCCGCAAAAAGGAAATGGTCAAGAGTCCCCTGGACGAAATCGTCGGCATCGGTCCGGGCCGCAAGCGTGCCTTGCTTTTGCATTTCGGTACCGCGAAGGCAGTCAGCCGTGCCGCAATCGACGACCTCATGTCGGTCAACGGTATTTCAGAGCAGGTTGCGCGGCTTGTTTACAACCATTTTCACGAGAATTGACCATTTGTGCGGTGTTTTGCGCTGGCTAGTCGATTTTCAATGGTTGACCCCTGATATCGGCTTCTGATTTGAGTACGAAGGCAAAAGAAACGACCCCGGAAGCTCCACGCACGCATGGCGAAACACGCATTCAACCTGCCGAACATGCTCACCTACGCCCGTATCGTTGCGGTGCCGATGGTCGTCGTGTGTTTCTTTCTCGAAGGCCATTTGAAATCGAGCGATTTTGCACGCTGGCTCGCTCTGGCGATCTTCCTGGCCGCGTCGATTACCGATTATTTCGACGGCTATCTGGCACGTGCCTGGCAGCAGACCTCCAATATAGGCAGGATGCTGGATCCGATCGCCGACAAGCTTCTGGTTTCGACTTGCCTGCTGCTGCTTGCCGCTGACGAGGATGGCATAGCCGGCTGGTCGCTTTGGGCGGCCATCATCATCCTGTGCCGCGAAATCCTGGTTTCGGGCCTGCGCGAATATCTTGCAGCGCTCAAGGTGTCGGTTCCGGTCACACAACTGGCCAAATGGAAGACGACCATCCAGATGGTGGCGATCGCCTTTCTGCTTGCCGGTCCGGCCGGTGACAAGATTTTTCCGTTCACCACGGAAACCGGGTTGGTGCTGCTCTGGATTGCAGCGGTGGTCACGCTCTATACCGGCTATGACTACTTCCGTGCCGGCTTGAAGCATATCGTCGACGAGTAGCGAGACGGCGATGAAGCTCATCTATTTTGCCTGGGTGCGTGAACGGATCGGGAAAACCGAAGAAGACGTCGAACTCCCGGCAGAGGTGACCACAGTGGCCGAGTTGCTGGCTTGGTTGAAATCGCGCGGCGATGAGTACGAAAACGCGCTCCAGCACCCGCGTTCGATCCGTGTCGCCATCAATCAGGAGCATGTCGACCACAGCGAGAAGATAGCTGGCGCGCGCGAGATTGCGCTGTTTCCGCCGATGACGGGAGGTTGATGCCGTGTCCGACGTCGTTGTGGCGAAGGTCAGCATCCAGGCCCAGGATTTCGACATTGCGGCGGAGGTCGCGGCTCTTGCCGCCGGGCGCGCCGATATCGGCGCCATAGTCACGTTTTCCGGGCTTTGTCGTGATGAAGGCGGTGTGCTCACAGCGCTCGAGCTTGAACATTATCCCGGCATGGCCGAAGCTGAGATCGGCCGCATTGCGGACGAAGCCATCGGACGCTGGCCGTTAAAGGGGATCACGGTCATTCATCGCCATGGCCAGATTCGGCCTGGCGAGAACATCGTGCTGGTTGTCACTGCATCCGCACATCGACAGGCTGCCTTCGAGGCCGCCGATTTCCTGATGGATTACCTCAAATCGCGTGCACCTTTCTGGAAGAAGGAGCACCGTACCGACGGTATCGACGGCAATTGGGTCGAGGCCAAGGACAGGGACGACAAGGCGGCGGCCCGCTGGCGCTGACTGGATTTCGCGCTCGAAAATACCCCAGATCGGTCATGGATTGTCCGCAATCACGGCGGATTTTTCGTTGGCGCCGACGTTTGTCGAGTGCCAATGGAGCAGTGTCATGTTGGACAGGATCGCGGAATTCCTGATCTTCGGCTTCGCGCCCTTGATGGTGGGGATGCTTGTCTCAACCGACATGTCCGCGGCGGCCGAGCGCCGGTTGACCGGCGAAGTGATCTACCGCGAGCACATGATCCTGCCCGCGAACGCGGTGCTTACCGTGCAGTTGCTCGATACATCACAGTCCGATGCTCCCGCCAAGGTGATCTGCGAGCAGAGGATCACACCTGCCGGCCAGGTGCCCATGCGTTTCACGCTGAAATTCGATAGTCGGGACATCCGCCCGAAGACGACTTATGCGGTGGACGCCACTATTACGGTCGACGGCCAGACCCAGTTCCTGACCAATGCTCGACACTATATCGATCCGCTTGCCAGCGAACCGATGACGATGGTGCTGAAACAAGTTCAGGACAAGCAAGGCGATACGGCTACTCCAGGCTAGATGGAGAGAGCCAGCTGGACAGCAAGCTGATACGCGAATGCAAAAAAGCCGGGCACCAGCCCGGCTTTTATAGCGCTTGTGCCCTGCAATCGAAGGCGCGATCAGCCGACGATCTCGGTGCCCGAGAACCAGTACGCGATCTCTTCGGCAGCAGTCTCAGGAGCATCCGAGCCGTGCACGGAGTTTTCGCCGATCGACAGGGCGTGCACCTTGCGGATGGTGCCTTCTGCGGCGTTGGCCGGATTGGTGGCGCCCATGACTTCACGGTTCCTGGCGATTGCATTCTCGCCTTCGAGAACCTGCACGATGGTCGGGCCCGACGACATGAATTCGGTCAATTCGCCAAAGAAGGGGCGATCCTTGTGGACGGCATAGAAGCCCTGGGCTTCGCGCAGGCTCATCCAGACGCGCCTGGAGGCGACGACGCGCAGGCCGGCATCCTCGAGCATCTTGGTGATGGCGCCCGTGAGGTTGCGCTTGGTGGCATCCGGCTTGATCATCGAGAAGGTGCGTTCGATCGCCATGGGTCGTCCTTTGGTGCTGGGAATTGAGGTGTGGCGGGCTCTATACAAGCCGCCCGGCGCATTGCCAAGGGGAGGCGTTGATCGTGCTGCCGGGCAAAATGGCCATGGCTTTGCCCTTCCCGACACTCTAGATCAGGTTCGGGGTGGACAGTGTGGGAAACCGGGGACCGGATGAAACGCCATTTCATGATGTTCGCGGCCTACAATCGGTGGGCCAACAGCCGTCTCTACGATGCCGCCGACGCCCTGACCGACGAAGAATTCACGCGTAACACCGGCGCATTCTTCGGGTCGATGATGGGCACGCTCAACCATTTGCTGGTTACTGACCGCATCTGGATGAAGCGCTTCACCGGCCAGGGAGACGCACCGGCCAGCCTTGACGCAATCGTGCAACGGGCGCTGCCGGCGCTGCGGATAGCGCGCGAGGCGGAAGACAGGCGTATTGTCGAATGGGTCGACGGTCTGAGCGACAAGGATATCGCGGGCCGGTTTTCCTATGTGACCACTGACATGCGCACAATTTCACAGCGCCTGGCGCCAGCGCTCGATCATCTGTTCAACCATCAGACCCATCACAGGGGCCAGGCGCATATGATCCTGACAGTTCTCGGACATGCGTCGGTTCAGCTGGATCTGATGTACTTCCAGCGGACAGAAGAGGGCCGTACTTTCGCATAATTTCAATGCAGTCGTTGATTTGTTATATAATAAAATTAGACAGCAATTGACCAAAGGTGGAAAACGCACCGAAAGCCATAAATATTAAAACGTGAGAATGTACTGACGGTTTTGGTATTCTCCAGATGTTTTGACTTCGCTGCGGGCTGATTTGGCCGTGCTGTCGAGGAAGCGCAAAACCATTAGGAGGATGTAATGGCTGGTTTCGTTAGGAGTCTCGCCGGAACATTGGCGAGTGGTGCCGTCGTTGTTTGTTTGGCTTTGCCAGCAGGTGCCGATGGTCTTGGCGTGTCCGCAGGAGGTGTCAATGCAGGTGTTGGCGCTTCGATTGGTGGCTCGGGAGGCGTGAGTGCCGGGTTGGGAGCGTCGATCGGCGGTTCCAACGGTGTTAACGCAGGCGCGGGCGCCAGCATTGGCGGGGCAAGTGGAGTCAATGCGGGGCTGGGCGCCTCGGTTGGTGGCAGCAATGGCGTCACTGCGGGGGCCGGGGCAAATGTCGGCGGATCCAACGGCGTTACAGCGGGAGGCGGAGCCACGATAGGAGGTTCCGGCGGTGTTGCAGCCGGCGCTACCGCATCGGTCGGTGGCAGTGGCGGTGTGAATGCCGGCGTTGGTGCTTCCGTTGGTGGTTCGAACGGGGTCACTGCCGGTCTCGGTGCTTCGGTCGGTGGCCGAAACGGCACCGGCGTGGGGGTTGGAGTCGGGATAGGCGGAGGTACCACGAGCAATCCGTCCGGGCCTTCCAGTCCGCGCAATCCGCTGAGCCCGGTCGCTCCAAGTGGTACGATCTTTGGCACCGCGACCAATACCGGAAAAGTCAATCCCAGCAATCCGGCCGTGCCGAGGGCCATTGCTCAGCTTTCGGACAGCAAGCTGATGAAGCTGAAGCGCCGCTGCGCCGAAGTGGTGAGCAGCGGTGCCTATGATAGCGATCTGCAGGCACTGTGCGCCCTGCTTGCCAAGGTCAATCGCTGATCCTTTCGCTCTCCGAAAAGAGACAGCCCGCTTCGGCGGGCTGTTTTCTTGCACGAGGACATTTTGGGGGACGCTGGTGCGCGGGCGGCGAACCTCACGGGTTCAGTTTTCCACCTGGCCCACAATTCCCTGCAGTGTCTTCCATTGCACGCGGTCGGCTTCAATGCGAAGCCGTGGGGCGTCGGTCGTCTGTCCGAGCCGACGGATGTGCTCTGAATGTCCATGAACAGCTATTCCGAAAAGACCGGGCGCATGATCGCCCTCCTGCTGATCGCCGGCTCCGGCGTCGTCGCTGTCGCCAAAGGCATGAGTCTGTCGTTTCTTGCGATTCGACTGCAGCAGGACTTTGGGCTCGGTCCGGCCGGAATCGGTGCGCTGATCGGTGTGGGGCCTCTGCTTGGTGCGATGGTCAGTCCGCTTGCCGGAGCGATTTCGGATCGGCTCGGGCGCAGAACCGTGCTGGCCATCGCCATATCCTTCGCCGGCCTCGGCATGGCTGGCCTTGGACTTGCCCAATCCGTCGCGGCCTTCACATTTGCCCACATCGTGGCCTCGATCGCTGGCGCCGTCTACGAGCCGGCTGCCCGCGCGATGATGAGCGATGCTGCGCCTGAAAGACTGCGCCTGAAGGTGTTTTCGTGGCGCTACCTCGCCATCAATGCCGGCTGGGCGATCGGTCCCATGATCGGGCTGGCTTTCGGCGCGACTTCCGACATTCTGTTCGTCGTGGCCGGCATGGTTCATCTGATGTTCGGGGTAATCATCTTCCTGCTGGTGCCGGAGATTGCCACAAGTGCAGCGAATACCGCCCAGCAGCATATCGGCGGTTGGCGGCGCCTTGTCGGTGCTTTCCGCGATCCCAGGCTGATGTTCTTTGCCGGTGGCGGCACGCTGTTGGTTGCCGTCTACGGGCAGTGGTCGGTGCCGCTGTCGCAGTACATCATCAAGGATTTCACCAGGGGCGTGGAAATATTCGCCTTGCTGGTCAGCACCAATGCGGCCGCTGTGCTGGTAGCCAGCACACCCGCGCGTTGGGTGATCGAGCGGATCGGCGCGCTGCATGCTCTGGTCCTGGGCTGCGTGCTGTTTCTCCTGGGCAATCTGGGATTTGCAGCATCTTCGGGTGTCGAGATGCTGGTCGCTTCGATGATTGTCTTCACGATCGGCGAGGTTCTTGTCGTTCCGGCCGAATACATGCTGGTCGACGGCATTTCGACGGCCGCCAACAGAGGCACCTATTTCGGGGCGCATTCGCTGTCCACCATCGGCAACTTCTTTGGCCCATTGCTGGCTGGAATGGCTCTTGGAGCCTATGGCGGAACCGGAATGTTCCTGTTGTTCGCAGTGTTTTCGGCCGGCAGCGCACTGCTTTTCGCCATTGGTCATTCCTTGCCACCGCCGCGCCGGCTTGGCGCCGACGCTCCGGCGGAGGCTGTCGACACCGCGTTGAGCGACTTGTTGCGGGCAGGCCGGCTGGCACCTCTCAGGACAGCATAGCGGTTTCTGGCGGCGTCTGGCCGCCTTCGGGTTGAAACAGTCGGCCGCATCCCCTTGCCATTGTTGCCCATACGGGTCAAAACCGCGCCGCCATGCTTATCATCAATGACCTTTCGCTCCGCATCGCCGGACGCCTGCTCCTCGACCATGCTTCGCTGACGCTGCCCACCGGCACGAAGGCAGGCCTTGTCGGCCGCAATGGCACGGGCAAGACCACGCTGTTCAAGGCGATCACCGGCGATCTCGCTTCCGAGACCGGCTCGATCAGCATTCCGAAGAACACGCGCATCGGCCAGGTGGCTCAGGAAGCTCCCGGCACGGAGGATTCGCTGCTGGAGATCGTGCTGGCCGCGGACAAGGAGCGTGCCGCGCTGATGGAAGAGGAAAAGACGGCGACCGATCCCAACCGCATTGCCGAGATCCATATCCGGCTGGCCGACATCGATGCGCATACCGCCGAATCCCGTGCCGCGACCATCCTCGCCGGCCTGGGCTTTGACGAGGCGGCGCAGGCGCGGCCCGCATCATCCTTTTCCGGCGGCTGGCGTATGCGGGTCGCACTGGCAGCGGTGCTGTTTTCCGAGCCTGACCTGCTGCTGCTCGACGAGCCGACCAACTATCTCGACCTCGAGGGCACGCTCTGGCTGGAAAACTACGTTTCGAAGTATCCGCATACCGTGCTTCTGATCTCGCACGATCGTGATCTGCTCAATCGTGCAGTCAACTCGATCGTGCATCTCGACCAGCAGAAGCTGAGTTTCTGGCGCGGCGGCTACGATCAGTTCGAGCGGCAGCTTTCCGAACAGCAGGAACTGCAGGAAAAGAGCCGGATCAAGCAGGAGGCGCAGCGCAAGCACCTGCAATCTTTCGTGGATCGCTTTCGTGCCAAGGCCTCCAAGGCAAGGCAGGCACAGTCACGCATCAAGGCCCTCGAGCGCATGAAGCCGATTGCGGCGCTGGTCAACGATTCCGTCAAGCCATTCTCCTTTCCGGAGCCGGTGAAGACGGTGGCTTCGCCGATCGTGGCGCTGTCCGGCGTCGAAGTGGGCTATGCGCCGGGCAAGCCCATATTGAAGAAGATGACGTTGCGCATCGACGCCGATGATCGCATCGCGCTGCTTGGTGCCAACGGCAACGGCAAGTCGACCTTTGCCAAGCTGCTCGCCGGACGACTCAAGGCCGAAACCGGCAGATGACGATCGCGCCTGGCTTGAAGGTGGCGATCTTTGCCCAGCATCAGCTCGATGACCTGCGCCCGGACGAAAACGCCTACGAGCACGTGCGCCGTCTCATGCCGGAGGCGCCTGAAGCCAAGGTGAGGGCGCGTGTCGCGCAGTTCGGTTTGGCAACCGAGAAGATGAACACCGCTGCCAAGGACCTGTCCGGTGGTGAAAAAGCGCGGCTGCTGATGGGACTGGCTGCCTTCGATGGTCCCAACCTGTTCATCCTCGACGAACCGACCAACCATCTCGATATCGATTCCAGAGAATCGCTGATCCATGCGCTCAACGACTTTCCGGGCGCCGTAATCCTGGTTTCGCACGACCGCCACCTGCTCGAGGCGACGGCGGATCGGCTCTGGCTGGTCAAGGATGGCGCGGTCAATCCGTATGACGGCGATCTCGACGATTACAAGACGCTGGTGACCGGGGTATCGGCCGATCGTCGCGAAAAGCGGGAAGCCGACAAGGCTTCCAAGGCGGACCGGCGTCGCGAGGCAGCCGCAAGGCGCGCGGCGCTGGAGCCGCTGGCAAAGGAAATCCGCGCGACCGAGGGGCTGATGGATCGCCTGCGCAAACGCATCGATCTGATCGAGGATGAGCTTGCCAATCCGGCGCTCTACGAAAAGGATCCGATCAAGGCGACGCGCTTTGCCAAGGAGCGTTCGGAGCTGGCAGCGCAGCTCAACGCGCATGAAGAGCGTTGGCTGACGATGTCGGCCGAATATGAGGAAGGCATCGCCGAGTAGCTTGCCGATCCTGCCGCAGAACCCGCAGGATTACGATCCGCTGGTTCCATGGCGGCAGGAAATAGATTTCCTCGTGGTTCCCGCGGGAGGTTGGCGTTGCCTCCCGTCCTTGGACAACTGGCCCTACACTCCGGGCCGGCGAACAGGTAAAAGAGCCTTATGAACACCCACGCCAAGATCCGCATCGGCCATTCGGCCTGCCCGCATGATTGCCCATCCACCTGTGCGCTCGACGTCGAGCTGCTGGGGCCGGACCGGATCGGGCGCATCCATGGCGCCAAGGACAACAGCTATACGGCGGGCGTCGTCTGCGCGAAGGTCGCGCGCTACGCCGATCGCGTGCATCACCCCGACCGGCTGCTGAAGCCGCTCGTGCGCGCCGGCACCAAGGGCGATGGCCAATGGAAGGAAGCGAGCTGGGAAGCCGCGCTCGACCTTGTTGCTGAAAAATTCATCGCCGCGGAAGAGAAATACGGCTCGGAGACGGTCTGGCCGTACTTCTATGCCGGAACCATGGGGCTGGTGCAGCGCGACGGCATCGAACGGTTGCGGCACGCCAAGAAATATTCCGGCTTCTTCGGATCGATCTGCACCAATCTGGCATGGACCGGCTATGTCATGGGCACGGGCGCGCTGCGCGGCTCCGATCCACGCGAAATGGGCCGTTCCGACTGCGTCGTCATCTGGGGCACCAATGCGGTGGTGACCCAGGTCAATGTGATGACCCACGCCATCAAGGCGCGCAAGGAACGCGGTGCCAAGATCGTCGTCATCGACATCTATGAAAACGCGACGATGAAGCAGGCCGATATTGGCCTGGTGGTGAAGCCCGGTACGGACGGCGCGCTGGCCTGCGCGGTCATGCACGTGCTGTTTCGCGAGAACATGGCCGACCGCGCGTATCTTGAAAAATACACCGACGATCCGAAGGGACTGGAGGCGCATCTCGCCGACAAGACGCCGGAGTGGGCGGCCGCCATCACGGGCCTGACTGTCGCCGAGATCGAGGCTTTCGCTCGGCTGATCGGCACCACCAAACGCACGTTCTTCCGTCTGGGCTATGGCTTTGCGCGCCAGCGCAATGGTGCAGCCAACATGCACGCGGCACTTTCCATCGCCGCTGTGACCGGTTGCTGGCAATATGAAGGTGGTGGCGCTTTCCATTCCAATTCAGGCATTTCCGGCTTCAAGTTCAACAAGGATCTGCTTGAAGGCGACCGCTACCGGGACCCCAAGGTGCGCTATCTCGATCATTCGCGCATCGGCCCCGTGCTCACCAATGCGCCGGATGCGCTTTATGGCGGCCCGCCGGTGACGGCGCTGCTTATCCAGAACACCAATCCGATGAATGTCGCGCCCGAGCAGCGGCTGGTGAAGGAAGGTTTCCTGCGCGAGGACCTGTTCACCTGTGTGCATGAACAGTTCATGACCGATACAGCGAAGGTCGCCGATGTCGTTTTGCCGGCTACGATGTTCCTCGAGCATGACGACATCTACAAGGGCGGCGGCAACCAGCACATCACGCTCGGTCCGAAGCTGATCGATCCCCCTGTCGGCCCGCGCACCAACCATTACGTCATCGAGGAACTGGCCCAGCGTCTTGGTGTTTCACATATGCCGGGTTTCGGACTGACCGAGAAGGAACACATCAACGCGCTGCTCAAGAACCGGGACCTCGATTTCGACACGCTGCGCGAACAGCGCTGGGCCGACATGCAGCCGGATTTCGAGACCGCGCACTTCATCAAGGGTTTCGGCCATCCGGATGGCAAGTACCGTTTCAGGCCACAGTGGAACGGCGGCTATGCACCCAACAAGCCGCCGAAAAGCATGGGCATTTTTGGCCCTGTCGAGCAACTTCCGGAATTTCCCGATCATGTCGACCTGATCGAGGTGGCGGACGCCACACATCCGTTCCGGCTGGCAACATCGCCGGCCCGCAATTTCCTGAATTCTTCTTTCGCCGAAACACCGGTGTCACAAGCCAAGGAAATACGACCTGAGCTGCTGATCCATCCGGAGGATGCTGCGGCACTCGGCGTGGTCGAAGGGGCGCGAGTGGAGGTGGGCAATCCGCGCGGCGAGGTCGTACTGCACGCCAAGCTGTTCGCCGGGCTCAAGCGCGGTGTGGTGATCGCGGAAGGCATCTGGCCGAATTCGGCGCACGAACGCGGCGAGGGCATCAACGTATTGACCGGTTCCGATGCGCCCGCCCCATATGGCGGGGCAGCGGTACACGACAACAAGGTGTGGGTGCGGGTCGCCGCCTGAGGTCGCATAAACCGGGTTGAGATCGGTGTCTCGCTGTCGTGAGACACCGCGGGTTCGTCAAACTGACGAAGATGCTCGGGAGTTTTGACGGTCCAGGACAGAACCGCGAAACCGGCATTGCATATACATAGGAATCCTATATTGTTTTCCTATGGTCACGCGACAAGATCCTCTTTCACTCGATAGCCGCATCCACGAGGCCCTTTCGCGGCTGGCGACGGTCTTGCGCATCGATGAGTGGAGCAGGGCAAAAGCAAGCGGCTTCAACCCGACCCAATTGGCCATTCTCGATCTGCTCGCAGGACGTGGAGGGGGGCTTGGAGTGAGAGAGATCGCCGCTCACATCGGCGTTTCCCAGCCCACGGCGACTGATTCCATCAACGCACTGGAACGAAAGGACTGCGTCGCGAAGCAGACGGACGCGGCCGACAAACGCGTGGTGCGTGTAGCTGTGACGGCTGCAGGTCTTGCTGGTCTCAAACATGCACATCAGGAAGAAAGCTTCACTGAACAGGCCATTGCCGCACTTGGTGGCGGCGCGCGGGAAGATCTGCTGCTCACCCTGATCAAGATGATCCGCCATCTCCAGGAGACGGGTGCAATACCCGTGCAGCGCATGTGCGTAAGCTGTCGCCATTTCGCGCCCTTCGCTCACGCGGATGCAGCGCGGCCACATCATTGCAAATTCGTCGACGCGGCCTTCGGCCAGCGGGAGCTCCGCATCGATTGCCACGATCACGTTGAAGCCGATCCCTCGTCCCGGGCTGCCACCTGGGACGCTTTCCAAACGGGATAATCGACCCTCCAGGCAAAAGGAACCAGCATCATGTTCACAAGATTTTCGACCGGCGTGTTCATCGCCGGTACGGCAGCGCTTTGGCTGTCGACAGCCTCTGCCCATTCCATCAAAGCCGAGCCGACGGAGAAAGTGGAAGCTTCCTTCGACATCGTCGAAACAACGATCGCAACCAAGGGCGACACCGCCGTCTTCAGCACCCGCGTGCGCGGCGAGGCCGGCAAGGACAAGCCGGACGCGACCGGCAGGTTCGAAGGCTCCAGCGTCTATGCCTATGTCTGGCCGACCAGCCTGGACAGCGGTGATGTCGGCTTCGACAAGGGCCAGGGCATTGTAGCGCTCGCCGTCACCTTCCATCCGGATTTCGATGATGCGGCCAAAGGCGGCAAGAACCGTCACGTCTGGCATCCGCATTGGGTCGTGCTGGCGAAAGATGCGGCCTGCGGTGGCGGGCTGAAGGTCATTGATATTCCGGAAGGAACCAAGCCGAGGGTTCCTGAGACCTGGCCCGGCGTGCCGCTTCTGATCGACAGCCCTGCCTATCCCACCACCTTCAAGGGCGACACGGTGGATGTGGAAATACCGCTTGCGCTGATCGGCGGCATTGCCGGCGCATCCTATGACGGTGTGACAGCCGGGCTCAGGGTCAACGGCAACCTGCATGCGCCGCTGCTTTGCGTCAGCGATGTCTTCAAGGTCGCTTCCGGGGATCTGAGCCTGCCGGGCAAGGTGGTGCCCGCCGAATGAAAAAGCGCCGGTCCGGCAACTGCCATCGCCGGACCGGCAGTTCCTCCCCTCCAGGCAAATGAAAGGAAAGAACATGACAAGGAGTACGCCCGCCGACCTTGCCAAGGCAATGGCAACCGGCATTCTGGATTGGACTGATCGCAGTGGGGGCGATCATGATTGATACGTTTCCCGCTCCCGAGCTCGCCACGAGCCAGTGGTTCAACACGCCGGTGCCGCTGTCGCTGGCGAGTCTTCGCGGACGCCCCGTCTTCCTGCATACTTTCCAGCTCTTGTGCCCGGGCTGCGTCGCACAGGCGATACCGCAGGTTCGCCGTATCGAGCAGGTCTTCGCCGGCAGCGACCTGCAGATCATCGGACTCCACACCGTCTTTGAACATCATGCGGCCATGACACCGGTAACGGTGCAGGCGTTCCTGCACGAATATCGGCTTACGTCGCCCGTTGCCGTCGACCTGGCGGAGGAGGGGATGGACATTCCGGTGACCATGCGACGCTACGGGCTGCAAGGCACACCGTCTTCTGTGCTGATTGGTCGCGACGGCGTGATCCTGCATCAAGCCTTTGGTGTGGAGGACGACATAGCCGTCGGCGCGCGGATCGCCATGGCGATTGCAGCCAGTCTCCACGATCGCCTCGATGGAACCCCGGATGCGACAGCCTGCTCCCACGACCGTTGCGCCACGTCCGCTTCCACGGCCTCTGCCCAATGAGATTTCCATGCTGAAAAAAGTCCTCGTCCTGCGCCATGTCCATTTTGAAGATCTCGGCGCTTTCCACGAACCCTTGCAGGCGGCGGGCTACGACATCCGCTATAGCAGCGTCGGCGATGGAGACTTCTGCCTTGGCGATCCGTTGGCGCCGGATCTTCTGGTTGTCCTCGGCGGTCCGATCGGTGTTTATGAAGACGAAGCTTACCCGTTCCTTGCCGTCGAGCGTGCATTCGTCGCCACGCGCCTTGCGAAGAAGCGCCCGACGCTTGGTGTCTGTCTCGGCGCACAACTGATCGCGGCGGCACTCGGCGCCCGGGTTTTCCCAACGGGTCTCAAGGAGATCGGGTTTTCCGAGCTGATCCTCACGGAAGCCGGCAAGGCAAGTCCACTCCGCCATCTTGCTGGCGTAGCGGTATTGCACTGGCATGGCGACACCTACACGCTGCCGGAAAATGCGACCAACCTGGCGGCCTCGGCGCTCGTCGAGCAGCAAGCCTTTTCGATCGGGCGTTCGGTGCTTGGCCTGCAGTTTCATCCCGAGGCCGAAACCGATCAGCGCTTCGAACGCTGGCTGGTCGGCCACGCGGCGGAGCTTTCCGCCGCCGGCATCGATCTCGGCGTGCTGCGTGATGATGCGAAAAAACACGGTCAGCGTCTTCGGGATGCGGCGCGACAATTGCTGGCCGAATGGCTGGCGGGGCTGGAACCATGACAAGCCTGCCGCTGCTCAGCCTGCGCATTGGCGGGGTTGCGCCACTCGGGTTGCATGGCGCGCCAAGTGGTATTGTCAAACTGGCGGTGGCGTCACCGCTTGTCTTGTCTGAAATAGGGCTTGCCGGGGACAGGCAAGGCGATACCGTGCGCCACGGTGGACCGGAAAAGGCCGTGCATCACTATCCTTTTGACCACTATGCGGCCTGGCGAAGCGATTTTGGGCACCATGCCCTGTTTGCAGGTCCGGGCGCGTTCGGTGAAAACATCTCCACCATAGGACTTGACGAGGAGACGGTTGCGATCGGTGACGTCTTTTCATTGGGCACGGCCATTGTCGAAGTCAGCCAGGGCCGTCAGCCATGCTGGAAACTGAACGAACGCTTCGGCAGGTCCGACATGGCCAGGCAGGTGCAGTCGACGGGGCGAACGGGTTGGTATTACCGCGTGCTGACACCAGGCATCGTCGCGCCGCAAGACCGTCTCACGCTGCTTGACCGCCGGTCGCCGGACTGGACGCTGAAGCGCGTCTGGCGGACCTTTTACGTTGATCCGCTCAACCGTGCGGAACTTGCCGGGATTGCAGCCCTCGACCGTCTGGCGGAGGGCTGGCGAGGCCACGCTGCGCGCCGTTTGGCGAGCAACCGGGTGGAAGACTGGACGAGGCGTCTCGACAGCCCTCAAGCATAGCAAACGCTTCTTCGCAGGCGCGCGCCATCGACAGATGGCGCGCGTCTCCTGTTCCGGCGGGCGGTATCAGGCCGCCAGAGCCGAGCTCGTATCCCGCAGGACATCGGCGAGCGGGACAAGCCCTTTCATCGCACCGCTGCCGATAGCAGGCCGGCCATCCTCTACTGCCAACGCAAAGCGGAATGCCGGGTCGGCCTCGATGCGCTGTCGCAGCGCGAGGATGCGCGGATAGTCGTTCGGGTCGACAGACTTGTGGAAGTCCACCCAGCGCGCGACGCCGGCAAACACGGCATCCGCCAGGGTTGGCTTTTCACCGAGCAGATAGGTGCTGTCACCGATCATGGCCTCGAGCTGTTCATGTCGCTTGGCCACGAATTCGCGGCCGAATTTGCGCAATGTCTCCCGCTCCTGCTCCGAGGCCCCATCGGCTTCCAGCGCCACCCACAACGGCGTGAATGCTCCGGTGAAGCCGGTGTTCAGGAAGGCGATGTACTGGTGCATCCGGTCTGCCTGCGGTGTGCCGGGTTCGAAGCTGATGCGGCGTTCGGTGTCGCGTGCTTCCAGCCAGAGTGCGATCGCCATCGTTTCAGTGAGCACGCGGCCCTCGCCCGTGATCAGCACTGGGGTTTCCACGCGGCCGTTGAGGCGCTTGTAGGCATCGGTTCGCATCTGGCCCAGCATGTCGACGCGGGTGAGCCGATAAGGCTGGCCGAGCCATTCGAAGGCAGTAACGAGGCCCGCCGAGGAGCCGAGCGGGAAGCCGGAGGTGAAGATTGGTTCGGATGTCATGTCGTTTCTCCATTGCTGATGCAGCGGATATACGATCATGGACTTATCGGCTGTAGACTGGCATTTTCAGACTTAATGTCCACACTTGTAGACTTTAAAACATGAATCTCAATGACCTCAATTTCTTTGTCCAGGCTGTCGACAGTGGTGGCTTCGCAGCGGCCGCCCGACGGCTTGGATGTCCGAAGTCGACCGTAAGCAAGCGGGTGGCAGCTCTGGAAGCGGCGCTCGGCGCGCAACTGCTTCATCGCAGTTCACGCAGCTTTGCGCTGACCGATGTGGGGCGCGACGTGTACGATCATGCCAGTGCAGCGGTGATCGAGGCAGAAGCGGTCGAAACGGTCGTACGCAGGCGTTTGGCGGAGCCAAGCGGCATCGTGCGGATCACCACCTCGGTGCCGAACGCGCAATTCCGGCTCGCGCATCGCCTGCCGGTGCTGGCACGACAATATCCAAAACTGACGATCCAGTTGCACGTTACCGACCGTTTTGTCGACTTGGTTCAGGATGGCTTTGATCTCGCGGTCCGCAGCCATTTCGCACCTTTACCGGATTCCGATCTCGTCCAGCGGCGCATGGGCGAAGACCCGATCACCCTTGTGGCGGCACCATCCTATCTCGCCGAGCACGGCGATCCGGCAACGCCTGAATCACTGGGTGACCACGAGGGTTTGATGAGCTCGATGGCAACAAAGGTCTGGCGTTTGAGCGATGCGCGCGGCCATACGGTGGAGGTAGTGCCACGGCCGCGGCTTTATGCGGATGAATCGGTGCCGTTGCTGAAGGCAGCCGAGGCGGGGCTCGGCATTGTCTGCCTGCCGGAACTGATCTCGGCCGAGGCAGTCAGGGAGGGGCGGCTGACGCGGATATTGCCGGAGTGGACGGCTGGCCGTGTCATGACGACGATCCTGACGCCACACAGGCGTGGGCAGCTTCCCGCCGTGCGCGCCGTGATCGATTTCCTGTTGCAGAAGAACGCCATCAGCACGGTTCCGGCTGCATAGAGACTGATGGGAGAATCTCTCTCCCATCGTGGTCACGATGCAGTGTCTTCCAACCTGTACCCATATCGGTCTAGCCTGATCCGGAAACCAGCGCGGAGGCTTCGATGAGTGGCGATCACCAGCACGGCGACCTTGAGACAACACCGGCCTCGCGATTGTGGATCGCGCTCGGGCTGACGGGGACATTCCTGGTCGCCGAAGTCGTCGGCGGCATCGTGACCGGCAGTCTGGCGCTGATTTCGGATGCCATGCACATGGCGACCGATGCCATGGCACTGGTCATCGCGCTGATCGCCATCCGCCTCGGCCGCCGTCAAGCCGACCTGCTGCGCACCTATGGTTACGCACGCTTCGAGATCCTGGCCGCCGCCTTCAATGCGATGCTTTTGCTCGCGGTGGCGTTCTACATCCTCTACGAAGCCTACAAGCGCTTGTTCGAGACGCAGGAAATCGCATCCGTTGGCATGCTGGTGATCGCCATTCTCGGCCTTCTGGTCAACCTGATCTCCATGCGGCTGCTGACCAGCCATGCCGACAAGAGCCTCAACGTCAAAGGCGCCTATCTCGAGGTCTGGGCCGACATGCTGGGGTCGGTCGGGGTCATTGCGGGCGCGGTGATCATCTACCTGACCGGCTGGCAGTGGGTGGATTCCCTGATTGCAGTCGGCATCGGCTTCATGGTGTTTCCACGCACCTGGGTGCTGCTCAAGGAATGCATCAACATCCTGCTGGAAGGAGTGCCCCCCGGCATGAAGCTGGCCGAGGTCGAGACCGACATAAAGGGCATTCCGGGAGTCGCCTCGGTCCACGACCTGCATCTATGGGCAATCACGCAAAGCAAGCTTTCGCTGACGGCGCATGCCGTGCTGGACCGCTCCGCGGATGCCGAAAGCACGCGCCGAGCAGTCGAAGCAATGCTGCGCGAGAAGTACGACCTGCATCATTCGACGCTGCAGATGGAACGCGAGGCCTGCACACAAGTGGAGACGATCCACTAGCTCTATCGCTGACCTGTGTGCGGCATTTTGGCTCTGTCTCTTGCTCCTCTAGCCACTAGAGGAACTATCTTCGATCCATGTTAGATCGAGGAGACGATTATGGGTTGGCACGGTTCCAGAAATGGCAGGAAAGGCCATGGCTCGAGTGGTCATGGCGGCTATCCCGGGGGGCGGCACGGCGGACTTTCGTCCATTCTTGGTGCTCTGGGCCAAGGCGAAAAGAACAGCCGCCACGATCGCGGTCAGCGCGATGACGAGCCCCTTGAAGATTATCGGGAAGACAGACGATATCGCGATGGGCAGCGCTTCGACGAAGAACAGTCCGGGCAGCGCGCCTGGGGCCGTTCCGGGCATGACAGAGGCAAGGCCGGCGCGGATCTGTTCGCGGGCGTGCCCGGCGGGTTTTCAGGCAATGTTGCCTCGGGCAAGGCTGCCCAGTCGAAATTCGCCTTCTTCGGTGCGATCGGGGCCGTTCTTGTGTGGTCGCTGCTCGCCTGGATGGCCTACGGGCTCGTCGATGGGCTGGGTGGCTGGCTTTCCGCCAACACTGGTGCATTGCTGCAGGGCGGCAAGGATGCGATCGGCACCATCGGCATCGGCAAGGATGTCGTTGATCAGGTGAATGTGCAGGGTGCTGGCGGGCTGTTGCAGCAACTTATAGCGGCTGCCGTTGCCGTTGCCCGCCCACTTATCGTGTTCGTGTGGTTCCTGGGCAGTGTGGCAATCCTTGCCGCACCTTTTGTCCTGCAGCGGCTTAGCGGTTTTGTGCGCTCAAGAAGGCACTGAAGCCGCTCAGCCGAGATCCCTCGGCCGCAGGAAGTGGGTGAGCGTGGCCGTGCCGCTGTCGATAGCAGTCCAGTCGCCATTGAATTCGAACACCGCCAGGGCCCCTGTCGGAAATTTTCTGTTCAGCGACTTTGTCAATTTGGCCGGTGAGGCTTTGTCGGCCAACAGGGCTGCGAGATCGCCAAGGCCGGGATTGTGGCCGAGCACGAGCAAGGTATCTGCATCATCACCATTGTGCCGGATTTCGTCCAGGACGGTTTCGGCCGGCGCCTCGTAGAGCGCCTGCGAGAAATTGGGTTCCGGCCGCGTTATCCATTCGCCTGCCACCAGGCGCCAGGTCTCGCGGGTGCGTTCGGCCGCCGACACCAGGGCGCGGTCGGGCAGCCAGTTGCGCTGGGTGATGGTGTGGCCGATCAGAAGCGCTGCCTCGATGCCGCGCGGTGCCAACGGACGCTCGATGTCGGCCAGATCGGGATTGTCCCAGCCGGATTTGGCGTGCCGCAGCAGCAGAAGCCGTTTCATGACGTGATCCTCGCGAGGCGCGTTTCCAGAACCGGTTGGACGGGCAGCCTAGAGCAATTCCAGGAAAAGTGTGTAACGGTTTTCCGTCCGGAATTGCGCCAAAACTAAAAATTAGAGCGTGTCCGCGTTTCCGTAAGAAACGGAAACGCTCTAACCTAAGGCGTAATGCGCGCCAATTGCTCAAGATCGATGTTGGTGCGCAACGGATTGGGCGCTGCAACCACAATGCCTGCGGCAGTGTCGTTGTCGGCGAAGCCTGAGAACACGGCGCGCCCGTCTTCCATCCGGGCCTTGCCTTCGGCGACCAGCCTCAGCGCCATTGGATAGATCTGATGTTCGGCCTTGAGCACCCGCGCGGCGAGGCTGTTCTCGCTGTCGTCCAGCAAGACAGGAACCGCAGCCTGGGCAATGACGGGACCTTCATCCATGGCCGGGGTGACAAAATGCACGGTGCAGCCGTGGATGCGCATACCGGCATCCAGCGCGCGCCGGTGGGTATCCAGTCCCTTGAAGGACGGTAGCAGGGCAGGGTGGATGTTGATCATCTTGCCTTGCCATTTCTCGACGAACGGCTTGGTGAGCAGGCGCATGTAACCAGCCAGAGCCACCAGTTCGGCACCGAAGCCGGTCAGGGCAGCGTCGATCGCCGCGTCATGTGCATCCTTGCCGGTGTGGTCGGATCGGGCGACGACTTTGGTCGGAATACCGCGCGCGATGGCAATGCCAAGGCCGGCGGCGTCCGGCTTGTCGGAAATGACGCCGACGATTTCGGCTGGGAAATCCGGATCGCTGGCAGCCGCGATCAGGGCGGTCATGTTGGAGCCACGGCCGGAAATCAGGATCGCCGTGCGCTTGCGTTGCATCATCATAGGCTGATCGAACCCCGGTAGATCACGCCGGTGTCTCGGCGCGGCACGATACGGCCTATCGGCGTGACGGTTTCACCGGCCTCCTGCAGCACGGCAGCGACCTGCGCCGCCTGGCCGGAGGCCACGACGACGATCATGCCGATACCACAGTTGAAGGTGCGCATCATCTCGGCAGGCGCAACTCCGCCGGTCTTGGCGAGCCAGGAGAATACCGGAGGCACATCGATGGCATCGAGGTCGAGCTCGGCCGAAAAATCCTTGGGCAGGACGCGAGGGATATTTTCGGGGAAGCCGCCGCCGGTGATATGGGCGAGTGCCTTGATGCCGTGGGTGTTGCGAATCGCCTTGAGAATCGATTTCACATAGATGCGGGTTGGCTCGAGCAGTGCTTCGGCCAGCGTCAGGCCGGGCGCGAAGGGAGCCTTGGCATCCCAGGCAAGACCACTTGCCGCAACGATGCGGCGGATCAGCGAATAACCGTTGGAGTGTGGGCCGGAAGACGCGAGGCCGAGCAGCACATCGCCTTCAACGACATCGTCGGTCGGCAGGAGCTGGCCGCGCTCGGCGGCGCCGACGGCGAAGCCGGCAAGGTCATAGTCCTTGTCCTGGTACATGCCGGGCATTTCTGCGGTCTCACCGCCGATCAGCGCGCACCCGGCCTGGCGGCAGCCTTCCGCGATGCCGCTGACGATCGCAACGCCCTGGTCGGGATCGAGTTTGCCGGTAGCGAAATAGTCGAGAAAAAACAGGGGTTCTGCACCCTGTACAACGAGATCGTTGACGCACATGGCCACGAGATCGATGCCGATGGTGTCGTGTTTGCCGGCGTCGATGGCGATCTTGAGCTTGGTGCCGACGCCGTCGTTGGCCGCTACCAGAACCGGATCGGTGAAGCCGGCAGCCTTGAGATCGAACAGGCCGCCGAAACCGCCGATTTCGCCATCGGCGCCTGGCCGACGGGTGGCTCGCACCAGCGGCTTGATCTTCTCCACCATGAGGTTGCCGGCGTCGATATCGACGCCCGCGTCGGCATAGGTGAGCCCGTTGGTTCGTTCGTTCATGGCTGTTCCCTGCTTGGGCCGGCGCAACGGCCAGCACCACCTTAGCGCGTCACGCGGCTCTTCGCACGAACAGTCCAGCCTCGCAACCGCAACAGGAAATGTCGGCGGCTTTCGATCGCGATTTTCGGGGCAGGCGCTGGACAAATCCGTGGATATCCAGACGCTGTTTCATGATGTCTTGCGGTTCTTGTCGCCTTCACCCATGTATCGCCAGGAACGAGGACGGGCCGCCTTTTGGTCATAACCATTCCCAACCTGATCTCCATCATGCGCCTGCTCCTGGTGCCTGGCGTGGTGCTGGCCATGCTGCAGGCACGTTGGGAGTGGGCCTTTGCCGGCTTCGTTGTCGCCGGCATTTCCGACGGTGTCGACGGCTTCATCGCGCGCCAGTTCAACCAGCATTCGAGGCTGGGGGCCTATCTCGACCCGATCGCCGACAAACTTCTGCTGGTGTCCGTCTTCATCGTGCTGGGCATCAGCGGGGAACTGCCATTGTGGCTGGTGGTCGCCATGGTATCGCGAGACGGATTGATCATCTGCGCGGTCGTGCTGTCCTCGGTGATGGGGCACCCGGTGGAGGTGAAGCCACTCCTTGTCTCCAAGGCTAACACAGCGGTGCAGATCATTCTCGCGGCGCAGGTTCTCGCCGAATTGACCTTCGCCATGCATCTCGACCCGCTGCGAACCATCCTGATAATGCTGTCCGGGCTCTTGACCGTGGCTTCGGCCGCGGCCTATCTCGTGGCCTGGCTGAGGCATATGAGCAGTAATGGCGAAGGCAGCACTTCCTGATCACGATGACGCCGAGGCATCCGCCGCGGCCGCATTCCGGCGCCAGCTACGGTTCTGGCTGGTCGGCGCCGTTATCCTGATCGGCTTCCTCTATCTGTTCAGCGACATTCTGCTGCCCTTCGTGGCGGGCATGGTGCTGGCATATTTCCTCGATCCCGTTGCCGATCGGCTGGAACGGTTCGGCCTGTCGCGTGTCATGGCGACGGTGGTGATCCTGATCGCCTTCATCGTCGTTCTTGTGCTTGCCTTCGTCATCCTGGTGCCGGTCCTGGCCTCGCAGATGGCGGGATTCGCGGAAAAACTGCCGGATTATCTGACACGCCTGCAGGCTCTCGTCACCAATTTCGACCCGAAATGGCTGGAGCAGCGTTTTGGCGTCAACGCGGCCAGCCTCAAGGACGGGCTCAACTCGGTGCTGAGTTCCGGCCTCGGTCTGGTGACCACGGTTTTCCAGTCGTTGTGGAATTCAGGCATGGCGCTGGTTTCGGTGGCATCGCTGTTCGTGGTGACGCCGGTGGTAGCCTTCTACATGCTGCTCGACTGGGATCGCATGGTGGCAACCGTGGACAGCTGGGTGCCACGTGACCACGTGGAAACGGTTCGCCAGATATCTGCTGATATCAACAGCGCCACCGCTGGCTTCGTGCGCGGGCAAGGCACGCTTTGCCTGGTTCTCGGCGCCATGTACGCCGTCGGCCTGACGCTGACGGGGCTTAATTTCGGTATCCTCATCGGCCTGTTTGCCGGTTTGATCTCCTTCATTCCCTATGTCGGTTCACTCACCGGGCTGGTGTTGGCCATTGGTGTCGCCATCGTGCAGTTCTGGCCGGACTGGACGATGATCGTTGCGGTTGCCGCGGTGTTCTTCATCGGCCAGTTCATCGAGGGTAACATCCTGTCACCCAAGCTGGTGGGCAAAAGTGTTGGCCTGCATCCGGTCTGGCTGATGTTCGCGCTGTTTGCGTTTGGCGCCTTGTTCGGCTTTGTCGGCCTGCTCATCGCGGTGCCGGCTGCCGCGGCCATTGCTGTTCTGGTCCGCTTCGCCATCGCGCGATACCTGGAATCGCCGCTCTACAAGGGACATGGCGTCGAACCGCCACCTTTGCAGGGCAAGCGAACCAGGTCGCGACGCGGATAACTGATGGAAAGGCCGCGTCAGCTTCCGCTCGACCTCGGGCACGGCACTGCCTATTCGCGCGACGACCTTGTCGTGTCGGCGTCGAACGCACAGGCAGCGACGCTTGTCGATCGCTGGCCGGACTGGCCGGCACCGGTGGTGGTGCTGGCGGGGCCAGCGGGATCCGGCAAGACACATCTGGCCGAAATCTGGCGAGACGCAGCCGACGCCATTGCCATTCAGGCTGGCGAGGTTGCCCAAGGTGCTGCCGCCTTTGACGGGCGGCCCGTTCTGATCGACGACATCGATGCCGAGCCATTCGACCAGCAGGGGCTGTTTCATCTCATCAACAATGTCCGGAGCGCCGGCTCCAACCTCCTGCTGACCGCACGGCGCTTTCCGGCGGCCTGGGGCACGACATTGCCCGATCTGGCATCCCGCCTGAAGGCGGCGGCGACCGTCGAGATCCACGAGCCCGATGACGTGCTTCTGGCAGGCGTCATTACAAAGCTCTTCGCTGACCGTCAGGTCGAAGTCGAGCCGCATGTCGTGCAATATCTCGTGCGGCGCATCGAGCGCTCACTGGCAACCGCGATGCGCGTGGTGGGGCGGCTCGACCGCATGGCGTTGGAGCAAAAGGCACGCATTACCCGCACCATGGCGGCCGATGCCGTCAGCGCCATGGACGAAGGGCAGGGCGAGTTCGAACTGTAGGGCGCTGCGCCCTACCTCAGCTGCCCGGCTCGACTCGATTGCCGCTCACAGGATCGAAAATATGCTGCGCGCTTCGATCCACGCCGAGGCGCACCTGCTGTCCTGGCGTCAGAAACGGCCGCCCGATGGCATAGATGCGGAGCTGTTCGCCTGCGAGGCGGACGTAGTATTGGGTCGACATGCCGAGCGGCTCGACCACCTCGACTTCCGCCTTGAGAGCGCCGTCATCGACAATCCTGATGTCTTCCGGGCGCATGCCGACGGAGAGTACATCACTATCCTGCAATGGCAGGCCGTCGGGCAGCCGCAATCTCTGGCCGTCGCTGAGAACCGCCTCGGTTATGGCCTGGCGGGCAACGGTTGCCGGCAAAAAGTTCATGGCAGGCGAGCCGATAAAGCCGGCGACGAACATGTTCGCCGGGCGGTCGTAGAGCTCCAGCGGTGCGCCGACCTGTTGCACATTGCCATTGTGCATGACGACGATACGGTCGGCCATGGTCATCGCTTCGGTCTGATCGTGGGTGACGTAGATCGATGTTGTCTTGAGTTGCTGGTGCAACGCCTTGATTTCGGTACGCATATGGGTGCGGAGCTTGGCATCGAGGTTGGACAAGGGTTCGTCGAACAGGAAGACCTGGGGATTGCGTACGATGGCACGACCCATGGCGACACGCTGACGCTGGCCGCCGGAAAGCTGGCGCGGCAGACGCTGCAGCAAGGGATCGAGGCCCAGCCGCTTCGCCGCACCCTCGACCCGCGTCTCGATGGCTGCCTTTTCGGTCTTCCGCAACATCAGGCTGAAACCCATGTTGGAGGAGACATTCATATGCGGATAAAGCGCATAGGACTGGAACACCATGGCGATGTCGCGGTCCTTCGGTGCAACGTCATTGACAATGCGTTCGCCGATGCGGATGTCGCCGCCCGACACCTCTTCCAGCCCGGCGATCATGCGCAGCAGAGTGGACTTGCCGCAGCCTGACGGTCCCACCAGCACCACGAACTCACCGTCGGCGATTTTCAGATCGACCTCATTGAGGACGCGGACGATGCCATAGTCCTTCTTGACCTTTTCCAGCGTGACGGAAGCCATGATCACCCTTTGACCGCACCGGCGGTAAGCCCGGTGACGAGATAGCGTTGCAGGAAGCCGAAGAAGATGCAGACCGGGATCAGTGCCAGCACCGATGCAGCCATCATCTGTCCCCAGTCGACGGCAAATTTGCCGATGTAAGTGAGCAGCCCGACGGCGAAAGTCTTCTTGTCGTCGCTCGAGATCAGCATCAGCGCAAACAGCAGTTCGCTCCAGGCGGCAGTGAAGACGAAGCCCAGCGTCGCGCCCATGCCGGGCAAGGTAAGAGGCACGATGATGCGCCGCATCGCCTGCGCCCTGGTGCAGCCGTCGATCATGGCTGCTTCCTCCAGGTCCTTCGGGATGCCGTCGAAGAAGGACTGCATCAGGAAGGTGGCGAAGGCGGTGTTGAAGGCGGTGTAGATGATGATCAGGCCGGTCAGGCTGTTGATCAGCCCGACCTGGCCCATCATGCGGTAGATCGGCGGAATGACCATGACCAGCGGGAAGGTCTGGGTGAGCAGCAGCATGATGGCGAGCGCCGCCTTGCCGCGGAACGTGAAGCGCGACATCGCGTAACCGGCCAGTGTGGCGATGACGGTGACCAGGGCGGCCGTCGACAGCGAGACGATAACGCTGTTCAGGAAGTAACGCGGGAAGTCGGTGGCGGAGAGCACCGTCGAGAAATTCTCGAAGGTGGTGCGCGACGGCCAGAGCGTGATGCCTTCCGAATAGAGCAGGGACGTCGGCGTCACCGATATCTTCAGCGTCCAGAAGATCGGAAACAGCGCAAACAGCACATAGGCGGTGATCGCCGCATAGAGACCGATGCCGCCGAGGAAACGTGAGGACTGGGTGCGTCCGGCAATCATCAGACATGCCTCACAAGCGTGCGACGGATGCCGATGAGCACGATCGCGTAGAGGATGAGCAGGACAAGCAGCAGCACGGCAATCGCCGAGGCATAACCCTTGTCCAGTGATTTGAAGGCGCTGACATAGATGTAGACCGGCGTGGTGGCTGTCGACCCGGCAGGGCCCCCTTCGGTCATCACGAAGATGAGATCGGCGAAGGTGGCGATCCAGATCGTGCGCAACATCACCGTGATGGCAATGGTCGGCGCCAGAAAAGGCAGCGTCACCTTGACGAAACGCTGCCAGGGTGTGGCACCGTCGATGGCGGCCGCTTCGTGCAGCTCCGAAGGGATGGACTTCAACGCCGCCAGCAATGTGATGGCGAAAAACGGCACGCCGAACCAGACATTGGCAATTATCGGTCCCCACATGGCGGTTGCAGGGTCGGAAAGAATGTTGGTCGGCTCGGCTTTCAGGCCAAGGGCATAGAGCCAGTGTGGCAATGGGCCGATGATCGGGTTGAACAGCCAGGCCCAGGTGAGACCCGAGAGGAACGACGGCACTGCCCAGGGCAGGAAGACAAGCGCCTGCACGACGCGGCGGCCGGCAAATGGCTTGTCGAGCAGCAGGGCCAGGCCAAGACCAAGAAAAAACTGGAAGAACAGGCTGGCGATCGTCCACCAGGCTGTGTTGACGAGTGCCTCGCCAAGCAAGGGATCCGACAGCATCGCCTGGTATTGGCCAAACCCGACGAATTCCGACTTGAAGGCGGAGAATTTGCGGAACGAATAGCCGATGCCGATGATCAGCGGCACAAGCAACACCGTGACCAGGAGCACGATGGCCGGGCTGAGATAGAGCCAGGGCTCGAAGGACGCAAAGGACATGCCTTTGCGGCGCGTTGGCGCGCTGTCGATGGCGATGGTCATCACGGTCACTCGCGAGAGCAATTCCAGCAAAACTGTGCAACGGTTCTGCGTCTGGAACTGCGTAGAAACAAAAAGTTGGAGCGTTTCCGTGTTCCCGAAAAATCGGAAACGCTCCGATGGCGAACCGGTGCGGACGGCCTTCCCCTCTTCGTTATCGGGAGGAGCTATCCGGCAGAACGGTGAGGGGCGGCGCCAGCGGGGGGAGAGTCAGGCTTCGCCGCCCCTCGTTCGGCCTTTCGGGCCGTTCGCTGGTCTCCCATGCGGGAGGACCAGATTGCTACTTCTTGTTCTTGGCCATCCAGTCCTGCTGTTCCTTGGTCATATAGGCCGCCCATTCGTCGGCGACCTCCTTGGCCGTGCGCTTGCCCAGCAGCACTTCCTGGAAGCCCTTGATGGCGATCTGGTCGACAAAGTTGCCAAGATTTTCGAGATGCGTCGGAGGGGTCACGAACTCATATTTGTCACCGCCGTTCAACTCGTCGAACCAACCCTTGAATTGCTCGGTCTTGAAGTACGCGTCCTCCTCGGCGCCGTTGTGAATCGGCAGCACGCCGACCATCTTCGCCCATTCGATGTTGCCCTTCGGCGACAGCAGGGTCTCCATCAGCTTCCAGGAATCATCCTTGACCTTGGAGTTGGCGAAGATCGCCCAGCCGGAATAACCGAGCGTCGGGAACGACTTGCCGCTTGGCCCGGCAGGAACCGGCGCGACGGCGAAATCGTCCTTGTTCATCTTTTCGGCGATGCCGATCAGGGCATCCGGATCCTGGTCGAGCATGGCACAGGTGCCGGAGTAGAAACCGGTAACGGTCTCGTTGAAACCCCAGCTGACGCTGTCCTTCGGGGCGTAGCCGTTCTTGTAGAGATCGGCCAGCATCTGCAGGCCCTTGACCGAGCCTTCCTCGTTCATGGTCGAGGTGCCGTCCGCGTTGAAATAGCCGCCCTTGCCGTTGGCAATGTTCATGAACATGTTCATGCCGAAGGTCGCGCCGGGGCCGCCGCGCAGGCAGTAGCCATATTTGCCGGGCAAGGCCGAGATTTTCTTGGAGGCTTCGACAAACTCGTCAAGCGTCGCCGGTGCATGGTCGAGGCCGGCTTCCTTGAACAGCTTCTTGTTCCAGAACATCGCCTTCAGATAGTAACCGTAGGGGATCATAAGCTGTTTGCCGCCGACGGTTGATCCGAACTGGCGTGCACGCTCGCCCAGCGTCTTGTTGTCAGGCCATTTCTCCATGTAGGGGCCAAGGTCTTCCAGCATGCCGTTGGCGCCGTAGAGACCCATCCAGCGTTCCGGCATTTCGACCACGTCTGGCGTGTCGCCGGCCTGCACCATCGTCAGGAATTTTTCGTAAGCCTGGCCCCATGGCAGCGAGATCAGCTCGACCTTGACGCCAGGGTTTGCTGTTTCGAATTCCGCTATCTGTTTCTTCAGGAATTCCGTCCGCGGTGGACTGGTGATGACCTCGACCATCTTGATCGTGGTCTCGGCCATCGCGGCACTTGCCGAAATCGCCAGGCCGGCCACTGCGGCAAGCAGTGTCTTCAACGTTCCCATGTCTTCCACTCCCATTTGTTTGACAGATTATTTTCTTGCTTTTTCAAGGGCCTGTGCGATGTCGCTCCACAAGTCCTCGACATTCTCCAACCCGACATTGAGCCGGATGGTTCGCGGGCTGACGCCGAAGCGCGCCATGGAATTCAAGCCCGGGGTCTGCTCCAGGGATGCCTTGGCCGGCACGATCAGGCTTTCGTGGCCGCCCCAGGACACACCAATGCGGAAATAATTCAGCGCATCGGTGAAAACGGGGATGTCGATCTCCTCGGTTACCTCGAACGAGAACAGGCCGGCATAGCCCGCAAGCGTCGCCTTGCCGGGATGGTTGGAGTAGACGGGATGATTGACCCGCTCGACCATGCCGTGCGCCTTGAGCCGCTCGGCGATCGTGAGCCCGCTTTTCATATGGTGAGGCAGGCGCAGGGGCAGCGTGCGCAGGCCGCGCAGCAGAAGCCATGCCTCGAAAGGCGAGAGTTTGCCGCCGAGATAGGAGTAGGTCTGTTCGTTGATGCGGCGGATGTTTTCGGCAGAGCCTGAGACGACGCCGGCGACGGTATCGCTGTGGCCGCCCAGATATTTGGATGCCGAGTGCAGCACCAAATCGACGCCATGGGCAATCGGCTTCTGGAAGATCGGGGTCGCCCAGGAATTGTCGATCGTGGTAACGATGCCGTGCTCTTTCGCCAGCCGGGTCAGATGCGGCAAGTCCTGTAATTCGAACATCATCGACGTCGGACTTTCGAGATAAAGCAGTTTTGCACCGGGCAGGGCGGCGGCAACGGCGTCCGGGTCGGAGCCATCGACATAGTCGACCGTGATGTTGAGACGTGGAAACAGCCGTTCGAACAGGCGGTAGGCGTCGCCATAGCAGTTGCGGACCACCACGATACGGTCTCCTGCGCCGACGAAGGCCAGCACCGTCGCGCTGATCGCCGCCATGCCGGAGGAAAAGCCGCGCGCTGCCTCGGCGCCTTCGAGCGCCGCCACCCGCTTCTCGAATTCCATGACGGTTGGATTGTCGCCACGCGAATAGATCGGCTGTCGCCGTTTGCCGGCGAAGGTGTCTGCCATTTCGGCGTAGCTGGCGAATGTGAACAGAGACGTCTGGTAGATCGGCGGCACAACGGCGCCGCCGACAAACGGGTCGTCATGGGCAAGCAGCGTGGCTGCTTCTGCAACGGGGTCGATGTCGAGGTTCGGGCGAGGGTCGTTCATGCCTGTCGTGCCTGGTTGCGTGCTGCCTCGCCGCGCCGCAGATCGGCTTCGACGGTGGCGATCAGTTTCAGTGCCTCGGTTCGCGCGCCTTCGGCGTCGCGGGCGGCGATGCGCTCGTAAATGGTGCGATGGTACGGGAAGGAGGCGTGGCCGAAGTCGCGAACGCCAAGCGGATGTTCCCAGAAGCGGTGGAACATTTCATGCATGGCAGCGATCAGTTGTTCGAACAATGGATTGCCGGATGCCCGGTAGATCGCCTGGTGGAATTCCCAGTCTTCCTCTGAAGACATGCCGGCGCGGCTATGAAAGGCCTCTTCCATGATTTCGAGTTTGTGACGGATGAGCTCGAGTTCCCGCGGCCCGGTGCGTATCGCGCACAGGGCAACGGCTTCGGCTTCCAGGGCGCGGCGAACTTCCAGCGTCTGCATGAGGCTGGCGAAATCGTTGCCGCCGGCAAGCGTCAGCGGCATGTGCAGCATGTGGGGGGAAACGGCTGCCTTCAGGAACGTTCCGCTGCCCTGCAGGCGCTCGACAAGGCCGAGCCCTTCCCACCGCGTCAAGGCTTCGCGCACCGTGTTGCGGCTGACCTTCAGCCGTTCAGCGAGAATGCGCTCGGTGGGCAATTTGTCGCCCGGCTGCAAGGTTTCCTGCTGAACGAAATCCGCCAACGCCTCCAGCACCGCGTCGTCGCGGGCGGTGGTCTGGATGGGTGGAAGGCGAACCTGGCTCATTCGGCAACCAATTGGATCAATGGTCCAACCAATTACATGCAGGCAAGATCGAGTCAATCGCGTTCTCCATGTGAAGGGGATCACACTGCGCCGATGATCTTGTGCTAAAATGAGAGCAACGGAGGAGGGCAGCCGTGACCAATCCACTCATCGCCATTCCAGATGCCAGGGGCATCATCCGGGTGGTTTGCGGCGGCAAGGAGTTCGAAATCCAGATTGCCGTACCGGTTGGCGCCGGCGCTGGCACCGCACCGATCGATCTTGTGCCGGCTACCCCTGATCCGGATCTTGGCAGCATCTTCGACAAGCCTGGGACGTATCTACGGGTCGACGGCACCGACAAAGACAAGATGGCGGTCGCACGCCTGGTGCAGGAGATGCTCGAGAGCGTCGATACCGACGAATTGCGAGCGGTCGTGCTGAAGACCGACAAGCTCAATTTTCAGGAACTGAACCAGTTGCGTGATCAGATCGCGGGATCGCGGCCGGAACTGCCGATTGCCGTCGATTTTGGCGGGCTTCTGAAGCCATGAGCGAAGCAGGCTCTTCCGTTGCGCCGGCGATGGCAGCGAGCGCGCAGTCGTTGCGCGACACGGCCAAATGGATGGTCGGCGGAGTTGCGGCGACGGCCGTCGGGGTATTTGCGGGCAGTTCATTGACTTCACTGGGATCGCTGGATCCCTGGTCAGACCGGGACAGGCTGGTGCTGGCTATCGCGGCGCTCGCAGTTGGCTTCATCGGCCTGGCAGCAATATTCGAAAAAGCGATCCGGGTTCTGACGGTCGAAACCATGACGTTTCGGCAGGTCGCTGCTCCAGCTGTTGCGGGCTCTGAAAGGGCGGCGTTGCAGGCCAGGTTGATCGAGACATATGCGGCCCTGTTGCCACAAGGGACCACGACGCTTGAGGGTTACATCCAGCGCGTCGAGCAAGCGAAAACGGCCAATCCAAAGCAGGCAGCCGACAACGACGTGCTCGCCAAAGTCAAAGAGAATGTCGACATTCTTACTGCTGCCGGTGGCTTCATCTGGGTCTACAATCGTTTTTCGGCGCTTGTCTCGGCGCTCAAATGGGCTGTCCCGACAATGATCGCCGGCTTTGGGCTGTTTGCCTGGGCGGCCAACCCTCCGGATGCCAAGCCATCTCCGCCGGCGTTTTCGCTGACAATTCAGGGCTCAACAAAATGACAAAGACCTTGGTGCGGGTACGGTTCCCGCAGGATTTGAACCCGTAG
Source organism: Mesorhizobium sp. Pch-S (assembly GCF_004136315.1). NCBI lineage: Bacteria > Pseudomonadati > Pseudomonadota > Alphaproteobacteria > Hyphomicrobiales > Phyllobacteriaceae > Mesorhizobium > Mesorhizobium sp. Pch-S. The sequence goes on from NZ_CP029562.1 coordinate 5,591,978, forward strand.
TCGTCGCTTGAAAAGGGGGATGATCATTTCCGTTCGAGCTTGTGACTTAATCGCCTCCGCAGCCTCCTCCACAACTGCTGCCGCACCCACCGCCACCGCAGCCGCCACTGCCATTGTCTTGCTTCTTTCTTTGAAGCCCTCGATTGGGGCTGAGGTATTCGGTGGCCACAATCGCGATAGCGATGGCCGCGAAGATCATGGCAACGGATGATTGGCCACCTTCGCTGATCACAACCAATGCCAGGGCAAGGAGCAAAAGGAGACCGGCGAGAATATGTGGAATTTCGACGCCGCCGATCGATGAGGATGCGCTGCTGCCCTGCGTCGCTTCATTGAAGCGGACCTCAGTGCTCGGCCAGATGTCCGATGGCGGTTCGGCGTCGAATTCTTCAACGTAGCGGTCCCTGGTGTGCTGATAGGCATGTCGGAACCTGGCATCCTCGGTGGCATCGCCTTCCGTGGGGCTGTGATGGATCTCCCTCCCGAGGGTCCCGGCACAAAAGTCATCCCAGTAACCATGCGTGTATACGAGGTGCAGATGCCAGACCTCGTCGACCTCTTGCGAGGGGGTAAGCGTCTCGTTCGAAACGCAGATCAGATAAATGAATTTCTTATATTCCTCGATCGCCTGTCGTGAAAAATCGAGACTCCATCCGGTTTCACGGGCAAGCCTTGCCGAGAAGGGCTGGCTGACGGCGGGTTGGTCGAGATTGTAGGCCTGTATGCGATTCCAGAGTTCAGGATCGCTCAGCTTCCTCATGAACACTCCCATAGGTGTTGAGCCACGGGACTATTATAGCAGATTGGGGTGCGAGGCCTCGCTGTCTGTCAAGCGGGCCAACGCGTCAGGAGATCTGCAAATGCTGGGAAGGGTGGTCGGAGTGGCAGGATTCGAACCTGCGACCCCCTGATCCCAAATCAGGTGCGCTACCAGGCTGCGCTACACTCCGAGGCCATGGGGGCTATATGGTTGAAGGCTTTCGGAAGCAACCCCTCAAAATCGAAAAACGGAACAAACGGCATCCAAGTGCCACGAACGGCGCAAAAATTACCACGGAAATCCCACCGCTGTTCATTTTGCGTTCCGCGTCTTGTCAGGAAGTGCCACCGGCGCGACCTCGGCGGCCTCCATTCCGGATAGCAAATCAGAATCAGTCACGTGCGCGTACCGTGATGTCGTGGCGAGTTCGGTGTGCCCGAGAAGCTTCTGAGCCATCTTCAAGTTGCCGGTCGCGCGTACGAGCCGCGTAGCCGCTGTGTGGCGACTATCGTGGAATCGGAAGTTCTCCACACCGGAACGGCCCTTTGTGCGGCGCCATTCTGTCTTGAAGCCTTCCATGGTGATCGGCTCGCGAGATCCTTTGGTCGCCCCAGGCCGAGGGCGCTTCACCAGATAGGTGAACACCGCAGTCTTGTGATCGTCCTTCAAGCTCCAGAGCAGGTCGTAAAGAGACTTGGTCATCGGGATCGATCGCGACTTGTCGCCCTTGCCCGTCACCTTGATTTGGCGGCCAAAAAAGTCGACATCCTTCCATTGCAGGCCGACGATTTCGGCGCGACGGCATCCCGTGAGAATGGCGAACCGGAGGGCCGGGGCATAGTCGCCCCGGATCTTGGCCATGAACGTCGCTTCTTCGTCGGCAGTCGCCTCGCGGATGCGTTCCTGCGGCTCTTTCAGGAAATGGTCTTTCCACTCGATATCTTGAACTGTCTGCTTCCAGGTGCGGCGTGCGCGGCGGAGCAGGGCGCGCATGGGCTGCGTCACGGTCCGATTGACGGTGGCAGGGGAGACATCCTCACCGCGGCGCTTGGCGATGGCCTTGGCTATGGTTGCGTCTGATATGGTGGATATCAGCGTCTGCGCGCCGATCTGATCCTGCAGCCACCCAAGCGAACGCAGGGTATCATCGCTGTTCTGGTGGTGCGATCCGACCTCGTTCCAGTACTGAGCGATAGCCGCTTTCAGGACCAGAGGCTTGCTAGCGTCGAACTGAAGCGCCTTTACACGCCGCTTTTCGTCTTCAAGGAACTTCTCAGCTTCGCGTTTCGTCGTGCATCCAGTGCTGCCTGAAAAGCGCTGGCGTCGATAACGGAAGTCGTAGGAGTATTCCGCCTGACCTGGCCTTTTGTAGACTGACATCTGCGGGCCTCCCGGAACTGTTCCAGATCTTCGGGATCATAGCGGCGCGTCTCGCGCTTCTCCCCCATACCGATATTGATGTACCGGATTTGGCCGGCGCAAGTCAGCGCGCGCAGCTGCTTTTCAGAAATGCACAGTTCTCGCGCGGCATCCGCCGGCGAAAGGAGCGCCCGGCTCGGGCTTGCGATCGTCTCTCTCGCGCTCATTCCACCCCTCCATCTGGAAGGGCGCGGAGAGCATGGAGCGCGTCTTTGATCGCGAGTCGGTATGCGTGGTCACCGGGCACGTCGATGTTATCGGCAAGCTGCTCTACCTCAACGGCAGCTATGCAACGCTCCTTGGTCGGTCCGTCAATTTCACCGGGTGCGAGGATCCGCACAGGGATAACATCAAAGTCGGCACCGGCAATCATACGGCCAGGGTCAGGCTTTTCGAAGAAAACATGCTGCTGCCACTCACCGGTCTCCCGATCGCGCAGCATCCAGGCATCCCTTGCCGTCATGGCTGCTCTCCTGATGGAAGGGCGCGGCCAAGCGCAGCCATGAATTCATCTGGCAAGTTCACATTGGCCGGCGCGTCGTCGAACATGGGCGCGATCTGCTCCGGTGTGTAACCGGCAAGCCCGCAACCGATGGGCGTAAGCTGGAACGTCAGTTCTGAATGCTCTCGTGCGAAGCGCTTGAAGCGGTGCGCATAATTGCGAATGCGGAACAGCGGCAATGTCTGGATCCGCTCATCCTTCGTCGGGATGGCGTAGCTGTTGCCCTGATAGCCTTCACCTTGGCCGTATATAGCCCCACGATGCTGCTTGGCCCATAGAGCCGCACCCTTGCCATGGCGACCCGCAAGATTGCTGCCGAAGACGAAAACCGGATCGCTCATTCCCCTTTCTCCCCTGGCTGGAGAGAGGCGCGGGCAACGACTTTCAACACGTCATCATATTTGCTTTGCCAGTGCTGCGTGTCCTTGCGTGCTTCATCGCGCTCTGCGGCGAGGCGGTCGCGCTCGGCTTCGACGGCTGCACGACCGATAGCGGCTTTCTGATGCATGTTGGACTTGGATCGCCAAACGTCGCGTTCGTATTTCAGCCGCTCGATTTCAGTACGGGCGTTTTCCTCAGCTTCGTTTGCTTTCTCCCTTGCCTCGGCAAGATCGCGCGCTGCTATGTCGGCGCGCGATGCTGCGCTTTCCCACATGCTGTAATAGCCGGTGCTCTTGGTCACTTCGTCGGCAAGCTCGCGCTCTAGCTGGGCTATGCGGGCGTCGAGTTCATCCCAAACTTCGAGGAACGCTTTTCCGCTCATCGCCCTTGCTCCGCTTTGAGGGCTTCGCGGCCTGCGTCGGTGATGACGAGCATGAAACCAATCTGCTCAACAAACTGTCTTTCGCGAAGTTCGCTGGCAATTCGGTCCGGCACGAATTGAACGGCAATGCCGTCTGGCGCGTCCGCTATACGCGCCAACATCTTCATTGTGTAGAAATCGCGGGTTCCGGCCATCACTCGCCCTCCGGTTTGACGGCTGGGGCGGCGGCAAGCGCGAGGTTCCAGCCATCGATGAAGCTGGACCGAGCGCTATTCTGGTAGCCCTTTGCGCCGGCTCGGATCATCTCTTCAGTCGGCACCACCGGCACCAGCCGCCATCCATCAGCCGGATGGGAGAGGGCGGCGGCGATTTCATCTGCAATGAGGAACAGTTCTTCCTCGCCCTTGTCGATGCCCTGACCTTTCGGCGTGCACATGTCCACGAGCGGATATCCCGATGAAGCGTCATCGGCTTCCGAGAAATTGTACATGCGATAATCCCGAAGCACCGCAAGGATGGTCTCTCGCAGGCCGTCCGGCTTCGCCTCCACCGCCCCGTCTTGTGTGGGGACGGGGTTGGCGTAGAGTGGAACGCAGTCAGCGTGGAGAGTTCTTGCCGCGTCGCGGGCATGCTGTTCCCGTTCTGCCGGGTAGAACCACACTGTTTTGTCATCGATGCCGCTGCGAGGCGCGTTCGACAGTCCTCGCGCTACCATGGCATTATGGACCATGAAGGCCACAGGCGCCGCGTCCGCCACCGGTTCCGGCTCACTGGCGGGGACGGGTAGTGGCGAATGCTTCGGCTTAGCTGCCTGCTTAGCCCTGATCTTCTCGACTTTCGTCCAGATGCGGGCGAGTTCGGTTTCGCCGGCTTCGTGCATGTCGAGTTCATGGGCGAGGCAGTAGGCGGCGAGCGTAACCATGACGCCACCCACCTCTTGCGACGGCTCGCCCTTGTCGCGAGACCACACGTAATCGCGCAGCGACAGCACGCGGGCAGGGTCATAGCCGCCCGATTGCAGAAGCTCAAAAACCTCCTCAAGGAAGCGGTCGCCGCGCTCTACCCGGTCGTTGCTGATCTCCTCGCCGAAGCAAGCCGTCATCCACGGCTGAACACGCGCCTGGAATGAGGGAGCCGGCTCACTGGCGGAAGCCGTGAGGGCTGAGAGATAGGCGCGGATGGCAGGCTCCAGACTGTCAAGCGGCCAAGCCGCATCACGAGCCTTGCGAGCCGCTTCTAGCGCTATTGAGTCAAGCGCCTTCACTGCTGTCCCTGTCATTGTGCGGACCTTCCTTCGGCTTTGGCGGCCGCTTCGCGAAGGAATTGAGCGGCAGCGGCCTCGCTCTTGTGAAAGGCGATGACGCCCGCCATCAAGCCGATGACAGCGGACGCCTCTCCAAGCGGATCAGCCGACTTGCTCACCCGGCGCAAGAGTTCGATGTTTTCTTCGGAGACGGCCATGGCTCAAACCTCCACCACAACGATCTTGCTCGGGTCGACCATGGCCGAGAGCGTGTTTAGCGGACCCTCGCGCCTACCTTGGGTGCCTTCCTCGACGGAAATGGTGTCGCCGTAGGCGGCTACTGCCTTCGCTGCGGCGGCTACGAAATCGGCGTTGGCTTCGACCGGAGTGGGCATGTTGGGAAACTGCCGATAGCCTTCCTGGGAGAAGGCGTCATTAGTCGGGCCATGCGCAAGCTCATGCGTCCAGATCGGCGCGCCGAAGAGATGTGAGGCGATCTCCTGCATGGCGCTGTAGTTGATGCCGTCGCAGAGACCGATGCCGGTGATGCAAGAAGCGACGTGCAGGGTAGGAAATGTCTTTGCGGTCATGAGCGTGCGAGCCTCATCAGTGGCGGTAACGGCAACGGATCCAAGGCAGATTTGTCGATCCGCGGTTGTTTAGGAGATTTGGCGAAGCCGGGGCCTTGCATCTTCTTCTTCGGGCTGCCCAAGCTGAACCGCTTGTCGATGACGGCATGAACCTTTGCTCTGACCTTGGCCTCGGCTTTGGTCTTTGGCTTGTGTGCCTCTTCCTCACGCAGCGCCTGCAGATTGCTTTCCCGGTTCTCACCGCCAAGCCAGAGCGGCACCTTGTGATCGAAGCGCGGCTTGTTCTTGTCGTCGAAGGGCAGGCCAGTCAGGGCGCAGCGATAGTCCTGGCGATCGAGGATGCGCCGCTGACACGCCTTTGAAGGGCGGGTGTCATCTGTGCGACCGATCCATTCCTCTACGGAGCGCGCCATCAGTCCAAGAACCTCGTGCTCGGCGCCACCTGCTCATTGCTGGTGATGGTGACTGCCTCGCCAGCCCTAGGAACGATGGTGATCGCGATTTCGCCAGCTACGGGCTGAAACAGCATTGAGCGGCCGTGTAGCTTCTCACCGTCCCACTCCCAAGCCGCGCTTCCGAAGACATACCGACCGGGCGCGCAAGTGGTTATGTCTGCCTTGCGTCCGACATAGCTCACCGATTTGAGCCGGGCCTTTTGGTCTTCCGGCAGGAGGTCGAATACCTCGGGATAGTGGGTTTTGAGATCGGCGATGAACTTTGGGATTTCCTTGTTCTGGTAGTCGTGGATGGGACCGCCGAACAGCGCGTATGGAACAAACGTACAGACGCGCTCCAGGAGTTCGGTCGTCATCTCCTCTTCGGGCACCCACTTCGATTTCAGCGGGCTTTTCCCTTCGTCAAAAAGTGCCGGCGTCATAAACGAGTAGGGCAGGTAGAAATGCCCATGTGTCTTGAACACCCGATTGTAGGCAGTCAGGGATTTGAGGCGGTCAAGGAAACCTTCGTTCCGCTTCCGCCACCCTTCGAGCGTCGAAAAGTAGGACCGCGAGTTTCTGGTTGGACCTTCCGTGCCCGACTTTCGACCGAACTTGCATGGCGAAACGGAGCCGCAATGCAGGCATGAGTTTTCCTTAGCCAGCAGATCGCAGGTTTCCGGCTTCTCGCAGTACAATTCGAACAGCGCTGTGCGCTTCGACTGGCCCTTGAAAAGGTTGTTCGCTGGATTGCGGATCCACGCATCGATTTTTTGCATCAGAGCAAGCCCTCCAGGTATTTGCGAGCCGCCTCGGCTCCGAGCTCGCCCTTCGCGACCTTTTCAGCAGTCGACAGGCAGGCCTTCACGAAATCCAGATCGTTCGGCAGGTCGGCCTTCCACCAGTCCTTCATTTGCTCGAGGAGGTCGCGGCGGCCGGCGACGTCCAGATCGGGATCGGTCGCCGTGGTCATGAACGCCTTGATGCAGTCGGCTCGGGTGCGAGTAGGTTCGGAGGAGGATGCTGCCGCCGAACCATTCGACGGCTTCTCCTGTTCGGACGCAGGTGCATCCTCCTCCTCATCAGCCTCATCGGCTGGTTCAGATAGGTCGGCAGCGACGGTGCTCTCGGGGGACGGGGATTTGCCGTCGCTGCCGTTGTCGTCGGCGGGGGTGTCCGACGATTGGGAATTGTCTTCGGTTTGGCCGCTGGCAGGCTCGCCGGTGAGCGCAGCGGTCTCGCGGGTCACATGCGCCGCGTCGAAGCCTTCAACGTCATCAGACGGCCCTGGAGCGGCAAGCTTCGCCACTTGCAACCGCTGTTGCAGGGATGGGCGAGGATCAGGGGCTTGCGACAGGTCATAAAGGTCGTTGTCGCGCTGGATGAGGTCGTGCATGTCGGCTGAGAGTGGAAGACGCTTGGCGAGCCGTCGGATCGCCGACTTCTTCGCCATTTCCTCCCACCATGTTGCCCACGGTCCTTTGTCCTTCGACCGCGACACACTCCGAATTTTCTCGATATCGCGAGGCGTCAGGGTTTCGACGTAGACAGCGCCGTCTTTTGTCTTTGCAAGCGCGAAAACCTGCCGGATCGTCTCGAAATCGGGATGCTCTGCCTGCTCGTAGTTGACGTGTTCACCGTCGTCATCGACCCAAGCACGGAAGATGTCGCCGCCATAAACAACCTTGGCGGTGACCATGGCAATTTCGCCTGACTGGTGCATCTTCTTGATGATGCCGCCTATCATTGGCATCCACTGGACCGCGTTGCCGTAGACGTCCTTTCCGCGATCGTCCTTTCCGATCTTCGTGTTGAAAACGACGAATGCACCCTCACGCTTGTCAGGCATAAGGCCGTCCTGGGCGGCGCGCATCGCCGATTCCAGAAGAGATTTGCGATCGGCCTTCAAAAGAGCAGGGTCGCTGAGCACTGCCGTCAGGACAATGCGCTGAAACCTCTCGGGCTTGATGTGCTCGGGCAGGGCGGCGACAAACTGATCTGCCATCCGAGTGAGTTCGTCTCGGAACCTTTGCTGTGGCGAGACGCTCCGGTCAGCTTCTATGGTTGCAACATGGTTCACGCTGCGCTCCTGGCTTCTGGAAGGGTGCTGTCGTTCTCGTGGTGATCGGTCCACCACTTCGGCGCCGACCACGTGAAGGTGCTGTCGGCGTAGGTCGGCCAATCGTTCTCGGCCAAGCAGCGGGCAAAGATGTCGATCGCCCGACGGTTCAGCCGCATCGCCGTGTAGATGTCGCCGTTATCCAGCGGCTTGATGTTGAAGGCGTAGGGATAGGTCGTCTCGACAAAGAGCAGGACGGCATCATTGACTTTGGACGAGCCGACGGCTTCCAGGCTGCTGATCGCCAGCGCCATCTGCTGCAGGTAGCCGTAGTTGATGATCGACCGGCTGATCGCGACCTGTGATGCATCGGAACACGTTTTCAGGTCAGCAATGATCGTATCGGCCGGGATGCTGTCAGGTCGGGACTTGAGATAGACGCCCGTCTTGTCTTTGGTGATGATCGACCGCTCGATGCGACCGCGCAGAAGATCGACGGCGACCTGGCTCTTGCTGATCCGGTCGGCCATGCCGTGAATATCGTCGACCTGGGATTTCAGGAGGACGGTCTTGCCTTCGGCTTTGCGCTTGGCGAGCCATTCCTTGCAGACCGTCGCGTTTCCGCTCCACGGCTTCCATTTGCCTTCATCGTCTTCGTACTTCTCGGGCCGAACGACATAGTCGTCTCGGAAGCCATCTTCTGACAGAAGCAGAGTATGAACGGCCCGGCCGAAGTCGAGCGCCGGTGTGCTATCGTCTTCCGGGCGATCTGGGTTAAGGTACGAACTGCCCCAGTAGTGCAGGGGCGAGCGGTTCTCGATTTCCCGCAACCCACTGGAGGAGATCGACGGCGCGACAGTCAATTGGCTGTGGTAGGCGTCCATCGCGATCTTCCGGTAGATGCCCGGCTCCGAGATCGGCTTGCCATCCCACAGGCGTTCGCCGCGGAACTTGCCAGCGATGCCGGCCGCCAGGTCGCCGATGCTCTCGAACTTGTCTTTGTCGATGTCGACGTGAGTGTTCATCGTGACCTCACGACGAGATGAAGGGCCCAGAGGCTGACGATCCACCCGGTGCCGATGAACTGGCGGCCGATCTCGTGCTCGTAGATGCCGTTGGCGATGAGTGCGATGAGCAGGGTCATGCGTCACCGCCTTTCGCGCGCTCGCGGAGTAAAGCGTCAGCCATGCGATAGGCCTGTTCGGCGCAATGGGCCTTGTAGGTCGATTTCGTGTGCCGATCAGACTGGCAGGCGGTAATGGCTGCCGGAATGATCTGACCGGCGAACCAGTCGCGCAAGGTCATGCCCTGCCAGCCGTTGTCGCCGAACCCGGGAATGGAGACTGGGAATGCGGGGCCACCTTCGCTGGTGATTTCGGCCAGGGTCTTGCTCATGGAAGGTACCTATCCAGTTGGCACGCGAGATCGATCAGGCCGAGCAGGGCGGCGCAGGTGATGCGGGGGTGGCGAACGAGGTAGTTGCAGCCCTGGGAAAGCGCTTCGTCAGCGTAGGTCAGGAATTGGGCGACCGGATCGCTCGCGTGGGGCAGCTCAATCCGGCCATTCCCTCCGAACCGATGTAAGTCGCCCACGGTTCGGGAATGCTGCTTCCGCCACGGTACGCCTGTTGTCCTGGCATAGCGAGGGAATTCGAGGACGCGCATCAGAAGAACCCTCCGCGCTCCGACGGCGCCGCGATCGGCTTGATCGGCTTCGCCCAGATGAAATTCTCGATGGACTGAGTACGCTCGACGCCTGGCACCGATGCTCGGAGGTCCGCTTGGCTTTCACCAAGGCAGGCGTGGACTTCGACGACTTCCCACTTGTTGGTGCGGATGAAATTGTCTTCGTCGGCAGTGCCATCTTCAGGGATGCACCACTTTGCCCAGTAGTAGCCGACGGACTGCGGAACGGTCGGCTCAGCCTTGGCCATGCGGGGCTCTGTGCGGTTTTCGTAGCGCATCAGTTCGCCTCCGCTTCTTCGTCAGCGGCGCTTTCAAGGTCGGCCAGTGTCACCAGTGGGCTATCGACCGTGCCGGTCCATCGCAGTGCGAGCAGCGAATGTTGGTCTGGGTGGACCAAGGGCCGGTGTTCCAGTCGTTGCCGTGCTCCCAGACATAGCCGCTGCTCTCGTAGCAATGCGGGCATGGGGCTTGGCCGGGATAGCTATGCTCGGCGCTGGTGCTAGCTTTCCAAGGGCAAGGAATCTCCTCGCATTGGCTTGGCGATAAGTCGCCGCAATAGGGGAATCCATCCATCGGATGCGGCCCGTGATCCTCACCGGTCAACTGGCGAAGCTTGTCGCCGTCGACTTCAAGAGCCGCCATCATTTCGCGGTCCCAGGTCATCACGCAGCCCTCGCTGTGCGGCGCTCGGCCATGTCAGCCAATGCTTCGCTCAAAGCTGCGTCGAAAGTGGCACCGCTGCCGTGTGCGCAACGTCCTTCCCAGTGCAGGAAGACCGAGCAATATCTTTGCTTCCTCAGGCTGATCGACACAGAGACGTAGTCCAGCCGGTGTTCGGCGCAGAGGTCGCGGAGGGTCTGTTCCATCATGCGTCCTTTCCGAGCAGCGCGTCGCACCGGTCCAAAGCCCGCTGGTAGACAGCGCTGGCGTGATCGATGCTCGTTTGCGTGGGCTTGAGATTGGCGGCGACGTCGTCGCGCCAGATGCTGATCCAGGCGCCGAGTTCGGTGATGCTTTCGCGGATAGAGCGGACCTGAGCTTGGTGTGCGGAGTGTCCCATCAGGAGCGCCCCTCTGCCTTGGCGATCGCCGCACGAACCTCTCGTCCAAGCTCCGTGATCTCCGTGCGAGGGAAAACCCAACCGTCTTCGCGCAGTGGCTCAAGTTCGCGGATGAGACCAAGGCTAACCATCTCGCGCCGGACAGCAGGCCAGGTATGGGTCGTCGACCAAGTTCTTGGGCCGTCTTTCGTGAGACGAAGTTGCTCTGAAAGCAGGGGTATACTGCCCGCGCGGCGATCCCAGTTTCGAATGCCCTCCATTGCAGAGGCAACTGTGGGCGGGGCAAAGATGCCAACGCGTACAGGCTGATCGGAGGCCATCACGCCGCCTCCCTTTCGAGAACCCGATCGCGCAAAGCATTGCCCTGCGTGTTGAGCTTGGTCTCGGCATCATTCGCGATACGGCCAGCGAGCGAGCGCGAAAGCGGATCGCCGCCGAACAGGCTGCAGCCGTCGACATAAACCGCGTCGATCGTGATCAGGCCGTCGCGGGCTACAGAAAGCTCAATCTCGCACTCGAAGTCGGCGATCAGGTCGATCTCATGGATCTCGTCGCGGATGGTGGTGCAGAAGGGAAGGCGCATCGTCGTCCTCATCGTTTCCGGCAGATCGGCGGTCCAAGGAGGGGCGCTTCTTCGTGCTCGGCTGATGAGTTGATATAAGCACAGCTTTAAAATACATGCAAGCAGTGCTTTAAAAAATCATCAGCATGGCTTACAAGGGCTGCATGCTGATCAGGAACGACAACGGCGAAGCCGCAGCCGCCTTCTACGACAAGCGGCGGCGCTGGCTGGACTATGTGTGCGAGTTGGACGAGTTGTCGGACCGAGCGTTTCGCGTCGGCTACTGGTTGGCCAAGCGCATGAATGGCCGTGACCAGTGCTGCTGGTATCAGCACGATCAGATCGCCAAAATTCTGGGAATGTCAGTCGACAAAGTTGCTCGTGCGATCCAGGAACTGGAGGGCAGGGGCGTGTTGATCGTGGTTAGAACTCACCGCAAGCCGAACAGCTATTCGATCCGACTGCCGTTCGAGTTCTAGGGCCGCAGATTTGCGGGTCAATTGGGCCGCAGAATTGCGGGTCCAATATATAAAGCTGAATCTCTAAAGGTTAGCTCTGTAGATATCATGCTCTGAGGGGAGTCTAGATAGCTCTAGCGAGAGAGGGGCAATGAAGGCAGTTGTGTTGGTGCTTCTGGTGATCATTGGGTTCATGGCGAACCAACTCGTCGTGATCGAAAATCAGCGTTACGCATTGATGGTCGGGATGTGCAAAAGCGCAACGTTAGCGGTGCCCGATGCAAACTGCCTCTCGCAGGTTCAGACTAGAACTTCCTGGCTGTGGCACCTGTACTACGGGCTGACATACCGACCCTGAAACGAAAACCCCGGCCGGAGCCGGGGTCTTGCTTTATTCGTTCACTTCTCGAAGCTTTCTCAATTCAGCTTCGAACGTTCGCTTAAACGCTCTTGAGGCTAACCCCACTGTTTTCCTGGTCGCTTGTTCCAGTACGCGCTTCTGTTGAACTAACGAGTCACTTCGCTGCGATTTCGTGCGATTGCCGGTTACCGCTTCCCGGCGCTCAAGCATTGTTGACATCGGGTCCTCCAGGATTTGCCTTGCGACTATGCTCATAAAAATACCCATTCACAAAGCGGAGATTTCGATCAGGATTGAAATAGTGCTTGCGTTTGATCCACACAAAACCATCTCCCTTAGAAATCACGGCCACGTCGATCGCGCCGCCTACCGTTTCCAACTCGCGGGAGACGCGACGTTGTAAAGAGGTCAAACTCACTAGAGATTCCGCTAGGTTAGCGAGTTCGTCTTTTGGCAGGCTCATTGCCATCTCAATAATAGGTGACGCGAAGTACTCGCGGCGATGTCGTTCGTGGCCTTCCCAGAACGCATGGACGGCAGCTTGAGTTGCATTTTCGATGGCTGGAGCAACTTTGGCCAGATCCTCGTCCGAATGACCAAGTAACTTCGCGGCGTTAACTACGCTGTTGAGAATCAGTTCGCCAACGCTCTCATGGATTAGCATCGAGTAAGCTGGATCTATGCCTTGCATGAAGCGTTCAACCATGTCGGTTTGAGCGAACGGAAGAATTACCCCGCTGTCCCGACGTGTCATATCGTGCTTATGCGTTTCCGCAATTTTCAAGCGGCCGCCAAGAATGCCGTCGACGTCGAATGAAATGAGCGACGGGAGCAGATCTCGTTCCCCGAAACCGGCAATAACCAGGCCGGTCGCCGCTGGGGATGCCAGCATTCTTCGGATTGATGTCTCGCATAATTTTCGAGCTAGTGCTTGGTGGCCCAGTGCATGTCGCATCATCCCATTCGAACATGCCGAGTCTAGAGTGCCGGAAATGCGAGCGCTGATTGGTCCCCATTCCGCTTCAGTCAGAAACTCGGGCGCCGCCTCAAGTTCCGCTATGTACGCTAGGGCGAATTGCTCAAACTGCTTCGCGAACTCTTCTTGGTTCCTTGTCCCTTGGAACGCCTCTTGGGACACATTGATCAACGACGACTGAGCTATGGCTACAGCTACAGCATCCTCGTCGGATTGACCAAAGGGGAAGAATTCCTTCAGGAATTTTGTGAAGTTGTCGGCCCAATCGAACACAGTTGGGAAAGAGACGTTTGGCGTCTTTCGTCTATATTCCTTGACGATCGTCTCCCAGGGAAAGCCGATAAATTCAGCGTTCCCATAAATCATCGCACCGACAGGCTCGGTTTTGGAAAGAGAGAACAGTTTATCGACAGTGTCGTAGGTTTTCTGCCTGCCGCTTTGCGTCAATGTAACTTTGCTGTCAGTAGCCAGCGCTACCGCGCTTTTGTTAAGGATAGCGATTTCGGCTGTCATACTCCCCCAAGCCCCTAATTCCCCTTGGAATGGGGTAAGCAATACTTGCTGAGTCGTCTAGTGCTGGTAGCCCAATGCACGGTTTTGGAGATAATTGACGTGCGTTCTTCGCATGTAACTTGCGGAGGAGAGATGTCGCGGGCGATTTGGAGTGGTGTTAACAACCAGCTACTTCCTGAAGGTACTTGTCAGGAGCCTCAGCGGGCGGACACCGGCACCCCTCGTTGACTCCCTGCGGCTAGGACGCGTTTCCTATCGGCCATCAACAACGATGCCGTGGGAGGCAACAATGAGTGCAATGTTCGTAGTCCAGTCATTCTCCACCGGGAAGCGCGGCCAGCTCCAGGCCGACAGCCCGATCCAGGCTCAAAATACCAGCCACGCTCGATCAATGGCTCAGCGCCTCGCGGTCAGGAAAGCGCTTGTCGTGGCCTTCATGCGTGAGGGTGATCCGAAAACTGGTGAATGGGACGATGCCAAGCTGATCGATGCGTTCGGCGAGATTCCCGACGAAGTACGTGAAATGGATCGGGTCTAGGCAGGTGAGGGCGGGGAATGGCCATAAAGGTCAAGCGGCGCCGGAGTGCGCGAGACGCGACGATTGATCAGCTACGTTCGATCGCTGAAAGCGAAGCCGCGGCAAACATTGTCATGGCAAAAGTGCAGCAGGAGGCAGAACTGATCGCCCAGCGGATGGAGAAGATCCACGGAGGAGTTTGGAGTGTGGCGATCAATCATCGCTCTTGTTTCGTCCTGATCGCCCGGGACGGCGATTGATCGCCTCCACCCTTTCGGTGATCAAGTCGACTACCTGATCAATGTGTTCGGCCTTCAGCTTCAAAACTTGGCCGAGAACCGCCCAAAGTTTTAAGACGACCTCGCTGACGGGCCTCTGCAATGGCTGGCGCATTTCAGGGGCCTGGGGATCGTCGAGATAGACCAACTCGCCTTGGCTTAGGGCCCTGGCATCGACGTTCAAAAAGTCTGCGACAGCGAAGAAGTTGTTCGCAGAGATCGAATTCTGGCCGCTTTCCCAATTGCCGACCGCGCCGACCGTTGTCCCGATCGCTTCGGCAATCTCACGCGATGACCCAATTTTGCGGTGCTCACGGGCCGCTTTGATCGCGGCACCGATCTTCACATTCAGAGGATCGCGCTCTTTGGTAGCCATGAAACGCTTTTCGCAAGCGCTGCTTACATTTTCCATTTAAGTATTGCTTGCAATCTGATTAAAGCTGTGCTTATAAACTCGGGCATGAGCACGATCGATGTTCCCACTCCCCTTGATGAAGCAGTCGCAGCGGTTGGCGGTGCCAGTGCCCTTTCCAGGCATTTGCAGATCACGCCGCAGGCTGTTGTGCAGTGGAAGAAGTGCCCGGCAGATCGGGTGCTCGAAGTCGAGCGGCTGAGCGGGATTTCCCGCCATGCTCTCCGCCCCGACATCTTCGGTCCGGCACCGGAGCAGGCCGCATGAGTGAGATCATCTTTCTCATTCAAGCCGTGGCTTTGGCGGGATGCGCGATCAGCGTTCTGCTGATGTCGATTGTCTTGCGGCGCTGTTTCGCTTCCGTCGAGCATATTCGGAACCGCAGTTTCACCTGCATTGACGAAGACGGCGGCATGAACAGGAAGAGGGTCTCGGAATGACGGTCCGAGCTTCCCAGCCAGAGCTGATTGCCCTTCGTGCCGGCAGGAGCCACGGTGAGATATGTGGCAGCGTCGCTGGTCAGCTTTGCCGTCTCGGTCAAATCCAGCCGGACGATATCGTTTCCGGCACCGTCGTTCACCCTTGTAGCATCGAAGAAATTCACCAGTTTCGCTCCGCTCGGAGCCAACAGGGAAGCCTTGTCTGCTTTCCAGTGAACCGTCGATTGGTTGAGAACCTTTATCTCGACCAGGTACCAGTTCGGCGTGTCTTCGGGGGTGATTTCGACCGAGATGGCCGGATAGTCTGCGTATTTTTGCTGGCGATAGACAAGCCAAGCAATGACACCAGCCCCGAGGGCGCCCACTGCGCCTATCACGCTCGCCCCAAGCGTTCCAACCGCAATCCAGTCCATCGAATCCTCCCGGCCCTCGCATATCAAACCACGGCATCGGTGCGCCTCCAAGATCGAGGTGTCGCATGATCACCTACCAGGACATCAAGTCCGGTGCGGCTTCGTTCACCAGCGCCGATCAGTTCAAGGGCCGGCATTCGGAAGACGTGAAGGACTGGGACCTCGAACCCACCGATATCAAGCTCGACCAGTCGGCACAGCCACGCGAGAGCCTGAACAACGACCGTATCGCCGAATATGCGGAAGCCATGAAGGCAGGGGACCAGTTTCCGCCGCTGACTGTATTCCACGATGGATCGACCTACTGGCTCGCCGACGGCTTCCATCGCCACTACGCCGCGCAGCATGCCGGACGGAAACACATTCGCTGCTATGTCCGCCAGGGCGGCTTGCGTGACGCGATCCTCTACAGCGTCGGCGCGAACGCGAAGCATGGGCTGGCGCGGTCGGATGAGGACAAGAAGCGCGCTGTGATGCGGCTGCTGGACGATCCCGAGTGGTCGCTGTGGTCGGACCGTGAAATCGCCCGCCGCTGCCACGTCAGTGACAAGACGGTCGCCAAATACCGTCCTGCCGTATCTGCGGATGATCCGCAGATAGAGCGCAAGGTGCAGCGCGGCGGCACAGTCTACACCCAGAAGGTGCTCAATAAGCGCGCCACCGCCGCGCCAGCGTACCAAGAGGGTGGTGGCGAAAAGCAGGAAATCACCTCGCAAACCGTTGTCCAGAAAGGGGACGAGGGTGGTGCGCTGCCGGAAACACCGGTCGAGGAAATCACCCCGCGCAACATCCGTGATGAACTCGTCGCCTTGTGGAGCGAAGCTAGCGCCGAAGACCGGAGCGGCTTCATCGCTCACCTGCGCGTCCTCGGCTATCGGATCGAAGTCAACGCAGGAGGCGGCGATGTAGACCGCAGCGCGATGCGCGCCAGCAGCGCCGTGGAAGTCGGCGCAACCAATTCGCCCGATGGGGCAGACGAGACAGGCCGGTTCGAATCCGGCTCGCTGACCGAGATCTTGGTGAAACCGCAGGTTCGAGTCCTGCCCGGCACGCCTATTCAGGGTGCTAAGGGAGGCCCCACCGGTATGGGGTGGTCTGACGGCGTGGAAAGACACGCACCCAATTCCAATCCGCAACCGAACACCCCCTCGGAAGCGGAGAAGGCCGAGGCGGAAACCCCTCCAACCGTCTCGGCCGCCCCTTTCAACAACCCACGCTGTCAAAATCCAGAGACCTGTCATCTCGCCCATACTCGAAACGAGTGTTTCGACTGCAATTTGGCTTGGTCTAAGCGACCGAAGGACGAGCAGGTCAGGCTCTGGGCTGAGGCGGTACAAGCGGCGAGGGCAGCATGATCAAGCGGTTGTCTAGCGAGGAAAAAGCGGAAATCGCCCGCCGATATCAGGCGGGTGAGACGAGCTTGGCTCTCGGAAGCGAGTACGGCATCCATCATGCCTTCGTGCGGACGATCTTCCAGCGTTCCGGTATGGGCAGAGATCGTGCAGAACGGTGCAGCAAACGAGCGGCCATCATCGCCGCTCTTGAAGCCGACAAAACCAAGACAGACAGCCGCGTCGCGATAGAGGTCGGATGTAGCCGCCCATACGTCTATCTGGTGCGGCAAAGCATCGGCATTTTTCGCAATCGAACCAGTAAGCATCTCTTGATCGAACTCTCCGATTGCAACGCGTTGCTGTTCCAGGAAGCGGCGCGCCGGCGCGGAATGGCTGTCACGCGACTTGCCGCCAAGATTCTCGACACAGTGGCGACAGAAGGCATGTTCGATGCCGTTCTCGATGACGTCGAGGCCGCGGCATGACCTCCCTATCCGAAACTGCAGCCGAACTGATCCGCACCGATCCTGCATTGGCGAATGAGGTTGCGAGGCAACTGGCGCCGTCGGTGGGCGGCCTGACTGAGCGCCAAGCTGAAGCATTGGCCTTCATCCGCTCATATTCGGCAGAGCGCGGTGTCACGCCGACATTCTCGGAAATCATGAACGAGCTCGGGCTGCATTCAAAAGCCGGAGTGCATCGGATCCTGACCGCTCTTGAGGAGCGCGGGTTCATCGAGCGCATGCCCAAACGGGCACGGGCTATCTCATTGAAGGCGGCAGCATGACGACCTTGGTCATCACCCATCTATTGGCCGTAGCAATCGGCGCTGTCGGGGCCGGGGCCTATGCGCGCCGCCAGATCGTGAAGATCAAGCGAGACGACCTTTCGTTTCGCGTGGCGCCGGTTGTTCTGCATTCCGTTGAAGACGCTGCGCGTCGGGTAGGGGCCTGATGCGAACGGGTCATCATCATTGTGGGCCTGAGGCCTTCTCCCCATGGGGGAAGCAAATGCTTCTGCCCCGTATCGTCCAACCTCTTTCCGTATCCCTTGCCGGGGCCACGGAAATTCCAACTGCGCCGGCTTCCGACCTTCCAACTTCTGAAACTGGCGCATCGTTTACGACCTTCATTCCTGCCTTCGACTTCCAGCCTCGGCGCCTTGGCGTGCGTGCTGGCTACGTCACCAACGTAGCCAAGGAAGGAACCCAGGATCATGGGGAATCGAACCCACAAACGCGGGGAACAGCAAATGTCTAGTGTCGCTGATGTCGAACGCGCCCGGGACTACGTCCGGCGCATCGGCGGACCGGGGAAGGGCGTCGCGATCATCGACGCCGCCTACCGCCTGCTCGAGGACCTGTTTCCCCATGAGAGAAGCCCAAAGGATCAATGGACGCTGCGGCGGGTCCGATCCTTTTGGGAGCGTGACGCAGCTCACGTCAAATTCCGGGAAATGCTCGAACTGCATCACGCGGCGGCGCACGTGGTGGAAGAGAAAATTCGGCTCCAACACGCGAGGAAAGAACATGCCGCATTCATCAAGGAAACCACCTCTGTTCGTTCGCTCATTGAGTTTGAAGACGAGGCTTTCCTTAGCGATGCGCTTGCGGACCGTCGCGGCCTCGCTGGCCGAATGGATCGCCCCGGAATTGAGGGCTGATCCCGATGAATGATCAAGCCAAGTTCTGGATGGTCTACGGCATCGGGCAGCAGCAGCCGACCGTCCGCCACAAGACATTCGTATCTGCACGGACGGAAGCTACGCGTCTGGCTCGCTTCAATCCCGGCATCGACTTCTTCGTTCTCGAAACTGTCGGCTCCGCCCGGAAAGTCGATGTCGATTTCACCGACATGCGCCGCGCCGACGAGCGCTGCATGGATGACGAAATCCCATTCTGAGGAGAACACGCATGGCAAAGAAACCAGCAAAGGCCGACCTTGGCCACAACAGCGAGCGCGAGCAGTGGGAGGAGCAGCAGTTCCTCAATGGCTTCCGCCAGATCAAAGAACACGAAGCCGACATGGCCGGCACGAAGGGCGAGATGGCCGGCGTCTACAAGCGGCTGGAAAAGCTCGGCTTCACCAAGGCTGATTTCAAATGGGCGAAGGAACTCGAAGACGAGGACGCGCCCAAGATCATCGAGACCATGCGGCGTCGGCTGCGCATTGCGCGATTCTTCGGCCATGGCGTCTCGCGTCAGATCGAACTGTTTGAGAGCGATCGGACGCCTGCAGATGAACGCGCCTATGGCGAAGGTCTCGCCGCCGGCAAACTGCGCAAGGACAACGCCAATCCCTATGGCGCCGACAGCAAGCAGGGGCAGGCCTGGCAGCGCGGTTTCAACGAGGGAACGGAGTTCATCAACAAGGAACTCGCCGGCAAATTCGATGAGGACGGCGGTTCGGAACTGATCTCGGGCGCAGATCCGTTCGAGCCCGAGCCTGTCACGGAAGCTGCGGAGTAACCCCCATGGGCCTCATCCTCGACTTCTTTACCCGCAACTTCCCCGATGATGACATCGACGCTGGCTTTGAAGCCGAGGTCGAGAAGCATCTGACTGCGTTCCATCCGAAGTGCGAGCCGACCATGCTCGACAAGGCAGCAACCATCGTCACCGACACGCTGGAACATGCCCATACGCTGAAGGTGCGGCTGGAGCGCGAGATTGCCGAAAAGCAGGAGCTTCTGCGCCAGGCCAACGTCGTGATCGAGGTTTTCGGCCCGAACCTGATCAAGCTGGAGGAGCGGGTCGATCCGCCTGTCGCAATCGCATCGCGTGCCAAGCGCGGCAAGCCACAACTCGCAGCGGCGGAGTAGGGCGTGTCCATCCATCCCGACTATCAGCAGTTCCTTCAGGCGAAGATCAAGGTTGCGCCGGCAACCGGTTTCGAGATCGATGACGCCGAAATCAATCCCGACCTGGCGCCGCACTGCCGGGCCATCGTGAAATGGGCGCTTGCTGGCGGCCGTCGCGGCATTTTCGCCGCCTTCGGCTTGCACAAAACCTCGATCCAGCTGGAGCTTATGCGCCTGATCGGCAAGTTCGTCGGCGGCCGTCGGCTGATCGTGCTGCCGCTGGGCGTCCGACATGAATTCTTCGACGAAGCGAAGGAGCGTTTCCGGGCAGAGTTTGCCATCGAACTCCGTTTCGTCCGGCGCGACGACGAGGTGACCGATGACGATGTCATCCACGTCTGCAACTATGAGAGCGTTCGCGACGGCAAGATTGACCCCCGCCAGTTCGTCGCCGCGTCTCTCGACGAGGCAGCCATCCTTCGCGGGTACGGCACCAAGACCTATCAGACGTTCCTTCCGCTGTTCGAAGGCGTCCGCTTCAAGTTCGTTGCGACCGCAACGCCGTCACCGAACCGCACCAAGGAATTGATCCACTACGCGGGCTTCCTGCAGGTGATGGATACGGGTCAAGCGCTGACACGCTTCTTCCAGCGCAACAGCGAGCAGGCGAACGAGCTCACCCTCTATCCGCACAAGGAGGATGAATTCTGGCTGTGGGTAAATTCGTGGGCCGTGTTCCTTCAGTCGCCGGCAGATCTCGGCTTTTCGGATGAAGGTTATGTGCTGCCGGCCGTTACGGTGAACTGGCACGAAGTCGAGACGGATCACGCCGCGGCGGGCGTCGATCGCGACGGGCAGGGGATCATGTTTAACGATCCAGGCGCCAGCGTCGTTCATGCCGCGCGGGAAAAGCGCGTCAGTCTCACCGCTCGCATAGCGAAGATGGTTTGCCTCATCGCCGAGGCACCCGAAGATCATCGTATCCTCTGGCATCACCTCGAGGCTGAGCGCGAAGCAATCGAGACGGCCGTTCCGAACGTGAATTCGATCTACGGCTCGCAGGACCTGGAGAAGAACGAAGCGTTCGCCGTCGGCTTCAAGGTGGGGAAGTTCCAATTCCTGGCGACCAAGCCGGAAATGTCGGGCGCCGGGTGCAACTTCCAGAAGCATTGCCACAAGGCGATCTTCGTCGGCATCGACGCCAAGTTCCACGACTTCATTCAAGCCGTCTATCGCATTGTGCGGTTCGGCCAGACCGAAGAGTGCACCATCGACATCATCTATTCGGAAGCTGAACGCGGTACCCGCCGCATTCTTGAAGAGAAGTGGGCCGAACACGACCGCATGATGCTCCGGATGACTGAGATCATCCGCAAGTACGGCCTCGGCTCGTTGCCTGTGGAAAGCATTCTCAAGCGCTCCATCGGTGTCGCGCGCCGTGTCGAGACTGGCGAGCATTTCCACATCGCGCACAATGATTGCGTCGATGAAGCCAAGCATACGGAGGCGGAAAGCGTCGGGCTCGTCGTCACTTCGATCCCTTTCAGCAACCACTACGAATACACGGCCAGCTACAACGACTTCGGCCACACCGACAACAACCGCCATTTCTGGCAGCAGATGGATTTCCTCACTCCGGAGTTATTCCGGATCCTGAAGCCGGGTCGCATCTACGCCTGCCACGTCAAAGACCGCATTCTGTTCGGCAATGTCACCGGGGCAGGCCTGCCAACAGTTTCGCCTTTCCATGCCGAGGCGATCTTCCACGGTATCCAGCATGGCTTCGACTATTGCGGGATGATCACCATCGACACCGATGTCGTGACGGAGAACAACGGCAACTACCGGCTCGGCTACACGGAGATGCTGAAGGACGGCTCGAAAATGGGCGTCGGCTCTCCTGAATATCTCCTGCTGTTCCACAAACCCCAGACTGACCGCACCAAGGGATACGCGGACCAGCGGATATCGAAGGATCGCGAAGAGTACAGCCTGGCGCGCTGGCAGCTGGACGCCCATGCCCATTGGCGTTCGAGCGGCAATCGCCTGCTGACGCGTGACGAATGGCTCCAGATACCACCCAAGGCGGTACCGAAGGCCTTCAGGTCCTACAGCGAGGCCACGGTCTACGATCACGAAGATGTCGTTGCCATCGGCGAGGCTCTTCAGTCGAAAGACCGGCTGCCGACCGAATACATGGCGCTGGCGCCGGCGTCGCATTCGCCCTGGATATGGTCGGATGTGTTGCGGATGCTGACCCTCAACGGCAGTCAGTCGCAGCGGAACGTCGAGAAGCATATCTGCCCGCTGCAGTTCGACATCGTCGACCGCTGTATCGAGCGCTTCTCGGTTGCGGGCGACATAGTCTACGACCCGTTCGGCGGCCTGATGACGGTGCCATATCGAGCGATCCTCAAAGGGCGCCGCGGAATGGCGTCAGAGCTCAATGAGGTCTCATTCAAGGATGGGCTGCACTACTGTCGGGAAGCCGAGGCCAAACGTGCGGTGCCAGATCTCTTCGGGGCGCTGCAGGCGATTGGGGAGGCCGCCTGATGCTCATACTTGGCCTTGACATCGCAACGACAACCGGCTTCGCCTGGTACGAGCCGGGATCGTCCCTCGCATCCATCAAGACCGGCACGATCAAAGCCGAAGGCGACAATGCCGAAGAAAAGGCTGCGTCTCTCGCCGTTCAGCTTCGGGAGCTTTTCTACGAGACCCGCACGGTTGACGGCCGGCTCGAACGAAACCTCATCAAGCCCGACTTCGTCGCGATCGAGCAGCCGATGCGGAACGTGAAGTCGTTCCGGAAAGTGCGCCAGGATCTTGCCGGCGCCGTCGAGGAAGCGACGATCAACCCGAATGCGCTGCAGCTTGAGGGCTTGGTCTGTGCTGCCGTCGCGATCATCGCGGCCTACCGCATTCCATGGGAGACCATCCCGGCGGCAACCTGGCGCAAGCATTTCCTCGGCATGGGGCGCAATCCAGGATTCGATCGGGCGGCATGGAAGCGCGCCGCGGTTGAGCGCTGCCGGGCATTCAAGATCGCGGTGAAGAACTCAGATGCTGCCGAGGCTGTCGGCATCTCAATCGCCGGTGAAGCCACGCAGACCTACCGCATGATGATGGCGAGGGCGGCCTGATGCACCTACACCGCAGCTGGCGCCATATTCAACTTAGCCTCCAGTGTGACGACACGAGGCATTTCAGTTGGCATGAACAGGTCGACCGCAAAGACCACGCTGATCTCTTCGTCGGCGACGCTTCGATCAACGGCGCTGACGTAGCCGAATATTTCGCCAAAGGGAGGGGCATCACTTCTGTTCTCCCATCCATCAATTCTGACTATGCCACTGATGTTTGGGTCCATGTTGATGCCGACGGTCCTGTCGCCAAGGCCCACTTCTTTGAGCCCAACCTGAACAGGCACGTTCGACCAAGCGACCCGAACCCGAAGAATGTCAGCCGAAACTCGGTTCCAGTTAACAATTCGAAGAGCGAAATCTTCAAGTCGGTCTTGCGGGTGTCTCGCTGTCAGTGTGGGCTTAGCATCGCCAAGAACAAAGTCGGTCTGTCGTCTTTGCTCACGAAGCTGGTCGTACAGCGCAAAGAGAGTAACGCCGGCTGCTACGGCAGCAGCCCAACCGCTAAGTGCGCTCACCCATTCTCGAACGCAGTGCTCCTCTCCAGCAATGCACCACGAGTACTCACCCAAGACCGAAGATGCGATCCAATAGGCAGCGAACCCGCCGACAAGCGGGCCAACGATAACGTTGAACCAGAAAATGAAACGGCGATCCCCCATGAGCGGATGCGTAGCACGAGCTCGGCGATCTTGGCGAGGGCGGCCGCATGACTACGACCGCCCCGAATCGATCAGACGTGATGATCTGGCCGGCCTTTGATGACAGGCGGCATCCATTCGTCGATGATCAGCCCCTTCTTCCTGGCAAAGGCAACAAAGAGGCCCCGCGCTGTCTCGGCGTCGACATCACCGGTCAATGCCGCTTTGCAGGCTCGAATGGCCGCACGCTGCTCAGGGCTGTTGCCGCAATACTCCATCGCGAACTGGTAGGCGTCGACAACGGAGTTGAGTTGACGCGGAAATCCCAGGCCTACCCATACGTGTATTGGTTCTTTGAAAGGCTGCGAAAGCATCGGAACCTCCCAACCATCTCGCTACGCCGGCACACCGTCGTCAGCCATCAGCGTCAACCGAGGCCGGAGCGACGGTGCTTCTGTGAGAATGCCGACAGATGTAGCGAAGCCGACGAACGCGTTCTTCGCCGCCTGGATTGGACGGCCTTCGTCGTACGCTCCTTCGCATGCATCAACAGCGGTAGAGTGAATGGTGCTGCGATTGTCTTCTGGCCAGTCGTAGAGAAAATCGAGGGCATCCTCCAGCCGCACGATCTCCTCAACCAGCCCTTCCGCGGTCTTCACGTAGACCGGTCCGGCAAACGTTTTATCGCTCATCGAAATCTCCAATGTTCCGAACGATTTCAGGTGTTTGAGGGATGGCCGCCCCATCGAGTGGCAGCGGCATTCGCGGAATATGTGAAAGCTCTTTTTGAGCGTCAAGACCTGACGAGGATCGCGTGACCGTCACCAATATTGATATCGAGTTCCGGCACTTCCATCTGTTCTGCGGCCTTGGCGGTGGTGCCAAGGGCTTCAACAAGGGTACGGCGCGTGTCGGCAGCCTGAAGGCGCGGTTTCGCTGCATAGGCGGTATCGATGTCGACCCGGCATCCATTCGCGATTTTTCCCGCGCTGCCAAGGTCGAAGGCACCGTTAGGGACCTCTTTGACGAGGATCAATATCGAGCGTTTCATGGTGAGGCACCGCCTCCTGGATGGCGACCAGCGATGCCGGCTGATATCCGACGCGCGGCGCACGGCGAGCGGCCGCACGTCGTTTTCCTTTCCGCGCCATGTAAAGGTTTCTCGGGACTTCTACCTGAAAAGTCCTCGATGACCGACAAATATCAAGCACTGAACGGCCTGACACTTCGAGGCGTCTGGCTGATGCTTGAAGCTTGGAAGGACCATCCCGAGGGCTTACCCGAACTGATCATCTTCGAGAACGTCCCACGCATCATGACGCGCGGTAGGTTCCTTATCGATCAGATCGTCGCACTGCTTCGCGCTTATGGTTACGCCGTCGCCGAGACGACGCATGATTGCGGCGAAATAGGCGGCCTTGGCCAGAGCCGGAAGCGATACCTGCTTGTTGCCCGCCACGAAGCGAAGGTTCCTCCGTTCCTGTATGAGCCAGAAAAGCGGCGCCTACGCGGCGTCGGCGAAATCCTAGAACGGCTGCCTTTGCCGGGTGATCTCCGTGCCGGCCCAATGCACCGGTTGCCAGCTCTCCAGTGGAAGACATGGGTTCGCCTAGCCTTTGTTGAAGCCGGCTCCGACTGGCGCTCGCTGAACAAACTTGCGATCGAGAATGGTTCCCTACGCGATTTCGGCATCATGCCGGATCACGAATGGCAGGCCGGCGTTTTGGGTGTTCGCCAATGGCTAGATACCAGCGGCGTCGTCGCGGGCCGTTCCAGCCCAACAAACGGCGCTTTCAGTGTTGCAGATCCTCGGCCCGAAAATTTCCCAGCCGATCGCGGCGGACTGCTCGGGGTCGGGAAATGGGCGGAAACGGCATCCTTGATCACGTCCCAACGATCGCCGCAGCAAGGTCGCTACTCTGTTGCCGATCCGCGCTTCGTCGGTCGGGAAAACCAACAGTACGGCGTTCGCCAGTGGGATCGCCCCTCGGGTGCCCTTACCTCACAAAGTACACCAGGCGGAGGCACGTTCTCGGTTGCCGACCCTCGTATGGAAGGCAAACCGCGCTTCAATAACGTTTTCCGGATTGTGCCCTGGGCGGGAACTTCGCCTGCGGTTGCAGGGCCTGGAGGTCCAGCTGGCGGCTTGGCTGTTGCAGATCCCCGCGCCGAGGCTGACGCCACATACCAGCAAACGAAGTATCGTGTAACGGGGTACAAGGAGCCGGCCGGAACCGTCATCGCAGCATCCACCACAGGCAATGGCGCCTTCGCGGTCGCCGATCCAAGACCAGTCGACGATCTCCGTTCGGGTGCCCATGGCGTCCGGAAGTGGGGTGAGACTTCCGGAACAGTTCAGGGCGAAAGCCTGCCGTCGAATGGTGCCTTCGCAGTGGCCGACCCGAGGCCTGGCAAAGCGACGGAGGATTTGCAGGGCAATTGGTATGTAAACCCATTCGACCAAGCTCCTCATGCTGTCGTCGGGAATCGAAAATCAGGTGCCAGCGCCGTCGCCGATCCTCGCCCCGGATACGGAGAAAACACCCACCAGAACATCCTATCAGTCGGCGCATGGGAGAAGCACTCAAAGGCTGCAACAGGCGCAACGCATGTAGCCGGTGGCGCGCTGTCTGTTGCAGACCCGCGCCCTGCGGCTTTCGGTGACAAGCGAGAGAACTACCAGACAGGCGGCCACTATGGCGTGGTGCCATGGAAGGGTACGGCCTATGCCGTTCCAGGCTTCGCCAAGCATGATCGTGGCAATTGGTCCGTGGCCGATCCCCGAGAAACCGAAGCCGAGCCTCTATTTGAGCTGCCGAAACCCGATGACCGCCTCGTCGCAGTTATCCGTGCGCTCGACGGTACTTGGCACCGGCCGTTCACCACGCTCGAGCTCGCAGCGCTGCAAAGCCTGGTCGATCCAGATGAAGTTGCCGAAGGATATTCGCTCGACGGCCAGTCGGATTCGGCATGGCGTGAGCGTATTGGCAACGCGGTTCCGCCGGACGCTGCCGAAGCCATTGCTGGCGTCATGGGGACCACCCTGCTCCTGGCAATGACCGGTGAGACGTTCATGCTTTCCTCGCAGCCGATCTGGGTTCGTGAGATCGCGACGGCCTTGGCTACCGACCAGCGCGGTAACATTCCTTGGGAGGCGGCAGAGTGAACGCACAACTCCCAAACGTCATCGACATGACGGAGGAGGCCGCATTAAGCGGCCCCTCCTTCAAAGGATCGCTAAGCAGTGACGAGTCCACCGGATCCTTGCTTGATCATCCACGGCTGGACCGCAGGTGCTTTCTCAAGGATGCCCTTTTTGACGCCAAAGGCGCGCATCGCGTCTCGGGCCACCTTGATCGGCTTAAGCCCATCATAAGCCATGAGGCACGTGCTCAGCGTGGTTTCGTAGATCGCATCACGCCTGTCTTCGGGCCATTCGTAGAGGAAGTCGATCGCGTCATCGATGCTTTCGATCTCCCTCACAAGGTGCTTACCCTCCTTCAGATAGATGGGTCTGTCGAAGGTCGTCTTGCTCATATTCTCCTCACTATTTGTCAGCATTTTCAACGACTAAGCCGACTTTTCTCGCCGGCTATAGGAGATTTGAGAAAGAGATTGCGGCATTTCAAGGGGGCATTCGCATGAACGCGCACTCCCGCGATTTCACACCGGCCCGTGAGGCACCAAACAACATTGAGGCGGAACAGGCGCTATTGGGCGCGATCCTGGTCAACAACGATGCGTTTCATCGTGTGGCCGACTTCCTCAAGGCTGCACACTTCTATGAGCCGCTGCACCGAAAAATCTATGACGTGGCATCTGAACGTATCCGGTCGGGCAACGCTGTTGATCCGATCCTGATCAAATCCTTCCTGCCGGCCGGCGAGATGGTCGGCGAGTTGACCGTGGCGCAATACCTGGCGCGGCTTGCCGTCGAGGCCGTCACAGTCATCAACGCCGCGGACTACGGGCGCGCTGTCTATGACATGGCACAGCGCCGCAGCCTGATCATCATCGGCGAGGAGATGGTGAACGTCGCCTATGACGCGCCACCAGATATGCCGGCAATGCAAATCGGCCGCGACGCTGAGGCACAGATCATCGAGGCCTTTGCCGAAGCGCCGGATGACGACAACTGCAACGTTGAAGATATCGTCGACGACATGGTTGCGGCGTTCTCGGCCATGGCGAAGAAGCCGGTGGTTCCACTGCCACTTCCTCAACTGCGGGAGACAATAGGCGGCGATATGGAGGGGGGCATGCTCATAGGCATGCTGTCGGGCTCAGGTGAGGGCAAGACATCTCTCGCACTCCAGATCGTCGGCGAGGCGCTGGCGAATGGCCATCCCGTCATGATCCTGTCCTTCGATCAGTCGAAGCAGCAGATCATCGATCAGATCGTCAGCCAGCGGACGGGGATTGAGAACACCCGCATTCGCGACCGGACGATGATGGACAAGGAGAAGGTTCGGTATATCGAAGCGCTCGCCGATGTCAGGACAACACCGCTGCGGATTAGGAAGTGCAATGGCTCGTACGATACCGCGGGTCATCTGGTCAGCTATGTGAAGAGGACGC
This sequence comes from Mesorhizobium sp. Pch-S, assembly GCF_004136315.1. Taxonomy (NCBI): domain Bacteria; kingdom Pseudomonadati; phylum Pseudomonadota; class Alphaproteobacteria; order Hyphomicrobiales; family Phyllobacteriaceae; genus Mesorhizobium; species Mesorhizobium sp. Pch-S. The sequence continues at coordinate 5,619,918 of NZ_CP029562.1, forward strand.
TGCTTCCGCTCTGCCGGAGGCTGGGCAAGACCGGCCTTGTCGTTGTCGATCACGCCCGCAAGGTATGTCCACGCGATCCCAAAGCGCATGAGGGGCGCATCGCTGCCGAGATCAACGGCGTCTTCAAGCACTTCGCCGATGAACATGGCCTGGTCTGGCTCAACCTTATGCAGAGATCGGCCTCAGGCGCCAAGCGCCGCAATCCTCGCCCAATCGATACCGACATCTTCGGCGGCGAGCAGGGCAGGGAGGATTATGACGCCGTCTTCTACCTCTACCGGGCGTGGAAGTACTGGCAGAACCAGATCAAGACTTCTGAGGACGATAAGGACGAAGACCGGATCAACGCTCGCTTCAATCGCGAGAAGTGGACCGAGGACCAGGCCGAAATCGGTGTCCTGAAATGGCGGTTCGGCGATCCGAACAAGCGCTATCGCGTCCGGTTCGAGGCGCAGTTCACCCGCTATGTCTCCATGCGCGAGGAGCCAGATCCTCAGCTTTTCGAGGAAACCCTCTGATGGCCAACACACCCGACTTTCTCCCCGACTATTCGAGCATGCCGTTCAACGGCCGCTACAGGCCCCTTTTTAAGTTGTTCAGTACCGACAACTGGAAATTCGTCCGCGAGAACGGCACGCCAGTGGAGCGCGACACGGCGCACCAAGCCATCCAGGCGGCCAAGGACTGTGTCAGGCGCATCCTTAACCCTGAAATCCGAGCCGAGCAGGCCGAGATCGTTGCTGACGTCCTAGGCGTCGAGGAATGGCGACGGGAGAGGGCGGCACTGGCTGCAGGTAATCAGGAGGCGGTGCTTGGTGCGGTGATTGTCAAAGGCCGGCAGGTGAAAGTCGAGCGGGTGCGGAGGCGGGCATGACGGAGCTTTCCGCACCGCAAGAGATGCTGCTTGGCGATGTCGTTCGACACGGCGCCGAAGTCGCGTCCCGCAATGCCAAGCCGGTTAGAGCCCTGCTGGCGGCAGGGCTCGTAGCCAACGGCGGACCAAATCGTAAGGGGCAGATGGTTCTGGTTCCCACGCCAAAGGGCAGGGAAGAATGGAACCGCATCGCTTCTGCCCGTTTGAGGGCGCAGGCATGAGCTTCGTCACTCCCGCATCCCAGATCATCGCCGGCGCTCGACCGATCGTCATCCCTCGCACCGAAGCGCAGCAGATCATCGCGGACGTGGCTCATGAGCATGGCGTGACCTATGCCGAGGTGTTGTCGGCCAGCCGCGCGCGGAAGCTCGTCGTGGCCCGTTATGACGCTATGGCCGCCGTCTACCGCGCAAAGCCGCAACTTTCGCTTATGCAGATGGGTAAGATGTTCCGGCGCGATCCGAAGACCGTCTGGCATGGCTTGATGCGACGGGGGCTGAAGTGAACGTCCACCAGCCCGCAGCATCCCTACACGGCCTTGTCTGCCCGTCCTGCCAGTCGCCAGACCTGCGGACGCTGGAGACACGCCCTACCGCTGGTGGTGTCAAACGGCGCCGGGAATGCGAGACATGCGGGCATCGGTTTACGACGGTGGAAAGGCTGAAGGAGCGGCCGGCGAAATGATCGATCCCCGCGTCCAGGCCCTGTGCGAGGAGTTCGAAGTCCGGATTGTGCCGAAGTCGGTATATCCGGGCCCGGGTGAGACGCGCGCCGTCGGTGCGCTGGCCAAGATCATCAATCGCCACGGCATGGAACACGCGCGGCTCGTGATGACGACGCTGGCAGAAACCGAGAACAACAAGGCAGCGCTCGAGGCGGCTGTGTTCGGCGCTGCGTCCGATCTGATCCGGGCAAGGCCCGAGTGGGTCGAGGATACCTCCAAATGGCTGGCGGTGTGGGATCGGTGCCCGGTTGGCGAGTTGCAGGCCTTGACGCACGAATTGCGCGGCCACGTATCGATGCGCAGCGCGCTCGCCGGCCTTATCTACGAACGGCTGTGGCGTGCGTTTGGTCCGCGTTCCATTCAACCAGATCTCTATGACGACAGGCGGCGAGCATGAACATCGGCGATATCGCGAACATCTTCATCCGAGCGGCCGAGATCGACCGCAACAGCCACGAGCACGTCGGGCCCCACGCTTTGCGAGCCCAACAGCTTCCCTATGTCCACGACCAGGCCGACAAGAACGGCTGGGGCAAGGCCAGGGAAAAGCGCGTCGTGAGGCGGGGCAAGCTCATCCAAGGCGACTGGCTGGAGGAGGGCGACGATCCATTGGCGGCCGAGCGCAAAGCGTTCTTCGATCGAGTGGCGGCCATGCCGACTGCGGCTGAGATTACGCTTGTCGAAAGCCTGTTCGACTGGCTCCAGGCAACGGACGATGATGCCGAGCGCCGCGCGCTATGGGCATGGGCTCGTGCCAAGGCTGGCGGCAAGGCATTCCGTCGCTGGTGCTTCACTGTCGAAGGCATCCATCCCGAGACTGGTAGAAGGCGAAAAGATCGTGCCTTGGAGCGAATTTCGCGTCATCTTGCCGGGAAACAGCGTTTGCATGCACAAAACCCCGAAATCAGGGTGTTGTCATGCGGCCATGAAATCAGGGATGTTTCGGATACGATCGCCGAAGATGCGGGCAAACGAGACAACCTCAATTCATGGCTGGCAGATGATGCCTTTGCACCGTTCATGAGCAACGAGCCACAGGCGGCTTTCTCCTGGGCGAAGAAGCGGAACGAGATGCGTCGGCAGCGCGAGGCGAAGCGCCAGAAGCAGGCGGCTTAGCCCGGCAGCGGGGGAGTATGGACGAAAGCGTCATAAGTCCACCATGCGCCAACGCCGAAGGCGGCGAATGACGCAAGGCCGAGCAAAATCACGACGACGTTGGCGACGAGTCCTGCCATCTTTGTGGCAGGTGTGTCGTATCCATAAAGCCATTGGGACAAGTACGTGCCTCCGGAAACCAATCCGGCGAGGAGTGTTCCAAAGACGAATGGCGCGAGGCAGCCGGCGAAAGTCGGGATAGATGATGATCGGATGCTGGCTAGGTGCCCGAGAAATGCCAGCAGAGCTACTGAAGCCCCTCCGTTTATCGTTGTCATGCTGCGGATGGCGTTCTGGCCCAGTGTGATCACGGAGCGGAACATTTCCAAGTCGGTGGCGTGGGCGAGTTTGATGTTCTCAACGTGCTGCGTGAGTTCTGCCTTATATCGTTCGAGCTCGGCCGGCGACGGGTTCGGTTCCGGTGATTGTTCTACCCTGGCGAGGTAGTTGATCAGATTCTCGGTGGTCACCGCCTCTAGGCCGTTGGCCTGCAATGTTTCAATTTCGGACTTCAGTCGTCCCGCAAACTCTCTGATCCCCATGCCCATTCTCCCCAATGCCCGTCATGAGAGCTTCGCCCAGGCGTTGGCAAAGGGCAAGTCAGCGGGCCGGCGGTGAAGGGATTCGCCTAAAGCGCCTCGTTGAGGATCTGCTTCAGTCGCTGGGCAGAAGCTGATGGAAGATAAAACCCCATCCAACCGGCTCCTGGGTGCCTGATAGCCAGAACGACGCCATCACGATCTGGCCCGGGAGTGATCTTCCAAAACGGATTGACCAGCGCGGTGATGGCGGCGTTGGGATCAAGATCCGTGGGGACCTCGTCGGTCATATCCGCCCTTGCACGGATGAATGACGCGATGATCTCAGACAGTTCCTCGGGGCTGGTGAGGCTCCACGCTGTCATCTCTCCTGCTACATGGGTTTCAATCCGTGCCGCGCTACGATCGGGAGTGAGGCCGATGACGTACTCAGCTTTCTGCATCGGTGACCATCCATCGTTCGATTAGCCGCAACGTCGTCGAAGCAAAGGTAATCTCACGTGACGCTCACTGACAAGCAGCAGCGCTTCGTCGCCGAGTACGTCATCGACTTGAACGCCACACAGGCCGCAATCCGGGCTGGATACGCAGCAAAGACGGCAAATCGCGAAGGGTCGCGGCTGCTGTCAAATGTAGACATCGCAGATGCGATCGCCCGAAAAGCGGCAGAGAAGGCCGCAGCGCTCGATCTAAGCGCGGAGAGGGTGCTCAAAGGTCTGTTTGAGGAGGCGACCCGTACCGGCGAGGGAAGCTCCCACGGTGCCCGTGTGTCGGCCTGGGGACTACTCGGAAAATACCATTCGCTGTTCACCGATAAGATCGAGGCGAGCGTTACCGCCGATGTGACAGTGACTGACGCAAGAGGACAGCTTGAATCTCTCATCGCTCGCCAGCTTGCCGCCGGAGGTAAGAAGCCAGGCGCTTAGCAGCCTGACCGATCAACAGTGCCGCGAACTTCTGCATGACTGGCGGTTTCTCGCCCGTCCAGAGCAACTGGAACCGGAAGGTGATTGGCAAACCTGGATGATCCTCGCCGGCCGCGGCTTCGGCAAGACGAGAACCGGCGCGGAGTGGACCCGAGAGCAGGTGAGGGCCGGTGCTACCAGGCTGCATCTCATCGCTCCGACGGCGTCCGACGCCCGCGATGTCATGGTGGAGGGCGAAAGCGGGTTGCTGGCGGTATGTTGGTCGGGAGACCGGACTTACGCCGGCGAGCCGATAGGCCGCCCATCCTATGAGCCATCCAAGCGCCGGCTGACGTGGGCCAATGGCGCCATTGCCACCCTGTTCTCAGCGGAGGAGCCAGAACGTCTTCGCGGTCCTCAGGCCGAAGCAATGTGGTGCGACGAGCTCGCGGCATGGAAGTATCTGCGCGAGACCTGGGACATGGCCATGTTCGGTCTTCGCCTCGGCGACCGACCGCGGACCTGCATCACCACCACACCGAAGCCGCTGAAGATCCTGCGTGAGATCATGCAGGACAAGCTCACGGTGGTGACGCGGGGCTCTACCTTCGCGAATTCTGCCAACCTTGCCCCGACCTTCCTCAAGGCGATCAAGGACAAATACGAAGGCACTCGCCTCGGCCGACAGGAACTTGAAGCGGAAGTGCTGGAGGAAGCCGAGGGGGCTCTATGGAGCCGCGCCTTGGTCGAGCAGTCCCTGCTTAAGGGCGCGTTGCCCGAAATGAAGCGGATTGTCGTCGCAGTCGATCCGGCAGTGACTGCCAAAGAGGAAAGTGCGGAGAGTGGCATCATTGCAGCCGGATTGGGGCGAGATGACCGCGGATACGTCCTGCAGGATGCATCGGGCCGCATGTCGCCAGGCAAATGGGCGGCAACCGCGGTGAGACTCTACCACGATCTCAAAGCCGACCGGATTGTGGCCGAGGGCAACCAGGGCGGTGATTTGGTCAAACATGCAATCCACACCATCGATGCCACCGTGCCAGTGACGATCGTCCACGCTTCTCGCGGCAAAGCAGCTCGAGCCGAACCTGTGGCCGCACTCTACGAACAGGGCAAGGTCAGCCACGTGAAAGGCCTAGCCGATCTCGAAGACCAGATGGTGAATTGGGAACCCCTTTCAGGGATGCCTTCTCCCGATCGCCTCGACGCTGCAGTGTGGGCCTTAACTGCGCTGATGCTGACCCAAGTTGTGCCGACCGCGGTTGTCGGCACCTATCAAACCGCACGGTAGCCATGGCACTCGAACCAAAGAACGATCCGTCGAACCCATCGGCGGATTACAAGGCTATGGCGCCTGATTGGGCGATGATTGCCGATATCCGCGCCGGCGCTCGCCGTGTGAAGGAGAAGGGCGAGCTCTACCTGCCTCGGTACGAGAACGAAGCTGTTTCGGCCTACAAGAAACGGCTGGAGGCGACGCCTTGGCGGCCTGAGTTTGTCGACGCGCTGCGCAATCTGTGCTCGAAGCCTTTCACTAAGGCTGTAGCGCTGCAGGGGACAGTGCCCGACGCGATCAAGGAGATTGCTGAGGATATCGACGGGGAGGGCAACGACCTTCACAGCTTCGCCCGGGCTCAGTTCGTAGAAGGCGTGGCAGCCGGCGTGGTCGGCATCTACGTCACCTATCCAGACAGCGAGCCGGCTAAGACGGTTGCCGAGGAGAAGAAGGCCGGCACGCGCCCCTATTGGGTTCCGCTCCTCGCCGAGAACATCCTCGCTCTCTACACGGTCAAGGTGAACGGGCGCGATCTGGTCCAGCATATCCGCCTTCGTGAATGCCATGTCGAGCGCGATGGCTACGCCGAGAAGGAAACGGAGCGGGTCCGCGTTATCGACATTGCGGCGCATGGCGCTTCGCCGACATGGGAGTTGTTTGAGAAGCAGGTCGACGCGACAACGAGGGATGTCACTTGGGTCTCGGTCGGCCGCGGCGCGATCACACTCGACCTGATCCCGATCGTCCTGTTCTTCACTGGTGAGCGCTCCGGCATCTATCGAGTGAAGCCGCCGCTGATCGACTTGGCGGTCATGCAGATGGAGATCTATCGCGCACTGAGCCGCGAGGATGAGATCCTGACCTTCGCCGGATCTCCGATGCTCAAGGCGAAGGGGATGAACCCGCCTGCGCCGACCACCGCTCCGGTCGTCGTGGATGGCAGGGAACGACTGGTCGAGACACCCGCGCCCCAGATCACCGTCGGGCCGAAGACTGTGCTCTTCGCCCCGCCAAGCGAAAACAACCAGGCTGATTGGGATTTCATCCAGCCTGATGCAGCCAACATCACAGCGGTATCGGAAAGCGTCGACAACAAGATCGACCACTTTCGACGGCTCGCGCTTCAGCCAGCCACTCGAAAGTCGGGCAATCTGGTCGCCACGGTATCCGCGATCGACGCCGCCAAGGCGCACAGCGCCGTCGAGGTCTGGGCAAACGGGCTGAAGGACGTGTTGGAGCAGGCCTTCGTCTTCACCTGCATGTGGATGAAGATCGCGACCACGGTCGAGGTCTCGGTGCATACCGACTTCGGCATTGATGCCGGCGGCACCGATGAGACGGGCAATCTGCTCGAAGCCCGGAAGAATGGCGACCTGTCCCAGCGCACCCTGTGGGACGAAATGCAGCGCCGCGGCACGCTCGGGCCTCAGTTTGATCCTGAAGTGGAAGAGCAGCGCCTGCTCGAAGAAGTGCCCGGCGAAGACAGCCCCGACGATATTGAGGCTGCAACGACGCCTCGCAAGCCGGCAAACGCGGCCTGATCAACACAAGTTTTGGATTTTGCCTGCCCAACGGATGTTTGGCGGGTGTTTCGGCGCGGATGCGCCATAGCCGGGCGGATGCCCAGAAAGACCAGCAATGAAACTGAAACTCGTGACTGTCGAAGGGAAGACCTACGCCGAGGTGCAGGACGGCAAGCCCGTCTTTGTCCATGACGACGGCAAAGAGGTCGCATTCGATGCTGTCGGTACCGTCGCCACGATCACAAGGCTGAATGGCGAGGCCAAGACGCACCGTGAGGCCAAGGAAGCCGCCGAGACCAAGCTGAAGGCCTTCGAAGGCATCGAGGACGGCGAGGCGGCCCGTGCTGCACTGGAAACGGTCAAGAACCTGGATGCCGGCAAGCTCATGGAAGCTGGCAAGGTCGAGGAACTGAAGGCCGGTATCAAGAAAGCAGCTGAGGAATCCGTCGCCGCTGCGAACAAGGCCAATGCCGAAGCGCTGGCCGCTGAGAAGGCGCGTGGTGACAAGCTGGAGCTCGCCCTCAACGGTGAGATGATCGGCGGCAGGTTTGCTCGCTCCCAGTATGTCGGCGACAAGCTCGTCCTGCCTGGTCCTGCCGCTCAGAAGGTCTTCGGCGATCATTTCAAGATCGAGGATGGCAAGGTCGTGGCGTACGACGCCGCCGGCAACAAGCTGTTCTCTCGCGCTAAGCCCGGCGAAATCGCCGAGTTCGATGAAGCCATGGAGATCCTGGTCGATGCTTATCCCTACAAGGACAGCATCCTGAAGGGTACCGGCCACAAAGGCGACGGTTCGCGCGGCAGCCAGGGCAATGGGCAGGGCGGCGCTAAGACCATGTCCCGGCAGGCATTCGATGCGCTCGATCCCGCGTCCAAGTCCGCAAAGATCAAAGAGGGCTACACCCTCACTGAATAGCGTCCCCACGACGCTGTGACTGCCCCACGCGGATGCGGGACGGGGCGACCGGGCTGGATGGCCCAATTCCCCCAAACATCAATCCCAAATCTGAAAGGTAGCCACCATGGGTAATACTCTGACGGGCCTCGTCCCGACTATCTACAACGCGCTGGACGTGGTTTCGCGCGAATTGGTCGGGCTCATCCCGGCTGTGACCTCGGACATGACCTATGCGCGCGCCGCAGTTGGTCAGACCGTCATGTCGCCGGTTACCCCGGCTGCAACGGCCACCGATATCACTCCGGCCGTGACGCCGCCGAACGATGGTGACCAGACCATCGGTAACGTGCCGATGACCATCACCAAAGCTCGCCGTGTCCCGATCCGCTGGAATGGCGAGGAAAAGCTCGGCCTCGACAACAACGGCGCCAGCTACAACACCATCCTTTCCAACCAGTTCCAGCAGGGCATGCGTACCTTGGTGAACGAGGTGGAAGGCGATTTGGCCGCACTGCACACCAAGGCCTCTCGCGCTTACGGTACCCCGGGCACCGCGCCTTTCGGCACCCCTGCTGACCTGAGCGATTCCGCAGGCGCTCTTCGCATCCTGGAGGAGAACGGTGCTCAGGGCCTCGACTTCCAGCTTGCCCTTGGCACCGCCGCCATGGCCAATCTGCGCGGCAAGCAGTCGGTACTGTTCAAGGTGAACGAAGCCGGCCGCGAAGACATGCTGCGAAACGGCATCACCGATCGCCTGCAGAACCTTGCGCTGCGCCAGTCGGCTCAGATCAAGACCTTCACGGCGGGTACCGGCGCAGCGGCCACCACCAACGCCACGGGCTATGCCGTCGGCGCCACTGCGATCACCCTGGCTTCGGCCGGCACCGGTACCATCCTCGCGGGCGATGTGATCAGCTTCGCTGGTGATACCAACAAGTACGTTGTAGCCGCAGGGGACACGGATGTGTCCAATGGCGGCGTCATCACCATTGCAGCCCCTGGCCTGCAGAAGGCAATCCCGGCTGCGGCCACGGCGATTACGGTGTCTGCAACGGGCGCGCGCAACATGTTCTTCGCTCGCTCTGCCATCGCTCTGGCCACTCGCGCTCCGGCGCTGCCGCCGCAGGGTGACTCGGCCATCGATCGCATGATCGTGACCGATGCGCTGACCGGCCTGAGCTTCGAAGTCTCGATGTACGCCCAGTACCGCCAGATGCAGTACGAAGTCGCGCTGGCGTGGGGCTGCGCCGCAATCAAGCCTGAACATATCGGCCTGCTGCTCGGCTAAGCCTTCCGTCATCGACGGGCGCGCTTCGGTGCGCCCGTTCCTCTTTCAATCAGGATCAACGACATGAAAACGATCAAGGTTCAGCCTTGGGGCGAAGATCAGGGCGAGTACGTGCTGATCAACGAGGAAGACTTCGACGCCAAGTTCCACGAGCCCTTCGATGAAGGTGCGCAGCCGACCGACGCGCCGAAAATCGAACTCGGTACCGACAGCGGCGAGGAGTTCAGCGACGAGCAGCTTCGCGACGCCATCGAAGCAGCTAGCGGTCAGCGTCCCCACCACATGACGGGTCGCGCCAAGCTGATTGCGCAATTCAACGAACTCAATGCAGAGGCGGCGGCCGAGTAGGGCCGAGTGAACTATGCTCATCGTCGAGGATGGCTCCGGCCTTGCCAATGCAGAAAGCTACGTCAGCGTGAGCGATGCCGTGGCGTATGCCGCTGCGCGCGCGCTCACGTTCCCTGCAAGCCCCACCGACAAGGCTGAAGCAGCGCTGCGCCGTGCAACAGCCTACATCGACAACACCTATCGCACGCGGTTCCCAGGCCAGCGGAAGGAGTTCCGCCTGCAGGCTTTGGAATGGCCTCGCGTCGGCGTTGTCGACATGAACGGGTTTCCGGTCACGAGCGACGAGATCCCGGTCGAGATCGTCCGGGCCGCTTGTGAAGCAGCGGTACGTGAACTGGCAGCGCCTGGTTCGCTCACGCCAGACGTAACGCCCGGCAAGGTGAAGAAACGCGCCAAGGTTGGAGACATCGAGGTCGAATATGCGGTGGGTGGCGGTGGCGTTGCGAGCCAGCAGCCGATCTCGCCGATTATCGACGGGATACTCGCTGCGCTGATCGGCATAGGGCAACCGTTCACAGCTTCGGCGGTGCGCGGATGACCGGCTTCTACGAAGAACTCCGCGGCGTGGCCGACGAACTGTTTGGCGAGTTCAAGCAGGGGAGCGTGCAACTCCGCCGCGTCACCACAACGCCGGGCCCGAACGAATGGGACCCGCCGACTGAGACGACTGAGACGTGGGAACTGGGCGCAGCGGTGAAGCGTGTCGACCAGCGTTACGAGAATGGCATCTTGATCGTGCAGACCGGCGACATCGTGACGTTTGCCGTGCCGCCAGTGGCGCCGATCCTGAGCGACGGACTCGTCATCGACGGCACTCTTCGGGCGATCACCAGCCTGCGCCCTACGCCGTCAGCGGGCACTGTAGTGGCCTGGGAGGTGTTCTGTGCCGCCTAAGTAAGTGTGTAAAAGATGGCTTAGAATAGAGCCGATGATATTGCGGACTCACTTGGATTTTGTTTACGTTACTGCGCGGAGAAAATTGCCAAGGGGGATTAGATGTGTCGAGCGCTGGCTATTTGCTTAACTGTGGTAGTCGCTGGGTGTACAACTGGTGGAGATATGAATGATTTAACTCCGGTTGGGTACACAGCGCTTAACCCGACAAGCACTGGTGTTAAAGTTGGCCACCTTTATTTTGAAGGACCTGGTAAACGTCCAGCCTTCAAGACGGCAAACGGTAGGCTTTACAGTTCCCTATGCTACATAGATTTTGAAAAGACACCGCCGCTTATCGATATTGGAAAACACGTAGTTGATGAGGGTGTGAGCGTTTCCAAACTAGATACGAGCGACTCGGGTAACCTTAGCGGTTCCGGGTCAATACCAACTCTGGGCGCTGCAGCGGCCGGCGCTAGTGCGGGGGCCAAGAAAGGCTACGTTGTCGAGAACTTGCATGTATTCACTCTTGCCGGCGACGGCGACGTAGTGGTGCGCAAATCCATTAAGCCGAATTGTCGTGATCAAATCCGAACCCTCAAAAGAGCAAACAAGAACGTTGTTCTCGCAACCGGTGCCACGCGTGCGGAAACGCTCTCTGAAACAAAGAGCTACAGCCTGCAAGGGAACATAGGTGGGGAATTCAAGGTCAAGATCGGGAACGAAAAAAAGGCAGCTACCTTTCAAGTGGACACCGGGGAAAAACAAGGCGGAGGGTTCACACACGCAAAAACCCTGACCAGAAAAAATGTCTATCTTTCAGTTAAGCTAGACCGGTTTCAACAATAGCGGGCAAAAGGCCTGCGCATGGCGGGCTCATGCTCAAACGCTTATCACCTCGCGAGCGCTTCGAACAGCTTGTCGCGACATGGGAGCCGCTGCTTCGCGCCGCGTTCATTGAGGCGATCGACGACATTCGGTCGAACATCGTCTTGCGACGGATTGTAGAGCGGCTGGAACGCGCTGACATTGCCGGTGCAATCCGAGCCCTCAACCTCGAGGAGGCGGCATTCCGGCCGCTGGAAGAGGCCATCCGGCAGGCATTCAACGGTGGTGGCATTGCTGCGGTCGAGCAGATGCCTCAACTGCGTGAGCCCGATGGGCATCAGGTCGTAGTACGCTGGGATGCTCGCAACCTGGCAGCCGAGAATTGGCTGCGTGAGCACAGCGCCACGCTGGTCACGAACATCGTCGAGGATCAAAAGGTTGCGATCCTATCCGCTTTGGAGGAGGGGCTGTCCCGCGGCGATAACCCAACCAAGACAGCGCTGCAGGTCGTCGGACGGGTCAACCGGGTCACAGGGAAGCGCGAGGGCGGCGTGATCGGGCTCACCACAGCCCAAGCGGAGTATGTCGCCACAGCCCGACAGGAACTGTCCCTCGGTGAGCCCGATCAGCTGAGAAACTACCTATCGAGGAACCGCAGGGACAAGAGGTACGATCGCACTATCCTTGCGGCAATGAAGACGGGCGAGCCGCTGCCGACCGAGACCATCGATCGGATCACATCGAGGTACGCTGACGGGCTGTTGAAGCTTCGCGCCGACACGATCGCGTTGCATGAGACATTCGAAGCTCTGAACACCTCCAAAGAGATCGCGTTCCGCCAGCAGATCGACAAGGGCAGGGTGCAGGCTCAGAACGTCACCAAGACATGGCGCCACACACCACAAGAGCATCCCCGAGCGCACCATGTGGCGATGAACGGCCAGAAAGTGCGGTTTGATCAGCCGTTCATGGCGCCGGATGGAACCGCAATCCCATATCCACATGCTCCCGGCGTTCCGGCGCGGCATACTCTCGGATGCAAGTGCTACTGCGATTTCCGAATTGATTTCGTCGCTGAACTGGTGCGCTGATGGCTGAAATTGAAATCGTGTCGATCGATATCGACAGTCTTGATCTGGACGAGGAAACCAAGGCGCTTTTCATCTCTTGCCTTCCAAAAGAGCCGGTCGACTGGTCGAAGATACTCACCGAGGAGAGGATAGCTGAGGCGATGATCGCCGCTGATCTGGTGAGGGTGCAGTAGTGGCCTCGTTCAGCGCGCAAGTTGGAGCATGGGCGGCCAAGGTCGACGGGGCCCTGGAGGCTGTTTTCAAGGAGAGCGCTCAGGAACTGGTCAACACCATGGATCAGCTTCTCGTGGACATGGTCTACAAGGGGCCGCCGTCTCCAAACTACAACCGAACCGGATTCCTACGGGCTTCGCTGATGGCGTCGACTACCGCGATGCCTCAACTGACGCGGGACAATCCTGGTGTACCCGTCCCGGCTGACCTTGGCGACGTGATCTTGGTAATTGCTGGCGCTGATCTGGGCGATACCATCTACCTGGGCGTCACCGCCTCCTATGGCGCGATGGTGCACTATGGCGCGAGAGGACAGGCCCCACGTCCGTGGGTCACTCTCGCCGCGCAACGCTGGACGGCAATCGTTGCGACGAAGGCCTCGGAGGTTAGATCAAGGCTTGGCTTGTAGCTCGGCTGCGTTTCCTCGGAGGTATTTCTCGAAATGCTCCCGTTGTGATGCTTTACCGTTGCAAACTTTGAGCATTATCGGATTGACGAGCCTAAGCACCTTCCCGATGGTAACCTTGTCGGCCTGGTTGTTCTTCTTGTTGTGTACGTCAGCCCAAAAAATCCGTTCCCATTTCGTCGCTGAGGCTCCTAATTCGTAATATTCGATGGCGTTGATCGTCGAATTCCTGCTCGCATCTTTAAACACTGCCACCAACTTGGTTTTTCGACCCGCCGAGTTTTGAGCGAGCAATTCGAAAACTCCACTGTTGGTGTGAGGGCACTTCAGGTCGAACGGCTTGAGTTTTTCGGCGGGATCGACCCACTCCTTGGACTCTGCTCGTGCGTTGGTGCCAACGGTAGCAATGGCCACCAACAGAGCCGTGAGAATTTTTCTCATAATCGCATGCCCCCGAAATCCCGTCCCTAACTCGGGAAATTATCAAACCTCGTAGGTCTCACAACGTGCCATCCATCGAAACATCGATCTGGCTCGCTCTGAAGGCGAGGGTGGAAGCGCTTGTGCTATCGCCTACGCTCCCCATCGCATGGCCGAACCTGAGCTTCACCAAGCCGGCCACGGGCTATCTCCGCGTCACCCACGTCTCAAACGTCAACCGGCGGCTGTTTCTCGGATCGACGGACCCGCATCAGCGGCTTGGCCTCCTGCAGGTCGACGTATTCGGCAAGAAAAACGAGAACATAGCCGTTGCGGTTGAAGTGGCGGGTAAGGTGGCTGCGCACTTCCCAACTGATCTCCGGATGCGCTTCGGTGACGTCACAGTTCGCGTCACCACCGCGCCGACGGTTGCCCAGTCGCTCGATGATGACACGCACGTTATGCTGCCGGTGACCGTGCCCTATGAGTGCTTCGCTTAGCCTCGGGAGCGGGACTTCCACCAACAAAAGACACCCCAAATTGTCGTAAGCGCCAGAACCAAACAGGCGGCGAGTAGGACCAAACCGGTGACTGCGAGGCTGCTGCCCCACCCAATGAAGGGGGCGTTGCACTGGAAGCCGCCGAACCCGAAGGCGCAGTAGCTGCTGGTTATCTCGTCCATCCAGATCGCCCCCAGCAGGGCGACAGCAAGCAAAGACAGACTGATGGACGGGAAGCGGCGCATCTCCCGCTCATAGCACCACAAAGCAGTGCCCGGCCATCAGGACGGCAACTTCACGCCTAACCGCCCTTCGGCAAGGCAATCCCACAACTTGAAAGGAGACCGCCATGAGCGACTTGTTCGCCGTTGCTGGCGCGAAATTCTACATCGGCGCTGCCGCCATGGCTGCGCCTTCGACTGATGTTGCGGCGGCGGATTTTGCTGCCGTGACCTGGACTGAAGTTGTCGACTGGACCCAGTGCGGCCAGATCGGCGACACCGCTGCACTCATCACGACCCAGGTGATCAGCCGTGGCCGTGACGTGAAGCAGAAGGGCACGCGCAATGCGGGCTCGATGCAGAACGTCTTCGCGATCAACTCCAGCGATCCGGGCCAAATCGCTCTGATCGCAGCGGAAAAGACCCGCAACAACTATCCCTTCAAGATCCAGTGGGATGACGCACCGGGTGCCGTGCCGTTCGCCGCCACGATCACGATCGCGAGCCCGGGTGTCATCACCAAGGTTGCGCACGGCCTGACTGCGGTCGTGAGGTCGTTTTCTCGACCACTGGTGCCCTGCCGACCGGCCTTGTCGCCGGCACCAAGTACTACGTGAAGACGACGCCCGACGCCGACACCTTCACAGTCTCGGCGACGCTCGGCGGCGCTGCAATCGCCACTACCGGCACCCAGAGCGGCACCCATACGGTGACACCGACGCCGCTCGGCACAGTGAACTACTGGATCGGTCTCGTGATGTCGGCACAGCAGGCCGGTGGCGGCCCGAACACCGTGCGCAGCCTCAACGCCAACGTCGAGGTGAACACCAACGTCGTGACCGTCAACCCGACCGTCTGAGGATAGCCAAGCATGAGCAAGAAGACACACATCGGCGCCGGTAATGTCGAGATCGAGCTCGACGGCGAAACCTGCACGCTGAAGCCGTCGTTGCAGGCCTGTCAGGCGCTGTCACGGATGCGAGGCGGCATCAACAACACGGTGCGCGCTGTTGGCGATCTCGACTTCGACGCGATGGTCACCGTGATCGGTCTCGGCCTCGGCCTTTCCAGCAAAGAACTCAAAGACTTGCCGGAGAGAGTTTACGAGACGGGTTTGCCTGAACTCTCTGGTCCGCTGATCCGATATCTCTCCAATGTCGCCAACGGGGGCAAGCCGTTCGACAATGGAGGGTCGGACAAAGACCAGGGAAACGCGGAGAGCCGCTGAGCCCTGCGGAATACTATGACCATCTGGCCGAGATAGCGCTCGGCTGGATGGGCTGGACCGAAGAGCAGGCGCTCCGCACCGATGTGAACGCGATTGTCGTAGCCCATGACGGCCGCAAGGCGATGCTCGCTGCCATCTTCGGTGGCGGGGAAGAGGAAGACGTGCCTCCCGAGCCCGAAAAGCTTCCCGAAATGACGCCGGCTCTTTTCCGGGCAATGTTTGCGAGATGATCCATGCCCATTGCTGATCTTGGCATTTCGGTACGGTCCGGTGAGGTAAAACAGGCCACAGGTGACCTCGACCGCCTGACCTCCTCGTCGACTAAGGCGGATGCGGCTATCGAACGTCTTGGCCGCTCGTCGGCAACGGCCAATGCGGACTTCGGCAGGGTCTCGGCCGGCGTAGAGCAGGCCAATGCGGCCCTGACCCGTCTCGTAGCACTCGGCGAGCAGAGCAACGCAGCACTGTCTCGCATCGCCTCTGGCAGCGTCGTCGCTCGGGACGGACTGCGCCAGGTCGCGCGTGAGGCCGACAACACCATCACCCGCGTCCGCGCCATGAACGACAACATGGCTCAGTTCCGCCGTCAGAACTTGACCTATCAGTTGTTCGATGTCGGGCAGATGGCAGCGCTTGGCCAGAACCCAGCGATGACGCTGATGCAGCAGGGTCCGCAGATTGCGCAGCTCTATGCCGGGCAGGGAGGTGTCAACGCTGCGCTCAGGGACGCCGGCACGCTCGCAGGCGGACTTATCACCAAGCTTTGGCCCGTCGGCATCGCGGCGGCGGCTGGTGGCCTCGCTATTCGTGGCCTGCAAAGCGACATCGAGAAGGCGACTGGCAAGACGATCGAGTTTGGCGACGCGGCGGCCGGCGCTTTCCGCGCAATCAAGGAGGATATCACCGCCCAACTGAAGCCCGTGATCGACGACGTCTCACCTTGGTTCAGTGCGGCTTGGGATACGGTCGGCGGTGGCGCGGTAACCGCGGCGGAAACGATCATCAACAGCTTCCACGCAGCCTATGTCGACGTCGAATATCTCTGGAGCCAATTCCCCAACATGATGGGCTCGCTCGTCACCAAAGGTCTGAACGCCATGGTTGGCGGCATCCAGACCATGATCCAGACCGGCGCGACCTACATCGATGCGTTCCTGGAGAAGATCAACGCTGCACTGGAAAAGGCGGATGCGCTGTTCCCCGGTGGTGGGTATCGGCTCGGTACGATCGGCAAGATCGACTTCGGTCCGCCACTGCCAGATCCGTATTCGGACAGCCTGAGCAAGGCCACCGAGGAGCGGAACCGGCGCGTCAACGAGATCATGACCAGCACACCGCTGCGCGACTATTACAGGACGCTGCGTGATCGTGTTGGCGGGGATTTGCACTTCAACCTGCCCACGGGTGGCACAGGCAGTCCAATCCCGCTGCCCAACTTCCGCGGCGTCGACGACATCCCAGGTGATCAGGAATACCTGCAGGACTTCCAGAAGAAGAACGAGGTCAGGATCAGGCAGCTTGAAGACCAGAAGAATGCACTCGGCCTGACCGGTGCCGCGCTTGAGGCCTTCCGCGTCCAGCAGGAGGCAGTGAACTCGGCTCTCTCGGCCAACATCGAGTTGACGCCGGAACAGCTTGAACTGATCAAGAAGCAGGCCGCTGCCTATGGCGAGATGGCCGAGGCATTGGCGAAGGCGAAGCTGGCGAAGGATCTCGCCTTTGAGCGTGATCAACTCGGCCGTAGCGATGTCGAACAGGCGGTTGCGGCCACACTGAAGCAGTACGGACTTGGCGAAGATCTCAACGGCCCGGAAGCTGCGATCATCCGTTCCAACGAGTTGCTGAAGAAGCAGGTCGATCTCTGGAAGGATGTCCGCAAGGGCGGCATGGACGCCTATTCCGACATCTTCGACCTGGCATTCGACGGCTTCGACAACTGGCAGGAACGTCTCAGCGACATCGCCAAGGACATGGCGAAGAACATCTTCGACTTGTCGGTCAAGAACCCGTTCCTGAACGAGCAGTATGGCGCCAACCTCCCGACGATGAACCAGACCGGTGGCATTGGCGGCTTCTTCGCTACCATGCTCGGGATGACGCCGAACCCGGCCATCAATGCCCTTGGAACGCAGAGCGTTGGCGCGATGACTGTCAATGCGGCCTCGGTGGTCGTGATGGGTTCTATCGGGGTCGGCGGCGCCGATGGTGTTTTGAACCGCGTCTTCTCGCCGGCAAACAGCAATGGCCTGAAGGCGTCCGACTATGCGCCGATGTCGTTGTCAGGCATCGGTTCGCCAGGCTCGCTAGGAAGCAATGCGCCATACAACGTCGCGAACGCTACCAGCTTCATCAAGCAGTACGCCTCTGCGATCGGCATAGATCCGGATATCGCGCTCAAGGTGGCGCGGTCCGAGGGGCTTGGCGCCGGCATTTGGCAGAGCAACTACAGCAAGGGTGGTTTCCGCGAGCCTTCGTTCGGACCGTTCCAGCTTTTGAAGGGCGGGCAGGGCACCGGCTTCGGAACAGGTCTCGGCAACCGGTTCATGCAACAAACCGGCCTTGACCCGGCTGATCCGGCGAATTGGCAAAAGTCGACGGCGTTCGCGCTAGATCAGGCCAAGGCTGGCGGCTGGGGACCTTGGTATGGTGCCAAGAACCAGGGCATCACCGGCTTCATGGGGATTGATCGCAGTGCCGAGAAGGCAACTGCTGCCCTCGACAATCTGAGCACGGGCACGGTTGATGCCGGGAAGGGCCTCAATGCCTTTGGTGGCGGCATGGGCAAGCTAGGCAACGCGCTGAGCCAGTTCCCAGGAGCTCCGGGAGGCGGCGGAGGTGGTTTTCTTGGCGGCCTCGGCAAGATGCTCGGTGGCGGCCTGAACTCGCTCTTCAGCGGCACTAAAGCGTTCAGCTGGCTCTCGGCCAATCCGGGCGGATCAATCGGCCTCTTTGCCGACGGCACCGAGAATGCTCCTGCAGGTTGGGCATGGGTAGGTGAGGAAGGCCCGGAATTGCGCAAGCTTCGTGCCGGCGATGTCATCCGGTCTAATCCGCGCTCTATGGAGATGATGGCCAACGCTCGAGGCATCGGTCCATCAAAGACCGAGATGCACTTCCACAACGCTCCGCCTGTGCTTCACCAGCAGGAGGAAGATGACGGCGAAGGTGGAAAGCGCATGGACATCTGGTTTGAGCAGCAGACCGCCAAGGCGACCTCGCGTCGAGGCAGTGCGGCGAACAAGGCCTTGGCTAGCATGGGCCTCACCCGGCCAATGAAGGTGCGCTGATGGCTTTGCCTGTCTATCCTGCCGAACTGCCAATCCCCTTGCGTGACGACTATCGCATCGCGCGCGGCGAGGGGCGGTTCAATTCCAAGACCGATGCCGGTCCCGGCAACATCCGGGGTCGGTTTTCATCCGTTGTCGACAACGTCAACTTTTCAACGATGCTGGACGCCACCCAGCGCGGCCGCTTCGACTGGTTCTACACCCAGGAGACGAAGAAGGGCGCGTTTCCCTTCCTCATGGCGAACCATTCCGAAGACGCCATGTGCTGGCTCGATGAAAACGAGCAGCCGCTGCTATTTGAGGACGGAACGCCCGTGCTGCTCACCGAGACGTGGTTGGTGCAGTTCAATGGCCTGCCGAACTATCTGCCGCACGATATCTATTGGAACGTGTCGTTCACGCTGATGGTGATGCCATGAGCCGCACGATATCGCTAAATGCGGCAAAGCAGATCGATGCGATGGCGACTGATGCCGTTGCGGTCTTTCTGGTCATCATCGAACACATCGACCTTGAGGCGCCGCTGCGGATCTCGTCGGACGATGCGGTGAGGCTGTCTGTGGAGCCGCTGACCTACGGCACGCTGTCGACCTATGGCTCGATCGATGGCTCGGCCAAGCCGTTTTATTTCACCGGCATGCAGGTGATCCCGCCTGACGACGAGGAAGACGTCGAGCCAACAGCAACGCTCGTCGTCGATGTGCTGGACGCGGATATCGTCGGTCTCCTTACTTCTACGACGATCGCTGCGACGGGGCGCATAGCCATCGTTATGGCCGACACGCCAAACCTGGTCGAGATCGAAACTGTCAATTTGACGCTGAAGAGCGCGAACGGCGACTGGGGGCAGGTGGCTCTGAAGCTGTCGATGAAAGACCTCTATGACGAGCCATATCCGGCAACGCGGATGTCGAAGGAACGCTTTCCGGGGCTGCATCGATGAATTGGGCCGCTCCGTATGTTGGCATTCCCGATCTGGCTAAGGGCCGGTCATCGGTGGGCGCGGACTGCTGGGGGCTTGCGATGCTCGTGTATCAGGGCGTGCTCGGCATCGAATTGCCCGACTATGCCGCTGAATATCTGGACGATCGCGACCATGCCGAGATCGGTGCGATCGCACGCCGAGAGAAGGTCGCGGCGCGCTGGCGCTTGGTCGCAAAGCCGAAGGAATTCGACCTCCTGCTGTTCTCCGTCGCTCGCCATGACAGTCATGTCGGCATCCATGTAGGGCCGGGCCAGATGCTTCACGTCGTCAAAGACGACTATTCCAAAATTGGTCGCTTCGACACCGCGCCATGGGCCGGTCGCTTCGTCGGCGCTTACCGCTGGGTCGGATAGGAATTCATGATCGATCTGACGAATTCGGCAGGCGTGCCAGTCACGCTGGCCCCCTTTGCCATGGACCTAGACAGAGGGCGCGAGGAGATCGTCGTGCCGGCCGGCCTGACAGTGGCAGAGATCGTCGCATTGGTGCTGCCAGAATTTCCCGAGGCAGCGCTTCCGCGAGTTCGCGTCACGCTTGTAGCTTCGACTGGCAAGGCATTCATTCGACAAGCCAATTGGCGCTTGGTTAGGCCTTATCCCAGCACCAATGTGGTCATCACCATCGGGGCCGGGGCGGGCGCTCTGACGCTGCTGGTGCAGGTCGCGGCCTCCGCTATCTCGAATGCCCTTGGCGGCGCTCTGGCGGGCACGCTGGGCCTAAGCGCGGCTACCTGGGCCTCCATCATCGGCTTCGGCATCACGGCGATCGGCGGCATCCTGATCAACGCGTTGTTCCAGCCGAAAAAGCAGAGCAACAAGGACAAGGATAGCTTCGTCATCGACAGCTGGCAGAACGAGTACCGCCAGGACGAGCCGATCCCTGTGCCTCTTGGCGAAATCAGGCATTCGCCGCCCTTCGCCGCGTCGTCCTATATCGAGGTGGTCGGCGATGTTCTCTACAACCGGGCCATCTTCTGCCACGGCCTTGGCCAACAGGAGCTTTGGGATCACCGTATCGGCGATACCTCGATTAACGATTACGACGAGTTCCAGATCGAACACCGCGGCGCGGTTGGATATCCGGATAGCTCT
This sequence comes from Mesorhizobium sp. Pch-S, assembly GCF_004136315.1. Classification (NCBI taxonomy): domain Bacteria; kingdom Pseudomonadati; phylum Pseudomonadota; class Alphaproteobacteria; order Hyphomicrobiales; family Phyllobacteriaceae; genus Mesorhizobium; species Mesorhizobium sp. Pch-S. Next base: position 5,640,597 of record NZ_CP029562.1, read on the forward strand.
GTGCCGTTCACGCTCTACACCCAGCAGGTGATCGAGGATTCGATCGGTACCGATCTCGTCTGGGAGTGGGCCCGCGACGATGCCGGCACCATGCTGCCCGACGAGTCGATGCAGCCTCAGAAGACGATCAAGCGAACGACAGGCCTCAACGCCACGCACGCAATCGTCATCCTTCAGTTCCCGCAAGGGCTGGGAAAGATCACGAAGAAAGGAAAGCGCCAGGAAGAGACCGCAACTTTCAACGTGGCAATCCGGAAGGCGGGCACTGCCACGGTCATACCGCAGCCAGCCATTTCGATCACGAACAGGAAGTTCGCAGGCTTCTATCGAGCGGTTCGTATCGATTTCCCATCGCGAGGTGCATGGGAAGTCCAGATCACGCGGACCAGCATTTCGGAACCTCGAGATGACTGGGACGATTCCTTCGCCCTGACCTGCACATGGGTGGTCTTGCAGACGTTCCGGCCGGAGTACCCGTGCAATACTTCGACGCCGCTGTGCCTCACTGCAATGCGGGTCAAGGCGACGCACCAGATGAATGGCCAGGTGCAGACCTACAACTGCATGTCGCGCCGTGTCACCGATGGCTTCGGGCAGGGCTGGCCAACCAACATCCCGCGCAACCCGGCGATATCCGCCCTTTACGCGTTGACCGGACCAGGCCTCACCAAGCCGGAACCGTCGAGCAGGATCAACTGGGCCGCCTTTACTGAATGGCGCGACTATTGCAGCCTCAAAGGGCTGAAGTTCGATCTGGTCATCGGCAACCGGCAATCTCTTGAAGACACGTTGAAGATGATCGGCGCTGCCGGTCGCGCCTCGATCTATTTCGACGGGACATGGTGGACCGTCATCGTCGACAAGCCGCGCACCGTTCCGATTGATGTCATCACACCGAGGAATGCCTCAAACATCAAATTCGAGGTGGCCTACGCCGATCTCCCCGACGCGCTGCGCATCAAGTTCCAGGACAGCACCAACAACTTCCAGCCGGCCGAGCGTGTTGTGAGGCGCCCTGGTTTCGCTGGCACGGTCATGACGACGGAAGCCATGGAGATGCCGGGAAAGACCGATCCTGACGAGATCTATCGCGAGGCGGTTCGCCGCTTCTACGAACTGCAGTTCCGAAACGTCGCATACAGCGCCACACAGGATGGCATCGCGCGCTCGGCGACACGCGGGGACCTTGTCCAAGCCTCGAAGGACATCTTGCGTAGGACGATGGCCTCGGCCCGGGTGAAGGCGGTTCGCGGCAACCTGATCGAAGTCGACGAGGTCTGGCAGATCAAGGCTGGTGTATCCTACGCCGTTGGTTTCCGCGTGCTTGGAGACGAAGGCAATCCGCTCGGTCAACATGTCGTGCGCCAGATCACGTCAGTTCCAGGCGATGTTCGCACATTCGTTCTGACTGGTGACGGCCTCGCACCCGAAACCGGCACGATCATCATGCTCGGCGAGTATGGTTCGGAAAGCATTCCGCTTATCCTCACCGGCATCCAGCGCCGCGACGACGGTGGATCTGATCTGACCCTCCTGCCATCGGCGCCAGAGATCGATGAGCTCACGGATGCCATCGTCATCCCCGCATGGGATAGCAAGGTCGGCGATGTGGTCGACCAGTCGGGCATTGTCCCCGACGCTCCGAAGATCGTCTGGGTTCGCTACGATGCAGGCACATCGAAGACGCTTGTTCGGCTGGAGCCGGCGCCGACCAACGTCGTGGAACTGGCGAGCTTCACCCTTCGACATCGACTGGCCGGATCGCCCACATGGTTGACGGCGTCCTCGTCGGTGTCCAGCGCCAGCGTGGAGCTTACCGGATATTCAACCGGCTCTCATATCGAACTGCAGGCACAGGCAACGTCAGCTTGGGGAACACCTGGGACGTGGGGGGTGATCATATCTGTGATCATTGACGGAACGTCTCTGCCATCGTCTCTCCCGGCAGCCAGCATCCAGATCATTGGCAAGCTCGGTCAGGCTGAAATCACTTTCGCAACCGGGCCTGACCCGAACACGGAAGAAGTCAGGATCTATCGGGATGGCGTCGCATTGTCGGCTACAGTTCCAGTTTCGCCCAACGGAACTTTCGGGCGCATCGACGGAGATTCCACGCGCGTCACGCTGGTGACCAACGGCACATTCGACGCTGACGCGAATTGGACCAAGGGAACGGGCTGGGCGATCGCGGCTGGTAAAGCCACAAAGACCGCAGGAACAGCATCCGACCTCAGCCAGGCCGTTACGATGACAGCCGGCAAGGTATACCGCGGCGCTGCGACTGTGTCCGGTAGAACAGCAGGCACCGTCACGCCGAAGCTGACCGGCGGCGCAACTGTATCTGGGTTGGCCGTCTCTGCGAACGGGCAGTTCCTGTTCCGGCTGACCGCCGGCACATCGCCAACGACACTTGTGTTCTCAGCCGACAGCACGTTCAACGGCTCGATCGACGACGTCGTTCTTTTCGAAGAGACGGCGGCGTGCCTTTCACAAGGCGGCCATACCTACAAGCTCGAGCCGTTGAACGCTGACGGCTTGGCCGGCCCGCAGTCAGCCGACATCACCCGCACGGTCATCTGACCAGCTTCTGAACATCGAGGATCATCATGAGCATTGATGGCATTCGCGCCGTCGATAAGGAGCCTTTGGCTGCTTTCGACTTCCTCTTCGGCATGTCCATTGCCAATGGACAGCGTGTCGGTCCGCGACCAGTCGGCGCGCAGGACGTTGCTGTCCAGATTGGAAGTGCTTTGCCACTTGGCGCGGTGAAAGCCTACCCATCTGTGGCCGCGATGAATGCGGATACTGCCCCGGCCGCTGGTACGCTGGCTTATGCCGAGGGCAAGACTTACCGCAAGACGGCAGCATCGGGTTCCGCGGGGTGGGAAGTCTTCCTGGACTTCATTCCGGGGGCGCAGCTGATCAGTGCCCCTGTGACGGGTGGCACCTCAAACGCGGTTCTTGCTACTTCGGCATCGCCAGTGTCAGCTGTGGCCTACAAGCAACTGATCCTTGTCGGTCCGTTTTCGGCTGCCAACCCGACTGCGGGCATGACGGTATCGATCAATGGCGAAGCGCCGCGCGCCTTGGTGACAAACACGGGTGATCCCATACCGCCGAACTATGTTCGCACCAAAATGTCCGCGCTTGTGGTGCTCGACGCCGACGGCAAGTACCGCCTGTTCAGCTACGGCGATGCGTCTGCGATTCAGGCGGCGGCAGAAGCGGCAAAGCTCGCTGCTGAAGCTGCGCGGGACACAACGCTGGCGGCGCTTTCATCGGTGTTGGCTCCGAGGGCGACACGTGCGTTGGCTATTGCTGACAATCCGGGCGCTTCGCCCGATCCGGAATATTATGATGTTGCATACTACGATGCGACCTATCAGCCAGGATCCGGCGCCCGATATCGGAAACGCGCTTCAACCCCCGGCACCCCGGATGCGTTTCGCAATCGTGGCGGAACTGGTTCGTGGTACAGCATCGACACAGCGGAAAAGACCCCGCAAATGTTCGGTGTTTGTGGGGTCGGCGGCGATGACAGCGCGGTGTTTTCCGCGCTCAACACTTCTGGCCTCACCGGTACCATTTACATTCCCGATGGCACCTACATTCTGGAGAATGTCACATTCCGACGTTCCGTTTGTGGTGCAGGCCCCGGGCGTACCATCCTGAAACATAAGGCGAATTCTACCACGGTAGCCTTCCAGATAATCGGAAGTTCGCCAACCATTTCGAATTTGACGATTGACGGCGACAAGGCAAATCAGCCGAACAGACCAACACTCATGACTGCCAATGGTGGTGACTTCACATTTGAAAATGTGAATTTTCTGAACAGCGTCTATACCGCAATCCATCTCCAGAACTTTGTTACTGCTATCTTCCGTGGCTGCATCTGGCGTGGAATGGCTTATCACGGTGGCACAACTGGACAACAAACCATGTGTGCGTTGCTGGAGGCAACAGACAAGGCGCTGGCCATCTTCGATGGATGCAAGTTCATCAATGTCGGTTCTCCTAGCCTCAGCGCTCCGGGCGGCGTCCTCGCTACGCACAAAAGCGTATCCCTGATTTTTCGAGGGAATTACTTTTACCGGATTGGACAAGGGGCCGCGTCAAATTTCATTGGGTGCATCGATGCCTATCAAGAGGGTATCGACAACGTGATCGTCGGAAACATCTTCGAGGAGATTTGCTACTCAGCGGTCAAGCTGTCCTCTTCGAAGCAAAATCTCGTGGCCGACAATATCATTGATGGCTTTGACAGCGGCGGGAGTACCGCGATCCCTGCCATCGTTGTCGCCTTCCGACCAACCGACCAAATAACTCAGAAAGTCTCCGTAAAGGGGAACGTGATCGGCGGCACAATTGGTGCCGGCAAGTCCGGCATCGAGGTCTACGGCGCTAGCGGCAACAGCATTCAGAACGTGCAGATCGAAGGCAACATTGTTACGACGCCGGGCACTTCGATACTCGTACAGTTTGCGAACGTCGTTAAAATCTTGAACAATGATGTCAAATCAACGACTGCAACCAATCCAATTCGCATGGCAAATTTGGCCAGCGCGTCGATCGATATCAACGGAAATACCATCCGGGATTCGGTCGGCATCCCTATCGACGTAACTGCCGCCGACGGCTGTGCTGGGTCGATCGTGTCAGCATGTGGAAACACATTGATTGGTGGATCTTTGGCTGTTCCAATCCGCATGGACGGGATCGCCCGTGCGAAGGTCAACGATAACACGATGACCGGATTTGGAACCGCATCGGTGCGTCTTTATAATATCGTCGGGAATGGTGTAGTGGTGGGCAATATGACCGATGGGGCCATTACCCTAGACACAGCTGGGACTACGGCCGGGAAGATCAAAGACTTAGGTAACACTTGGAATGCGTAGGCCGGCAAAATCGAGGAATTCGACTGTTTAGTACGCAGAAGTCGTTTTGACGGTATGCGTTGCCTTACCGTCAATCTGCGAAACCAAATGCGGCTCTTCTCGGAGCATCGAAGTCAAAATCGTCGCGCCGAGCGCGAGTGTGATGGCCAGAAAAACAAACAGAGTGTGCCTGAGCATAGCTATTCGTCTCGGTGGAGATGATGCCGCATTTTAGCCCTTGTGAGGCGTTGGGTCTTTTGGCTTCATCGACGCAGGAGGTTGAGGGCGTGACGTTACTTTCGACGTTGCAGTGTTCACGCCGGCCTTTTCCTGGAAACCTCCAGAAATTGGTCGGATAGAGATATGTGTGCTTTGTTTAACGGCGCTGCTCACGATTTTGCTCCGTTGGTTATGTTCTCGCTGGTCGCAGGGAACTCGATATGAAGTCCCTCCGTCTTACGAGATATATAAACCCGAGGCGTCTCGAAAAGAAGATCACCCTCGAAGTTGAAAACTTGCACACGTACAAGAGCGAGTTCGCGTAGTCGTCCGGACTCGGAGAATGCATTTACCCATCCTGCGTAGACGATCTTGTTCTCAAAATCGCGGACGTGGACATACTCCGCAGCCGCGTCGCCAGAGTTGAAAACGAAATCCCAGACGTCCTCGTCGCCGTATGATTTCGTCGCCTTTATGGTCTGAAGGATGCGCGCCATCAATTTCCAGTTTATGGCGTACATCCAAAGAACGCTCAGTACCAGGCCGATGCATGTGGCGACGGCAATTTGGATGGCTATTGCGCGGGTGATAACATTCGCTTTGTCGACTTGTGTAAAATCGACGAACGTAAACTCGTGGCCGACCGCCCAGAACACCACATACGTCACCACGTAGCTGGCAAGTCCGAATAGCAGTGTCCTCGCAAGGTATTCGACTTGGGTTGGCTTGGTCTTGGATGCGAACTTCGTTTCAAGGTGCGTCCAGAGAACGCCAGGGAGCAACAAAATCGCCAATTGGATCAGGAATGGGCTAGGGGTCATTCGCCAGCCTTGAGATATCCGTGGCTGATGAGCCAATCCCGCAAGATACGGCGTATTACTTCCGGCCGAGATTCTTCTTTGAGATCGCGCGCGGCGTCTTCAAGCGGGACCATCAACTCCGGCTGCAGCCTTACCATTATAGGGAGGCCGGTGGCACTTGGGCGCTTGCGTGGCGTTTTCATGATATCACGAGTTGACTGACTGATTGTTTGGTGATATCACGAAATAGTCGGGCCGGAAAGAGGTTGCAGCCTCAATCCAGCCCTAACCGAAACGAAGATCTCTGGAGGATCATCGAATGGCTGCGAACGCCAATAGCACAACTGCGCCCGCGATTGCGACACTGGCAATTCAGGCTAACGCGGTTTCTGAAACCAAGACAAAGACCGTCCTGAAACTGGCCGATACCGTTGCCGCGTTGATGCAGGAAATCCACGGGGGAACTTGGCGAGCGTTCGTCGAACACGGCGCAAACTCCGAGTTTGTGCTGATCCGTCCTCTCAATGAGAAGGCGATCTCCAAGCCCAAGCGCGGCGAGGTGGCGTGATGGGCGACCTTACTCGTCGGCTCTTTCTTCGCCATTCCCTCGCTGTCGGCGCAACTGCATCCGTTGCCGTGCCTGCATCGAGCGGAGCAACAGCACCGAGACCGGTGCGAGACGTTATCGAAGAACTGGAGGGCCTAATCGCCCAACAGACCGGTGTGCGCTGGTCGGTGTTTCTCGCTGCCAACGAAGCGATTGTTATAGACGACCACCCGAGGATGCCGACGATCGCTTTTGGTCGCCGGGATGACGCCGAATTCTGGAGCAACAAGTACGGCGTGCTCGGGCTTCCGAACTACGGTTGGAGGGTGTTGTGATGAACAAACTCACTCGCCGTTCCATGGTGAAAGCCATTCCGGCCTGCGGCATGGCGGCTATCGTGCCGAGTGCAGCAACAGCTATTGGTCCCGACAACTCTGTTTTGGAGGCGATCTCAGAATGGCGCGCCGCCTACCGCCTCGCTGAAACGACGAATGCGGCGTGGCGAAAGAGCGAGAAATCCAGAAAGATTTTCCCTGGCTTTTCTACGCCCGAGGGTGACGTCGCTTACGACGCGGCCGTCGCAGAAAGCAAGGCACGCAACAAACTGCTTTGGGCCATTCTAGGCGAACAACCCGCCTTTGTGATCTCGGCGTGATTGGAGGCGATGATGGCAAAAATCACCCGTCGCACTATCATGAAATCGATCCCCACCTACGGGTTGGCGGCTGTCGTTCCGGCCACTGCTGCGGCCATGGATAGTCCAGATCGCCAGTTGCTGGCCCTCGGCGTCGAATTCGAAGCGAGGTGGAGCGCGGAACGCGCTGTCTATGAGGCGGAAAAGGGACAGGACACTCACGAATCGGACGAGCGTTGCAACGCAGCCGCTAGGCAGACGCGGGAAGTTGTCGAGTTGATGACTGGCCATACCGCAAAGACGTTGGCCGGCTATCGTTTGCTGGCGCGCGCCTACGTTTGGTGTCGTGGCGAAAATCCCGATCAACCGATGGCTGTCTCTTTGGATGGCCCTTACGACACAACCGACAAAGCCATCAGATCCAATCTGATCAACAGCCTGCTCGGCCACATCTGAACAACTGAATTCCCCGCTGCCATGGGGATGTAACGCGAACGACGAGCTTCTTCGGCTCCGGCGTTCGTGAAAGCGAACCCCAGTGCGTTACCGGGCTTGGCAGGCCGGACGCCGAAGGAGACCAAAATGCCAATCGCAAAAAAGAATGCGGCACCGCTGTCCGATGCGGGGATAGAGTTGCCACCGCTGATGATCGACCTCCTGCAGGTAACCCTGATCGGGGATAGCCCACTCATTGTTCATGCTTGGTCCGCCAAGGCCAAGAAGGAAATGCTCGACAAGCAGATGAAGGTGGCCAAGCCGGCGAAAGAGGCCAAGGACCCGCGTGCCGACTTTGAGGCAAGCATGTACCGTCTGGCTGACGGCGGCTACGGTTTCCCATCGGTAGCGTTCAAGAACGCCGCTGTCACGGCCGGCACTTCAGTTGCCGGGCTCACTAAGATCCAGGCACGGCAGGCATTTCACATTCTCGGAGAGGACGCCGATATCGAAGGTGCTTTCGAGGGGGCAATCTCTCGGGTCAATCTCGTTCGTATCGAAGGCGGTGAGCCGACGATGCGCGAAGATATGGTTCGAGTTGGTATGGGAACTGCGGATCTCAGGTATCGACCCGAGTTCACAAACTGGAAAACCACCATTCTGGTGCGCTTCAATCGCAACGTGTTGAGCGAGGCGCAAATCCTCAACCTTCTCAATGTCGCTGGTTTCGCCGTCGGCGTAGGTGAGTGGCGGCCGGAGAAAGACGGTCAGTATGGAATGTTCCATGTGGCCACCGAAAAGGATCTGGCCCCATGACCGCAAAGGCAAAGAATGCACCGAAAATAATCGGCTTTGAGTTTGCGCCAGGAGCTAGGTTCCAATCTGGCGATCATCCCGACGCCAACGAAGTCGGGCGGCATATGGAGATGCTGCGGGAGACGTATAGGGGAGAGTTGACCCCCGACGACGTTCTGACGGATGCGGCCAATCCAAATAGCCCACTTCATTCCTTCTTCGAGTGGGATGACACGGAGGCGGCTCGGCTTCATCGTTTGGCACAAGCTCGCGGCCTCATTCGGGCAGTGGTTGCCGTCTATAAACAGCCGGAACAACCTGTGCGGCGCATGCGAGCGTACGTTCATATCAACGAACCCGGAACCCCTCACTATCGAGAGGTTGGGCACGCAATGTCGGTCAAATCGACCCGCGATATCGTCCTGAAAACTGCGTGGCGAGAATTCCAGCAATGGCGCCAACGCTATAAGGACCTGAAAGAGTTCGCCGACCTCTTTGAGGTTGCGGATGAAATCGGCCAAAAGCTGCTTCAAAAGCAGTGAAATGCGCGGAGCCGGATGCCCGTCCGGCTGGCGAGGATCAAGGTATGGCAGGCAAGGCAAGTAATGGTTGGGTAAGTCAAGTCTAGGTTAGGCCCGGCGAGACTCTCTTCGGCAGGAATAGGGCCAACTGCAATTTAGGCGGCTTTCAGGCCGCCTTTTTCTTATCTTGAAAGGACAATCCATGACGAACGTGCTCCCAGGCACGGCGACTGCTGCCGTGCGCGACAAATTCTGGGTCTACCGCCCGATGCTCGATCTCATCGGCCGCTCTGAGGGCACCGACAAGGGGCGGGGCTATAACGAGACCCTTGGCTATGGCGCCTACACCGGCGGCGACGTGGATCTCGTGAGCATGACGCTCGACCAGATCGACGCGTTGCAGACGAAGATGCTGGCGAACCGGAGGAACAAGCTGAAGTCTTCGGCGCTCGGCCGGTACCAGATCATCCGCACCACGCTCCGCACGATGCGTCAGCAGCTTGGGCTCACCGGCCGGGAGAAGTTCGACGCCGACATGCAGGACCGTCTGGCCTGCTATCTCCTCGGCCAGCGCGGCATCGACAAGTGGCTCGCTGACCGGCTGAAGCTGGAAACCCTCATCGGCAATCTGGCGCAGGAGTGGGCATCAATCCCGAAGCCGAACGGAAAGGGGCATTACGAGGGGCAGAACGCCGGCGTGTCCGTGTCCATGGTCAAGGCTGCACTCGCTGAGGTCGCACGCCGTCACGCCGAGGGTCTGCCGAAGGTCGTCGAGAAGGTGCCTGTCACGGTCGAAACGCCAGTCGTGCCGAAGGAGGTCGACAAGGAGGTGAAGAAGAAGACCGGGCTGTGGGGCTGGCTGACTACGATCTTCGGCAGCGGCGGCGCTGGTCTCGCCGGGTTCCTCGGCGCCGACTGGCAGACCGTCCTCGCTATCGGTGCGGTCGCCCTGGGCGTGCTTCTCCTCCTCATCCTGCTTCGCCGACAGATCATCGGGGCGGTGCAGGACATCCGCGGCGCAGTCGAGGGCTGACCATGTGGGCCTTCCTCACCTCCAGGCTCGGGGTGTCCATCATTTGCGGATTGGCCGTTACCGCCATCCTCGGCTGGACCCACTACGAGATGTACGAGACAGGCCGAGCCTATGAGCGCTCGGCCATGCTCAACCGATCCGTGATCATTCTCCGCGAAAGGAGCAAAACCGATGCCGCAGTTTCTGCGATGGATGATGCTGGGCTGTGCGCTGCTCTCGGTGGCCGCATGTCAGACGCCGGCTCCTGTGAGTGAGTGCGACGGTTGGGCAAAGCTGAAGCCGAGCGCCGATACCCGTCGCGAGATCATCGCCAAGGATCGGCCGTTCGCTGAGCAGGTGGCGAGCCACAATCAATTCGGCGCTAAGCGCGGGTGCTGGAAATAGGGGCACATGGTGAGCGACATGACCAGATCAGAGCAGATCGTAAATAGCGTCATCATCACGGCTATAGCCAGGGTGGCAATGGTGTTCGCCTTGCCGGCGATCTATGCGGCGTTCCAACTCTATTCGAGCCTACAGGCGGCCACGCTCGACCGCATGAAAACCGACCTCACCAGCCAGATCCTGGCCGCTCAGGCCGTGGCTTCAAGTGCGCAGTCCTCGGCATCGGACGCGTCGACAGCGACGGTTGGTCTATCTACGCGCCTCACTGCAGTAGAGACCAAGCAGTCGGAAGCGGCGACGTCGAATGAGAAGTTCCAGACGGCCACGCTCAATCGCCTGGATAGAGTTCAGGATTCGATTGTCGGGCTCTCCAACACAGTGGCTGCTCTGACGGCTACCCTTCAAGCCGTTGTTGACGAGAAGCGTCGGCGGCCACCGTGACACTTGCGCTCGCCACATTGGCCTCCTATCTCGCTTGCCGCACTCGCTTTCGTCGAGCGCGCCTCAGGTAACGCCCGCTCCGGTTCGCCGGGGCGGGCTTTTTTTGCGTTAGGCTGGCGCTTCATGCTCAGCCTTTCTCGCAGTCTTATGGGGTCGAAATATTCGGCTATTGGCCTCTAGAATCATCAGTGAGGGCGTCTAATGGCTTTCCGTTCAAAGTTGCGCCCTCAAAACGGCAGTTCGTGAACGCGACGCCTGCCAGGTCAATATTGTCGAAGCGGCTCCCAGAGAGGTTCACGTCATTGACATTCCAATTACGCATGTCGACGTCGTTGAATGTTGCGGCTGAGAGATTCACTTGATCAAACATCGCTCTTGAGAAGTTGACGTCGAGGAACTTGGACTCCGATAGGTTGGCGTCGCTCGCGTCCAATTTTTCGGCCGTCTTGTGAAGTTCGATTACGTCGCCCAGCACTGAAAATGACAAGCGCTTGTCCGTGCTGTCTCTACCGATCGTTGCGGATAATCTGTTCCAATCTTTCATACCGAATTGCTTTGCGATGAGTTCGAGACACTCGCTGTGGGACAGGTCAATTTGGCGAGCGCTGAGGTTCTCGCGCAAGGATTTTGCCATGCTCTTGATGCTTGCAGAGCTAAACATTCCAGTTCCTCAAGGACAATCTGAACGTCAGGGCTCGCGTTGCTGACTGATTGTCTCAGGCTGGATGTTGGCCGAGATCAAATGTGCATTCACCAATCCGAATTCGGTGCGAGCAGCGGGCTGCACAGCCCTTCCGCCAAGATACACATCCAAAACACATCTTCAACTGGAAAAAGACCAGGTAACCACTTGTGGAGATGGCCGGCGAGCCCAAATTGATTGAGTTATCACGGGGAGCGTTCGGCCGTTGAGCCTCTGGAACCGGCCCGGCATGCGTTGCAGACACACCAGACCGGCCCGGATCGCCAATGGAGAGAGTCGATCAGCGTCATAAAAACCGGGAAGGCGGGTTGCCGTTCCAAATTGATGCTGCAAAAAAAGCGCCGCCCGGGAGAATGGAGCGGCGCAAGTCACAGGTTGGAGCGTCTATAGAAACGGACTGCGCGGCTCGCGGTTCGAAAAATCCACTCGGCAGAAACGTAATACCCGGCCGTTGCGGCCAGATGCGAACATTTAGTCGCTTGATGATTTCGGCCCCGAATTAGTGCGGCCGGCTGGTGTTTACTAACTCACCCGGAGGCAAATTCCAGCCGACCGCAGCGCCGAAGCGCCCTGAGACGATATCAGGGCGAAACACGGTTGGCGACTCAGCCGAAACGGACTTAGACCGGCGACATGAAAGCGACCGTTGATCCCGAAACCCGCACGTTCACTCTCTTAGCCGACGGCAAGGGTAGTAGGTGGATTGGACAATATCCGATCGCGGACTATGAAAAGTGGGTGAGGTTCTACGCAGAACAACAGGAACGCTATGCGCCGCACGCGCAGTCTTATCAGCCTGCCGTTGATGCCTTGGCGAGCATTGCTGACCAGATTCGCCTTTTGCGAGGCTGCTAGCCTATCGCACGTCCAAGTAGGCCGCTTTCGGATCGTATGGCACGACCTTCGTAATGCGATCCCAATCGCAGGGGATCTTGGTTCGCTGGCCGTTTATGTCGACCGTGAATATCCCCATGTCATCCCACACGTCGATGACGGATACCTCGATCGTAACCTTGTCGCCCGTTTTGAGCTTGCGTGCTTTCTTGGCCATGTTCCCCCTTATGCTGGCCTGAGTTATTCATCACGGCGGCGGAAGGCGCATGCGCGCCCGCATGATAGCTAACTCTGTCTCGAGCTCGGCGTTGGCTTCATTGGTCAGATCATTGGCAGAGAGCAGGGCTACGAAAGCGGCGCGGATTTCCTCGCGCGTCCAGCCTACCGCCGTCAGTTCGTCGAAGAGAATTTCAAACCCGGGCGTAAGCGCTTCCTGGCAGTCGATCTGCCTGTCTGGATATGGATCCTGGCGCTTTGGCGGATTGAACCACATGGCGGCACTGTATCGCCAATTGTAAGCCGGTCAACGGATGCTAGTGACCCTTGGTCTTATAGACGTTCCAGAAATGCTCTCGCTTGTCTTCGTTGGGTTCCAGGCAGAATTTCATGTGAGGTTCCTGGATCAGATTCAAGACGTTTTTTGCCACATCTGCCTTGTCGGGATCGCTCGAACCGACTGGCGCTTCATAGAAATCCTGAAAGGCGCCATCGGCTTCGGCCGCTCCTAAAAACACCGTTTGGGGTCGGGTCTCATTGTAGACGACCTTCAATCGTTCGCGAGCGCCGAGCGCATTTTTACTGATAAGTTCAAACACAGCCCGCTCAGACGTTGGGCAAGTTATCTTTTCTGGAAAAAAGTCAGGAGCTTGGCTTTCAGCGCGCACATCGCCATCGAACCACGCCAACAGCAGGCTTGTGCAGAGCGAAGTGCCGATTAGTCGCCATTTTTCGGCAACACCTGCGCTACTCATTGATATGCTCGCCCGCGAACGAGATGGATAGGACTGTCTCCAATATCCTCGAGCCGCTGTTGCAGTTCGCTGTTAAGGACGATCATCTCTTTCAGCGCCTTCATGACGTCGCCTTTGTGATAGGCCACAAACTTGTCAGCCACACGCTGCAGTTCGGCTTCCTGCCTGGCATCGAGGCGAACTATCCGGTTCATGCGAACCTCCTAGAACAGCGATCCTTGCGCCGCTGATTGCGGGTATTTGATCTGGGTTGCAGGCTTGTCGACGATGACCAGGGCGTCGTCTGGCGCCGGCCGCTGCAAGCCCTTGGCTTCCGACCACTGCGCATTCATCCAGACGTCTGCTTCCTCGGGCGTCGTGATGATGACGGGCATGGCCTTCTCGTGGATAGGCTTGATGAGCGCATTCGGGTTGGTGGTGAGAAAGCCGAAAAGCTCGAAGTCCTGCGGGCCATCCTTGACCTTCCTGACCCCATGCCAAGGCGTCCAGACGCCTGCGAAGAAGAACAGCGGGCGATCCTCGCCGTGGGCGAACCAGAAATTGCGCTGGATGCCTGTTTCCGGATCCTTGTCGCCAGGGGTGGGGCTCGGCTCGGCAAAGCTCGTCACCGGGACAAGGCAGCGGTTCTCCACGCCTAGATACTGCTGCCAGTGCTTGTAGCTCGTGCTGCGAACGTTTGTGGTGCCGTAATCGGCTTTGCCCGTCACGCGCTCTGGCGGGGTCGGCATGCCCCATTGCATCGGAACCACTTCGCGTCCGCCATCGGCGTCTTTGCGAACCACTGGTGCAAGGAAATTAGGATAGACGTCACGCGACGGCTCATTGAAGCCCGTGAGGTCGCGCAGCGCCCGCGTCCAATCGAGCACCGCCTGTTGTGTCGTTGTCAGGTTGTAGAGATTGCACATTCAGTTCACGGCTTTCCGGCTCTCAGCCAGTTTTCATAAGCGACCTGCTGTTCTGGCGTGAACTCTAGATCATCATCGTCGTCGTCGCCATGCGCGGCGTAGAGCGCGGCCTTGGCCTCGTCATCCATGACAAATTCAAGCTCGACCTCCGGGCGAAGGCGATCTGCTGGCCAATCTGCGCAGCATGCCTCAATTGCGGCTTGCTCGGCCTGATCCCATAGCGCAGCGTTCTTCGCGTCCTCGTCGGTGAAGTCAGGGTCATTTTCAGGGAAGCCGCGCATGTCCCAGCCCTCACGCGCAAAGTGTCCATCTGCTGCGTCGCTGGGATGGACACCCGCTTTGATCAAAACTGCTGCTGCCGCCTCCAGGCCGCGCATCTCTTCAGCTTCGGTCGCGCCTTCCACATGGAGTTGCAGGAACATCTTCATTGCAGCCTCCTTTGTACCCGCTATTCACACAGTGAACAAAAAAGGAACAAAAGAGTCAAGCCAACCCTTGACGACGTAGGAATTTGGTCCTTTTTCATAGGGTCATGCCCGAACCATATTGGCCGAAACGCAAGGGTGCTTACAGCCTTTCGCACGCGCGAGAGCACTATGAGGTTGCCCGGATATGGTGCCGGTACTGCCAGACGGAACGACACTTCCTGCTTGAGGATTTGAAGCAGCTATTTGGGGATGTGGAGTGCGACGACGTGGTTCTTCAACCTGGTTGGCGATGCGTTCAGTGCCGCAAGGAAGGAACCCTGAAGTTCGAATTGGTTCAGCCGTCGGCGCAGGACCGGCAGAAACTCGTTCTCAGGCGGATCAAGCACATCTGGTATGTACGCAAGGTCGAATGGTGGGACGAGCAGCCATGAAGTTCCATCTGCCGGAAATCACGTACCCTCTGTCGATTGGCACCATCGGCATCATCCTGGCCACCGGGCACGAGATCATGGCTCATTGTTGCACGAACGGTTGCCGACATGATGGTCGGCTCAATCTGGTCCGGATAGCCAAGAAGTCTCCGCTCGGACTGGGGCAGGGCACGTTACGGCATGAGATCCTGCCGTATGTTTTCTGCCCGGTCTGCCGTGAAGCCGGGCGAGATGATAAGAACCTGACATTCACGCTATGCACACCAGAGGCGCATTGCAGGTGGCCGAAGGCGGAACACGATCGGAACGAGGCAGCCAAGAGAGCGCGAGGCGGAGAGAACTGATGGTCGACCTGCAAACCGCGATGCTGTCTGCATACCCGGAAGCCAAGGTCATCGTCGACTGCGATCAGTGCGTCGTCCACGCGAAATACGACAAGCTCGAGATGTTGGAAGTTGGCGGAGATCGACCGTTGTCGGTGCTGCTCGCAGAGATTGTCAGGCGCAAGGGCTGCACACTGAAGGAACTAATCCCTGCCTACGACAAGTGCCGTGCCATCTATTCCAATCTGCCGGCGGATAAACCGGCCGCGCCGCCGAATGCCTACGCCAAAGCCAAGGGGCAGTTCTGATGAAATCTCCTATCAAAATCTCTGCCGCAGCAAGGGCGCGATTAGTCATCGATATGCAGCCATGGAGAGCCAAAGCGGGTGTGGAGCTAATTCCCGCAATTGTTTGGGAAAAATCTGAGGTCTCAATCGGAGCGTTCAAAGAGACTGAACGACACGAGATCCTTGCGAGAATACGAAGCGACAACGGATACGAGTATGTGCTTTGCACCGCGGATGAGGATGCCGAGGGGGTTGTCGGCAAGACGCTGGACTACCAGGACGGGAAGTACGTTCTTGTCTGATGGTGAGGATTTTTGCGCCACGTATCTGCTGCCGGAGAAGCTGGCCGCGTCGCCTAGATAGCGCCTCCAATTTATATTTCGACTTCAATTCCACCAAAAATCCAACTCCTATGGAGAACAGGCATGCTTATGGTTGCGAGTGTTTCGACGCTTACCGATTTGCAGGCGCTTAATCCGTCAACATACACTTCCGCGATAGTGACGGGGGCGGTCGCTCGAAACGGCACGTTTGTGTGGAATTCGTCGAACCTATCCGCCTCTGTGTCTCAAGACACCATGCAAGGCATCTTCGTTCCACCTTCGACGGACACCACCGGAGCAAGCGGCGCATGGGTTCGCCAGTTTCACGACGAGATTTTTGCGGCCTGGTTTGGCGCTATTGGCGACGATGTCACCAACGACACCGCAGCTTGGCAGTGCGCCCTCAAATTTGCTGCGGGCAGAACACTTTGTGGAGAGCAGGGTAAGACATACAACCTAACCGCCGAGTTGGAGTTGCCAGACGGATGCACGTTGGCCCTGTGCAAGTCGCGGTTGAATTTCCGTATTTCGGGATCGGTGCGATGCGTTGTTCCTGGAAACAACTGCCGCGTCTACAATGGCACCATCAAGAATTTTGGAACGACACCGGGCATCCCAGGCGACTTTCAGTGCCCGATCGCGATCGGCAAGTTCACCGCGAACGTCTCGGTGGCAAACGTCCATGTCTTCAACATGACGATTGAGAGTGACTGGGTTGAAGGCAACGGCATCATCATCACCGCTGCGTCGAACAATATCCTGATCGAGAACATCAAATTCCCAAACAGCCCAATGTTCTGCCCGGTGCTAGCTCACTGGGGAGGAACGGCCGCGGGTACCGGGCACCCATATGACGTCATCATCAGGAACATAACTTGCGGCAACATAAACCCGGCGGGATATCTGATTTCTCTCGCGGCTGCTTACAACGTGCTCGTTGAGAACGTGAAGGGTGGCACCTGCTACTATGGCTTCCACAACTATGCCGGCGACTTCACCAACATGTATGCGTCGGCTGATGTTAAACCCCTTGTCGGCAAGAGCATCGTCGCACGCAATATCGTAGCCATGGATGTGCAAAACGCAGGAATTTGGGTCGACGGGCAGAGCTTCAATCCCAACCTGACCAACCCGCCGGCTGTCCCTCTGGAAATGGATGGCATCATTGAAAGCTGTCGTTTCTATGGAGCCGGGGCGGTAAACCAGTCACCTGAACCAACGGCAGTCTGGGGCGCTAAACTTGCGAACTGCAGAGATCTCGAAATTAGAAACAATCATTTCGAGTGGTTTCAATATGGGGTTGTCCCTGCTGGTCCTACCGAGCGCGTCTACCTCATTGGCAATCTGATCCGGTCATGTAAGTCAAACGGTATTGCAGTCGGCCATTCGACCTATCCGCCTGTCGACTGGGTGATCGAGAGGAACGCTCTGCAAGGAAACAACCGCGCGGGCTACACAACTGACGACGGCGCGGCCATTTTGGTTACGTCTTCCTACAACACCAAAATCCTGGGCAACCGGATCGGCTTTGCCGGCTCCGAGTTCTCGTATTTTGGAATTCGGGTCGCTGCCTCTGCCGTTTCGCCAGTGCTTTGCGACAACTGGGTCAACAAGCTGGCTGCAAACGGTGTTGCCTATTCGATCGGGGTGTTGACGTCTTACGATATCAACGCGAGCGGCAGTAATAACAGAGCCGCCGCAGGTATCGCTCTCTGGGGAGGTACAACATTGTTCAACAGCCTTGCAGGCCCGAGAGAAGGCGTTGCGGTCCAGGGGGCGGCGCCAACTGCCGGCACGTGGAACGCTGGAGACCGGCTGTACAGCCGAACGCCGACCTCCACTCTTATCGGGTACGTTTGCACAACAGGAGGCTCGCCTGGCACTTGGCGGTCATTTGGTAGCTGAGCGTCTCCAAATGGACCGGCAGACACCTTGAGGTCGAAGGCCGGCTAAAACAGTCCCCACACCCATTCGCCCGCCAGGAATAGCGCGAACGCAACCAGCCATAGCGGGAGCATCCATAGTCCGTTGGTGAAGCTGCGGGGCAGGCGCATGACGGTATTTCAGACCAAAAACTGCGACGATGCAAAATCTGCCACGGAAATTACCACGGCACATCAACCCTGTTAGGGTAAGCGATTGTGAAGTTTGCAGAAATCTCGGCTGGAACCTTTGATCCCAAATCAGGTGCGCTACCAGGCTGCGCTACACTCCGAGGCCGCGTGTTGCCTAGTGGGTCGCACGCCGCAAAGCAAGCCCTAAAACCATTGGTCTTGCGGTTATTTCCATTGCGCAGTAAGCACCGGGGAGGAAACGGCGCGCAGCCGAGCAACGAGGTCTCCATGTCCGCACGCATATTCAGCCCAGCCAAGACAGCGATGCAGTCGGGCAAGGCCAGAACCGGCAACTGGGTGCTTGAATTCGATCCGGAAAAGCCGCGCAAGATCGATCCGCTGATGGGTTACACCACCTCCGGTGACATGAAGAGCCAGATTCGGCTCTCCTTTGAGACGCGCGAAGAAGCGGTCGCCTATGCCGAGAAGCAGGGGCTGGCGTTCCGCGTCGAGGAACCGAAGGAAAGCAAGCGCCGGCAGATTTCCTATTCGGACAATTTCCGCTATGACCGCCGCACGCCTTGGACACATTGACTGATGATTGTTGGCTGCGAACGCAGTCGACTGCCGTTTTTTGATTCTGCTGCCCCAATCCGGGGCAGCCTGCGGTCCCGTAGCTCAGCTGGATAGAGCACCGGCCTTCTAAGCCGATGGTCACAGGTTCGAATCCTGTCGGGATCGCCAATAATTTCAAAACATTACGTGCTGCTTTGAGGTTTTAGAGGCCCCCAGCCTTAGGGCCACTTTTTCCCTTTCAGCCCCTTCGGCTTCATCCCGTCCGCGGTCTCCATGAACTGAGCCACGGTATCGACCCATGCCGCCGTCTTCGGAGGTATTTCCGCTTCCTCGGTCAGCCATGCCTCGACCAGCGACACATCACAGCCCAGCGCCTGCGCCAGGGTTTCAGGCGACCAGCGGACAATCGACAGACATTCTTCGAGCCGTTCAGGTGTCATCGCAAGGTGTCGTCCTGTTTCATCCGTGGCTTCCTCAATTCGAAACCGCCTGCAGTTCCTTCGGCAGGGGCTGACTGGAGCATCGCATATGCATGTCGCGGGCAATCTGCTTGCGCTGCTTGTCCTGATGTTCCTTGATGGCGAGCGCAATCCCGATTCCGTACGGGCCAAGCAAGAGGCCAGGTGCCAGCTTACGGGTCTCTTTCTCCTTGGCTTCAAAAGCCACAGCAGTCGCTCGAACCTGTTGACACTGCTTCGATCGCCATTTGGGATCTTTGGTCGAGAGCGTGGCTGCGTAATTGGTCGGGGATGTCGCGCAGGCGGAAACGAGTGCCATCAGCAGGACTGCTGTTCCCGTCCATATTCGATCCATTGCCAGATGGTCTCCACGTGTTCAGCCGTTGACCTTCGGCCAGGCAATCCGTTGCGTTTCTCAGGCGCGATGGCCGTGAGGGTCGTGCCATCACACCGGATGCCGGCTGTGGCGACCATCGATACCCTAAGCGGGTTTCGGAATGGCCCACAAGCGCCAATGGCCTCGAATTATGAAAAGGCAGGCTAATGGTCCAGACCGTCTTCGGGGCGTGTCCGCCGGCCGAACCGTCCTATAGTGGCGCGGCCCCCGCTTTGCGGTAACAACCATGGGCCGACCTGATCGCTGTCCGTTTCAGATAGAGGGATGATCGGCCATTGCAGCTGGATTGTTGTTGCTGCCTGGCCAGCCCCAGTGCGAGATCAAGCGTCTCTGTGCTGGAGGTCTGCTTCCGGGGAAGGCACGGTTCGAAGCCGATCAAGAGCCGGCTTCGCGTAGCAACAAGCAGAGCGTCTACCTTTCCATGACCATTTATGCGGCGTCGGAAGAGCGCTTCTTCTTTTCCAGCCTCTTCTTCTCCAGTTCCCGCTTCCTGACGATTTCGCTCAGGATCTGGTGGGCAGCTTCCGCTTCGCGCTTGCTGAGCCCGGCAAGAAGCTGATTGGCAAAAACCACGGGCTGGTCGGTCTCGTTGTCCCACACCGACCACAGGTCGGTTGGCTCCAGCACTAGCTCAAAACGTTCCTTCACAATCGCCTCCGTTTTCCCCACGCCCTGGCATGGCGAGAGTGGTGCGCGATTCTGATCAATGAAACATGAGTAAAATCAGTATGATAAGATTAGAATTTTATTGAATGATCGAGTTTGCGGTCAATTTGACCCGGCAATGTCGATCATTGGCTAAAGATCAGTGAAACAAATCCGCCTGCATGGCGCTCCAGCCGGCCGGCAAGGTCGAGCTCCAGCAGAATCATTGCGACCTGAGCGGGGTGCAGACCGGTATGGCGGATGATTTCATCAATATTTACAGGGGCTTGCCCAAGCGTTTCGACAACCCGTTGGCGCTCCCTGTCGCCGGGTGGGGCCGTCGTCGAAAATTCAGGCGGTTCCTCCACAGGAATGTTCGGTACGAACCGCGTGCCGATCAGAGGTGTCAGTGCGTTAAGTATGTCCGCTGTTTCGGTGACGAGAGTGGCGCCATCCTTAATGAGAGCATTCGTGCCTCGAGCGCGTGGATCGAGCGGCGAGCCCGGGACCGCAAAGACAAGTCGTCCCATTTCCGTGGCCAGCCGCGCGCTGATCAGTGATCCCGACCGCTCGGCGGCTTCCACGACGACGAGCCCGAGTGAAGCACCGGCCACCAGCCGGTTGCGGCGTGGAAAATCCTGGGCGCGGGGCTGCCAACCGAACGGCATTTCGGAAATCACGGCGCCGCGCTCGACGATCTCATCGATGAGTCCGGCATTTTCGGGCGGATAGGGTTGATCCAGTCCGCCCGCCAGCACAGCAACCGTGCCCGTGAGAAGACTGCTCTGATGAGCGGCGGTATCGATGCCGCGTGCAAGGCCGGAGACAATTCCATAGCCTTCTCGACCAAGTTCGTTCGCAAGCAGACGTGCCATCTTGATGCCGGCGAGCGAGGCATTGCGCGCACCGACAATGGCGACTGCCGGCACCGTAAACACCGCGCCAATGCCTTTCATGGCGAGTACGGGCGGTGGGTGATCCATCTGCTTGAGCAGCGATGGATAGTCTGGCTCTCCAATGCAGACAAAACGCGCGCCTACGCGCCTTGCGGCTTGCATCTCAGCCTCGATCTCGGCGATGGCCGGGATCCTGACCGTACGGCTGGCGCCGCCGGAAATCGTCAGTTCAGGCAAGACCTCGAGTGCTGCTTCGGCTGAACCGAAGCGGTTGACGAGTGAACGAAACGAAGCCGGTCCGACATTCGGTGTGCGGATCAGGCGCAGCCAGTTCAGCCGTTGCCGGTCGCTGAGGCGCAACCCGGCAACTGGCTTGCTCACCCTTTTGCCCCGATCCTGCCCTCTGTTCCGGCCCTCAGTCGCTCGATGTTGGCGCGGTGCTTGTAGAAGATCAGCACGCTCATCAGCGCGAACGCCAGCGCATATTGCGCGTGGCCGAAGAAGAACAGCGCCACGGGTACGACGATGCAGGCGACAAGTGCTGCCAGGGACGAATAACGGAACAACACCGCCATCGCGAGCCAGACGGCAGCAAAGATCAGAGCTACCTGCCAGGCAAGGCCGATCAGGACGCCGAGATAGGTGGCAACACCTTTGCCGCCCTTGAAGCCAAGCCAGACCGGGAAGATGTGTCCGATGAAGGCACCAGCGCCAGCCAGTGCCCCAGCTTCCGTGCCGTACCGCGCGAAGACCAATGCCGGGATCGTGCCTTTCAGCGCATCGAGGACCAGCGTTGCAGCGGCCAGACCCTTGTTGCCGGTGCGCAGCACGTTGGTGGCGCCGATGTTGCCGGAGCCGATGCTGCGCACATCGCCGAGACCGGCGGCGCGGGTCAGAAGCAGGCCGAAAGGGATCGATCCGCACAGATAACCGATGATCGGCGCGAGAATGGAAATCAGCTGCATTGCTCCCCCGTTGCCTCGCGCCTCCGGAGGCCGCTAGGCGGAAAACACTGTGCGGCCCGCGACCAGTGTTTGCAAGACCTTGCCTTGAAGACGCGCGCCTTCGAAACAGGTGTTCTTCGAGCGCGAACGAATGCCGGCTTCGCTCACGATCCAGGGCTCGTCGAGGTCGACGAGAATGAGATCCGCGGGTGCGCCGGGCTTCAGCGTGCCGCCGGGCAAGCCAAACAATCGGGCAGGGGCCGTCGAAAGCACCTCGACCAGCCTCAAGAGCGACAGATCCTCGTTGTGATAGAGGCGCAGGGCGACGGAAAGCAGCGTTTCGAGCCCGACGGCACCAGCTGCCGCATCCGCGAACGGCAGGCGCTTGGTGTCGACATCCTGCGGGTCGTGCGAGGAAACGGTGATATCGATCGTGCCATCCTTCAACGCCTCGATCATGGCCAGCCGGTCTTCTTCAAGGCGCAGAGGCGGCGCCAGACGGAAGAAGGTGCGGTATTGCCCGACGTCGTTTTCGTTGAGCGCCAGATTGTGGATGGCGACACCCGCCGTCACCTTGGCGCCGTCCGCCTTGGCACGGGCAATCGCGGCGGCCGATATCGCTGTCGAAATCTTGGCGGCGTGGTAGTTGCCTTTGGTCAGTCGGGCGAGCGCCAGATCGCGCTCCAGCGGAATCAGTTCAGCTTCGCGCGGAATGCCGGACAGGCCGAGCCAGCTGGCATAAAGCCCCTCGTTCATCACACCGGCCGAAGCGAGGTCCGCATCCTGCGTCTCATGCGCGATCACCGCGCCGAAGTCGCGGGCGTAGGTGAGCGCCCGCCGCATCACCAGCGCATTGGCTATGGTGTGACGGCCGTCGGTGAAGGCAACGGCGCCGGCCTCGCGCAGCAGGCCGAATTCGGTCATCTCGCGGCCGTGCAGGCCCTTGGTAACCGCTGCCGCAGGGAAAACATTGACACTTGCCGTTTCACGGGCGGTGCGAAGCACGAACTCCACCAGTGCCACCGTGTCGATCGTCGGATCGGTATCGGGCATCATGACCAGCGAGGTGATGCCGCCGGCTGCCGCCGCCTGGCTTGCCGAGTGGATGGTTTCGCGGTGTTCGCCACCGGGTTCACCGATGAAAACGCGCGAATCGATCAGGCCGGGAAGGATCGCCTTGCCGGCGCAGTCGACGAGTTTCGCTCCTTCGGGGATGCCTTGGTTCAGGGCGTCAGCGCCGGCGGCTGCGATCGTCCTGCCGTCAACGATGACGGTGCCGATTTCATCGATGCCGCGTGAAGGGTCGACGATGCGGGCACGCTGAAAAACCGTCATGGTCATGCGCCGCGTCCTTCCTGGTTGCGACGCGGGTCGAGCAGCGCTTCCATCACCGCCATGCGCACGGCGACGCCCATCTCGACCTGTTCCTGGATGACGCTCTGCGGCCCGTCTGCAACCTCGGAAGCAATCTCCACGCCGCGGTTCATCGGTCCCGGGTGCATAACCAGCGCGTCGTCCTTGGCAGCCTTCAGCTTTTCGGCGTCAAGGCCGAAATAGCGGAAGTATTCACGCACCGAAGGCACGAAGGCACCCTCCATGCGCTCACGCTGCAGGCGAAGCATCATGACGACATCGGCATCCTTCAAACCTTCGGCCATGGAGCGGGCCACGATGACGCCCATGCGCTCGATGCCGGAAGGCAGCAGCGTCGAAGGTGCGACCACGCGCACCTGGGCGCCTAATGCATTCAGCAGGATGATGTTGGAGCGCGCGACACGCGAATGCAGGATGTCACCACAGATCGCCACGATCAGCTTTGACAGCGGGCCCTTGGCGCGGCGGATGGTGAGTGCGTCGAGCAGCGCCTGGGTGGGATGCTCATGCGTACCGTCGCCGGCATTGACCACCGAACATCCGACTTTCTGTGCCAGCAGTGCCGCAGCGCCCGCCGACTGGTGACGGATGATCAGGATGTCGGGGCGCATCGCGTTCAACGTGATCGCGGTGTCGATCAGCGTCTCGCCCTTTTTCACCGAGGACGATGCGACCGACATGTTCATGACGTCGGCGCCGAGCCTTTTTCCGGCAAGTTCGAAGGAGGACTGCGTGCGCGTCGATGCTTCGTAGAACAGGTTGATCTGGGTACGCCCGCGCAGCGTCGAGGTCTTCTTCTCGGACTGGCGCGAAATCGCCACTGCGCGGTCGGCGCGGTCCAGAAGAATCTCGATGTCGGCGGGGGAAAGGTCGCTTATGCCCAGAAGATGGCGGTGCGGAAACAGCGGAAGGGACGAAGCGTCTGTCATCTCAAGGCGCTGCTATAGGGCGGGCGCGGGCTACCCGCAAGCGCCTCAATCGGAAAGCGCATCTTTCCACCGGTATTTTCATCGCCTCTACGCGACAGCTTCGTTATAAACCCGGCAGCGGTTCCGGATTCGAGCAGCAAACGGAACCGATGTGAAAGGGAAAGCGTGGCCGACGACGTGATGAACCAGCCGCCACCACTTGCCGGTGGCAATGCCTGGCGAGGTGATCCACTGCTGATCCAGCTGGCGGAGCGATTCTCGGAGCCGGTGCGCAAGGACCTGGATCAGCTCGGCCGTTTCGTGCTGACCCAGGAAGCGCAGGATCTGGCGCGGCTCGTCAACATCGAAACGCCAAAGCTCAGGACCCATGACCGGCAGGGGCGGCGTATCGACCTGGTGGAATTCCATCCGGCCTATCACGCACTGATGCGCCGTTCGGTTGCCAACGGTCTGCACTCTTCCGTGTGGGAAAACGGTGAAACCGAGATCGGTCGTCGCCATCAGGTGCGCGCAGCCCGGTTCTACCTGACGGCGGAACTTGAGACCGGCCACCTGTGCCCGATCACCATGACCAACGCTTCGCTTGCAGCCCTGATGGCCAATCCGAAGATCTTCCGGGAGTGGGCACCGCGGGTCACCACGCGGAAGTACGACCAGGCGCAGAAGCCGCCTGTCGAGAAGACCGGCCTGACGCTCGGCATGGGCATGACCGAAAAACAGGGCGGCACCGATGTCCGCGCCAATGTCACCAAGGCAGAGCGCGCAGGTTCCAGCGGCTTTTACCGCCTGTCCGGACACAAATGGTTCATGTCGGCGCCGATGTCGGATGCCTTCCTGGTGCTGGCACAGGCTTCGGAAGGACTGTCCTGCTTCCTGGTGCCGCGTATTCTCGGCGATGGTTCAGGCAATGGCTTCCGCTTCCAGCGCCTGAAGGACAAACTCGGCAACCGCTCCAACGCTTCCTCGGAGGTCGAGTTCGAGAATGCCATTGGCGAGATGGTTGGCGAACCGGGACAAGGCATCAAGACCATCATGGACATGGTCACGCTGACCCGCCTGGACTGCGCGGTCGCTTCCGCCGCGATCATGCGTGCGGGGCTGGCAGAAGCCGTTCACCATGCACGCCATCGCAAGGTGTTTGGCGCGAATCTGATCGATCAATCGCTGATGCAGCGCGTTCTAGCTGACATGGCGCTCGACGTCGCAGCGGCAACTGCACTGTCGTTTCGCCTGGCGCGATCCTTTGACGAGGCGGCGGCGGACCGGGGTGAGGCGGCTTTCGCAAGAGCCATGACGCCCGTTGTAAAATATTGGGTCTGCAAGATTGCACCCTCGTTGCTTTACGAGGCGATGGAGTGCCTGGGTGGCAACGGATATGTCGAGGAAGCACCGCTGGCGCGCTATTACCGGGAGGCGCCGGTCAACGCCATCTGGGAAGGTTCCGGCAATGTCATGGCGCTGGACGTTTTGCGCGTGCTTGGACGGGCGCCGGCCCTGTTCGAGGAAGTGCTGGCGGGTATCGACCGTGATCTCGGTGCCAACGGACATGGCACGATCAGTGTTCTGAAGGCTGCCATGCAGGTGGCTTCGACGGATGAAGGCTCCGCCCGGTTGCTGACGGAGCAACTGGCTCTGGCTGCTGCTGCGGCGGAATTGAAGCGACTGGGGGCGGGGCGGATCGCCGATGCCTTCATAGAAACGCGGCTGGCCGGGCAATGGCGCAACACCTACGGCATGCTCGATTCACGCCACGATGCTCGCATGATCTTGGACACGCTTTATCCGGTGACCAGCTAGAGCAATTGCCGCCTGGCGACCCGCGCAACACATGACCTCGCGTCCGCCTAATGCAGAACGGGCAATCCGTTATCCACAGGAAGGCATCCAGCTTCCGGCTGTTAACCCTAACAAATGGTTTCCATTGCGATCGCGGGCGGCAAGTCCCACTGTCTTTATTCGATTGCAGGAAGACCATGCGCCATACACCGCAACTGCTCGCAAGCCTTAGGAGAACCGCCAGCCAGGCGGTCGTGGCTCGCGCATGCGCGGATTTCTGGGGCCTTGTGGCAGGAAGGGCGGGCTGATGCGCGCCTTGCTGCTGTTGTGGATCGCACCGCTTGTTCTGTTCTGGGGCTGGTACTTCCTGTCGCTCAACGACATGAATTTCGGCTACGTCATGCTCAGCCGCCAACTGCATGACCTGATTTTCCAGCTTTATGGCGAGATGCTCGGCATCGATCCTGCACTGATCCCGGGCATGATCGCCAAGGCCTGCGTCTTTGATTCCTTCCTGGTGGCGGGCATTGTCGCTTTCCGTCGCCGCCGCCAGATTTCTGCTTGGTGGCACCGGCAACGCTCCGTTCGGCCACCACTCAACCGGATCGAGCGAGTGTCCTCAGACGGTCCAAGGCTCCCTGCAGAATAAAGGCGGCAGCGGCGGAATCGATGCGGGTTTCGCGTTTGCGGCGCGAGACATCCATCTCGAGCAGCACACGCTCCGCCGCAACGGTCGACAGCCGCTCATCCCAGAAAATGAAGGGCAGCGGCTGAGCGGTGCCATGTTGCGCACGAAGGCGCGCGACTTCTGCGCTCGCGGCCCTTCGGATCCGTCCATGTTGACGGGCAGGCCGATAACGATCGCGACGACATTGTCCCTGGCGAGAAGACCAAGCAAGGCAGCGGCGTCGATCGAGAACTTCTTGCGCATGATCACGGGGCGGGGGTGTGCGAAGGAAAGGCCCCGGTCGGAGACTGCAACGCCGATGGTCTTGTCGCCGAGATCGATGCCGGCGAGCGTGCCGCCTGCGGTCAGCAATTGGGACACGTCCTCGATTGCGATGATTGGCACGTGCTTTCCTTTGACTTGATCCGTCGCCGTTCTATCTTCCTGCTCTCATAAAATCGAGGAGAGCCTGATGAAACTCACCTGGTACGGGCACGCGGCATTTCGTGTCGAGGCCGCCGGCGCAACGATTTTGATCGATCCCTTCCTGGTGGGCAATCCGTCGTGGGGTGGAGGCTGGGAAGGTGTCGCTGACGGCGTCACCCACGTGCTGCTGACCCACGGCCATGACGATCATGTCGGCAGTTCCGTCGACATCCTGAAGAAGAGCGGTGCCATGCTGGTCGCCAACTTCGAGATCTGCATGCATCTCGTCGGCAAGGGCGTCTCGGGCGACAGGATCAATCCGGGCAACATCGGCGGCACGGTCGATTGCGGTGGTTTCACCACGACTTTCGTGCAGGCGCTGCATTCCTCCTCCCTTTCGGGCGAAGGCGGCACCAACACCTATCTTGGCAATCCTGGCGGGCTGGTGCTGCATTTCCCGGAAGACAGGACGCTCTACCACATGGGCGACACCGATATTTTCTCCGATATGGCGCTGATCAACGAATTGCACGAACCGAAGATCGGACTTGTGCCGATCGGCGACCGTTTCACCATGGGCGGCGCGGTTGCAGCCCTTGCCTGCCGCCGTTTCTTCCAATTCGATACCGTGGTGCCTTGCCATTTCGGGAGCTTCCCGGTGATTGACCAGTCGGCCGACAAGTTTGTTGCCGGTATGGAAGGCTCCGGCACCAAGGTGGCGCTGCCCAGGGTTGGCGACGCGATTTCACTCTAGGTGAGATGAGCGTGGTTCCGCGCCGTTCAAGGTTGCGTACGGCGCGGCGCGCGGCTATAGCCGCCTGAACCTTTCCGACACGATCGCCGAGGCACCCATGTCCGTCGACATCCAGACCGTAAAGCGCGTCGCGCGCCTTGCCCGCATCGCCGTGAGCGAGGAGGACGCCGCGCGCATGACGGGCGAACTCAACACCATTCTCGGCTTTGTCGAGCAATTGAATGAAGTCGATGTCTCTGGCGTCGAGCCGATGACATCGGTGACGCCGATGGCGATGCGGAAGCGCGCCGATGTCGTGACGGACGGCAACAAGGCCGCCGACATTGTCGCCAATGCGCCGGCAACCGAGGAGAACTTCTTCCTGGTGCCGAAGGTGGTGGAATAAAGCCCTGGCCTTTGCGGCAACGATCAAAGATCCCGCTTCCGGCTGTCCGCGATTTTACGAAAAGAAGCTTGCCTGATGAGCGACCTGACCAGACTGACCATTGCCGAAGCACGCGCGAAGCTGCAGGCCAGGGAGATTTCCGCAACGGAGATCACCAATGCCTATCTCGCGGCGATCGATCAGGCCAATCCACTGCTCAATGCCTATGTGACGGTCACGCACGACAAGGCACGCGACATGGCGAAAGCGTCCGATGCCAGGCTCGGCAGGGGCGAGGGCAAGGCGCTGGAAGGTATTCCGCTTGGCATCAAGGATCTGTTCGCCACGGAAGGCGTGCACACACAAGCCTGCAGTCACGTGCTGGACGGCTTCAAGCCGCGCTATGAATCCACAGTGACCAGCAACCTGTGGAACGATGGCGCCGTCATGCTCGGCAAGCTCAACATGGATGAGTTTGCCATGGGTTCTTCCAATGAGACTTCCTACTACGGTCCAGTGATCAATCCATGGCGCCGCTCGCGTGTGCAGACCACCGTCAAGCCAACTTTCCATGATGGCAGCGCGGGCTTTGTCAAACCGGGCGGTGTCGAAGAAAACCGCACCTACGACAACATGCAGCTGGTTCCAGGCGGCTCTTCCGGCGGCTCGGCCGCTGCTGTTTCCGCGTTCCTGTGTGCCGGTGCGACCGCCACGGACACGGGCGGTTCAATTCGCCAGCCTGCGGCCTTTACCGGTACGGTCGGCATCAAGCCGACCTATGGCCGCGTGTCGCGCTGGGGCGTCGTTGCCTTTGCGTCGTCGCTCGATCAGGCCGGCCCCATCGCCCGCGATGTGCGCGATGCTGCCATCCTGTTGAAATCCATGGCCTCCGTTGACGCCAAGGACACGACCTCCGTCGATCGCCCGGTGCCGGACTATGAGGCCGTGCTCGGCCGTCCGATCAAGGGCATGAAGGTCGGTATTCCGAGGGAGTACCGCGTCGACGGCATGCCGGAAGAGATCGAAGCACTCTGGCAGCAGGGTATCGCCTGGCTGAAGGACGCCGGTGCCGAGATCGTCGACATCTCGCTGCCGCACACCAAATATGCGTTGCCGGCCTACTACATCGTGGCGCCAGCGGAAGCCTCGTCGAACCTCGCTCGCTATGATGGCGTGCGCTACGGCCTGCGCGTGCCGGGCAAGGATATCGTCGGCATGTATGAGAAGACCCGAGCGGCCGGTTTCGGTCGTGAGGTCAAGCGTCGTATCATGATCGGTACCTATGTGCTCTCGGCAGGTTATTACGATGCGTACTATCTGCAGGCACAGAAGGTGCGGACGCTCATCAAGAAGGATTTCGAGGACGTGTTCGCCGCGGGCGTGGATGTCATCCTGACGCCGGCGACACCGTCAGCCGCCTTTGGCGTTGCCGATCAGGACATGGCTGCCGATCCGGTCAAGATGTATCTCAACGATGTCTTTACGGTCACGGTGAACATGGCAGGCCTGCCTGGGATCTCGGTGCCTGCCGGGCTCGATTCTCACGGATTGCCGCTTGGACTGCAACTCATCGGCCGCCCGTTCGATGAAGAGACGCTGTTCCAGACGGCGCATGTCATCGAGAAGGCCGCGGGCCGCTTCGAAGCCAGCCAGTGGTGGTAGTGGGGCGATCCTCCATCTCCACGTCTTGATTCCGAGATGGCGGCAGGTCGCGTTCCGCAGTTTTGCCTGAATCCCGGTTGACCACTGTCATAGGCTGGGGACGAATCCCCAGCTATCGGGGGAGGACTGGGGTTCGGCCTTCGGATGCGACTGGGGCCAGCTGATGTTCTTCTTTCTTTCCAAAGTCTTCTGGTTTTTCGTTCAACCGCTCAATCTGGCGATCATTCTGCTGCTCGCCGGCCTTGTGGCTGGCTTCTTCGGTAGCCGCAGGCTGCTCAGGACCGGTGCTTTCCTGGCGGCGTTCATCATGGTTCTGTCGGTGTGGACTTCGTTCGGTGCGATGATCATGACGCCGCTGGAGGAGCGCTATCAGCGACCGGCCGCGCCTCAGCGTGTCGACGGCATTGTTGTGCTCGGCGGCGGCATGGAGGGCGCAATCAATCTTGCCCGTGGCGGGTACGAGCTGAGCACGGCGGGTGACCGTTTTGTCGAGACTGCGATTTTGGCCAGACGCTATCCCGACGCCAAGGTGGTGGTCTCTGGCGGAGCAGGTGAACTGATTCTCGAGGGCGAGGGCGATGCTGTCACGGCGCAACGATTGCTGACGGCGCTTGGCGTTGCGCCGGAGCGGCTGGTGCTGGAGAGCGAATCCCGCAACACCTACGAAAACGCCGTCTTCACGCGCAGGCTGGTGATGCCGAAACCGGGCGAGACCTGGCTTCTGGTGACTTCAGCTTTCCATATGCCGCGCTCCAAGGCACTGTTCGACAAAGTTGGTTTTGAAACCACGCCTTGGCCTGTCGATTATCGCACGTCCGGACGCGAAGGCGTTGGCCTTTTCACGGACAACCCGGTCGATTCGCTGCAGACGACGACCATGGCGATCAAGGAATGGATCGGCCTCTTCGTTTATTGGGCAACAGGCAAGATCGACAGGTTGTATCCCGGCCCGGCCTAGAGCGGTTCTGTGGCGCCAAGAACCGCGGCACGGGCGTTCGAGAAGAACTGGCGTCGCACCAGAACGGCCAGAAGGATGAGCGTGGTGGTGGCGAACATGCCAGCATTGGCAAACCATCCGAGATAGGCAAGGGAGAAGAAGATGCCGCGCAGGCCGGCGTTGAAGTGCTTGCCAGCAAGGATGTTCATCCTGGCTGCACGCATCACCGCGGCCTCGGTCTCATGCGGGGCGACGACCCCCTCCTGGACTGTCGGTACCGCCCCGATGAGGATCGAACAGTAGTTGAACAGCCTGTACGACCAGCCGAACTTGAAAAACGCATAGGCGAGCAACGCAATCAGGCCGACGACCTTGGCTTCGAACACGCCCTGCGGTGGCGTACCCACATAAGGAAGCGTCGAGACCACTGCCAGCACATGGTTGGAGGCACCGAGCAATGCGAAGCAGCCGCCAATGGCGAAGATCGAGCTGGATGCGAAAAACGCCGTGCCCTGCTGCAGTCCAATCATGATCGAGGTGTCGATCATGCGCAGTTCCCGCTTGGCCATGGTGCGCATCCAGGCCTCACGCTGCACATTCATGGCTGTGGTCAGCGAAATGCGGCGAAAGACCTTGCCGTCGGCAGCGAGCGCGAAGAACACCCAGACGCCGAGGAAAAGAGCCAGCGCCAGAAAGTCGTTCAGCGAAAATAGAAAAGAATCGCTCATGGACACTATCTAATACATAGAACTCTACGGAATGCCTTATCCAGCGATGGTTGCAGGCTGATGTCGCTTGCAGCGAAACGGACGTCGGGGTGGCGTCTAGCGCATGGATGACGAATGGCGGAATGATCAACTGGATTGCGCATCCGTCCGGAGCGCCTGAGGAGCTTGAAAGCGTGTTTCTTTCGGTTTTCGACCTGTTCAAGATCGGTATCGGGCCGTCGAGTTCGCACACGATGGGGCCGATGACGGCGGCGGCGCGTTTCCTCGAGGAACTCGAAGGCAATGACTGGCCACGCCCCGCCGGCGTCAAGGTGGAGCGGGTCGGGGCCAGCCTGCATGGGTCGCTTGCTTATACCGGCATCGGACATGGCACGGACCGAGCCGTGATCCTGGGGCTGGCTGGCCAGGTCCCGCAGACTGTCGATCCGGACAATGCGGAAGCCATCGTCGCGGCGGTGACAGCGGAAAAACGTATTTCACCGCCGGGACGCTCGTCCTATCGCTTCGATCCGGCCAAGGATCTGGTGCTCGACAAGAAGACCCCGCTGACCGGCCATGCGAACGGCATGGCATTCTACGCCTATGACGGGGCTGATCGCCTGCTCCTGAAACGCATCTACTATTCGATCGGTGGCGGCTTCGTCGTCTCGGATGAAGAATTGCAGCGCATGAAGGCGAAGGGCACGGTCACGACGGAAGGCAAGAAGGTGCCATATCCGTTCAAGAATGCCGTCGAGATGCTGAACATGGCCGCGAAAAGCGGTCTTTCGATCGCCGAGATGAAGCGGGTCAACGAGGAAACGCACATGTCCCGCGAGGAGCTCGATACCGGGCTCGATGCGGTGTGGAACGCCATGCTCGGTTGCATCGAGCGTGGTCTGACCCAGGAAGGCATCATGCCGGGCGGGCTGAAAGTACGTCGGCGTGCCCGCCAGTTGCACGACAAGCTTCAGGAACAGTGGCAACAGAACCGGCCGAATCCACTCCTCGCCAATGACTGGCTGTCGATCTACGCCATGGCGGTGAACGAGGAGAATGCTGCAGGAGGCAGGGTCGTCACCGCGCCGACAAACGGCGCCGCAGGCACACTTCCTGCGGTGTTGCGCTACTGGCTGCACTTTCATCCAGAGGCCGACCAGCCGTCGATCCGGGATTTCCTGCTTACAGCTGCCGCGATCGGCGGCATCATAAAGTCGAATGCGTCGATTTCCGGCGCCGAAGTGGGTTGCCAGGGCGAGGTGGGCTCGGCTTCCGCCATGGCGGCCGCGGGACTTTGCGCTGTCATGGGAGGAACACCGGAGCAGGTGGAAAATGCTGCCGAGATTGCGCTGGAGCATCATCTCGGCATGACGTGCGATCCCATCGCAGGACTTGTCCAGGTGCCCTGCATCGAGCGCAACGCACTGGGGGCCGTGAAGGCGGTGACCGCGGCTTCGCTCGCCATCAAGGGCGACGGCAAGCATTTCGTGCCACTGGATGCGGCTATCGAGACGATGCGCCAGACCGGGCTCGATATGAGCGAGAAATACAAGGAGACCAGCCTCGGTGGTCTTGCCGTGAACGTGGTGGAATGCTGAACCGGTTGCTTCTGGCATTGTGGAGAAGTCGGCGAGGCCGTTGACCCGGGCTGCCGGAGGACTACCTTCCAGCCATGGCTCTTAATCTCATCAAACTGTGCGTCGGCTGCGACAGCGTCGAGGACCTTGAGGAATGGATCGCCGACCGGCTCGACGACAAGCGCCGAGCCGGAGAGCCGGTGGAGCAGTACCACACCACGCGCATGGTGCCGACGCGGGTCGCCGAAATCGTTGAAGGCGGTTCGCTTTACTGGGTGATCAAGGGCAGCGTGCAATGCCGGCAGCTGATCACCGAGATCAGGCCGTTCACCGACAAGGAAGGCATCGGACGCTGTCATCTGGTGCTTGACCCTGCCGTGGTGCGCACTGAATGGCAGCCTCGACGCGCTTTCCAGGGGTGGCGCTACCTGAAGCTTTCCGATGCACCGGCTGATCTCGGCAAGGGCAGGACCGGCTGGGCTGAGATGCCACCCAAGCTGAGGCAGGAATTGGCTGAACTCGGCCTGCTCTGACCCTGTTGCAGAGAGCCGCTCGCCAATGCCTGTTGGTGTCCAGGGAGGATCGCGGTAGACTTTGTCGAACCGGGATGGTCGGCCATGGGTATTGTGATCGCCGTCGCTGCAATCGTGCTGGCTCTTGCTGGAGCGGCAGCTGTTTTCCTGCGGGCTGATCCCAGGGCCGTCGCCGCTACAGTACGCATCGCATTTCCTGTCGGTTTCGGAGCTGCGGGAATTGCGATCCTGGCCGCCGGACGCACCGGTTTCGGCCTGCTGGTGCTGGCTGTTGCCGGCTCACTCTACATGATGTTTCGCAGGGAACGTCCGGTTGGCACACTGGTCACGCGCCATTCCCTGGTTCGCACCGCAGCTTTGGAAATGGAGCTCGACCACGATACCGGTCGACTGGAAGGGCTGGTGCTGGCAGGCCGCAGCGAGGGTAAGATGCTCGGTGCCATGAGCCTGACGGATCTCGGCCAGCTCTATCAGGAATTGGCGGTCGATCCTGACAGCCGGCAGCTGTTAGAGACGTATCTTGACCGCCGTTTTCCCACCTGGCGCCTCGACACGCAGACGTATCGTGGCGAGAGGCTGGGTGTTGCGCCAGGTGCGGGCGCCATGACTAAGGAGGAGGCCTACAAGATCCTTGGTCTTGAAACGGGCGCCGCCGCGACGGATGTCCGCAAGGCGCACCGCCGCCTGATGCAGCGCCTGCACCCCGATGTCGGAAACGCGTCGTTCCTGGCGGCGCGGATCAACGAAGCCAAGGACGTCCTGCTCTCCAATCACCACTGATCTCCTTCGATAAGTACGTTTCCGGGAGAAATCCGCTTACTGCTGCACGGCGAAGCAGGAGATGCTCTTCCGCTTCAGCGCATTGCAGGCCCTCCACGCCGCTTCCTTGGTTTCGAAACCGAAACGGGCGCGATAGTAGGTGGTGCCGTCCTTGTCGAAGGCGACAGTGTAGCCAGATGCCTTCGCCAGCACGCGGCCAGCCTGCTTGGCGACCTTGTCGAGCTGCGCCTTGGCATCAGCCTCACGCGGAGCCGAGGCAATCTGCACGGCCCAGTTGCCCGAAGCTGTGGAGCTGGCATTGGTCGAAGCCGTCATCAGGCGATCGATCGGAGTTTCTTCGACAGGGGCATAGGCTTGCACGACCGGCAGCTGCGCGGGGATGGCCATTTCGGCGGCTGAAGCCGTCACAACCGGGGCCGCAGCCGCAATCACCTTCTTGTTCTTGCGGGAGGGCTTCTCGGGTGCTGGCTCGACCACTGCGTCTTCTGCCGTGATCTGGTCTGCAACGGCCTCGTCGGCCGAAGCAACGACGGTCTCCGGCTTCTCGTCCGGAGTGGGGGCGTTTTTCTTGGGCAGGAAGACATTGGCGATCGCCGCCACTGCCGTATCACCGGAAGCGCGCGCCACGAGCGGACCGGAGCCGCGGGTCGAAGTCTGCGGCATGTAGGTCTGGATCAGCGAAGCCATCTGCTTGTCGCGGGAGCCACCG
Source organism: Mesorhizobium sp. Pch-S (assembly GCF_004136315.1). Lineage (NCBI taxonomy): Bacteria > Pseudomonadati > Pseudomonadota > Alphaproteobacteria > Hyphomicrobiales > Phyllobacteriaceae > Mesorhizobium > Mesorhizobium sp. Pch-S. The sequence goes on from NZ_CP029562.1 coordinate 5,675,656, forward strand.
GAGGAGCCGCCCATGACCACGGCGACCAGCTTGCGGTTGCCGTCGGCGACCGATGAAACCAGGTTGAATCCCGAAGCTCGGGTGTAACCGGTCTTGATGCCATCGACACCCTTGATGCGGCCGAGCAGGCGATTGTGACCGTTGATCTGGCGCTTGCCATAAGCAAACGAACGCGTGGAGAAATAACCGTAATATTGCGGGTAGTGTTCACGCAGCGCCATGCCGAGGACGGCCATGTCGTGCGCGGTCGTGAACTGGCCTGGATCCGGCAAGCCGTTGGCATTGCGGAACACTGTGCCCTTCATGCCCAGTGCGCGTGCCTTGGAGGTCATCATGCGTGCAAAATTCGTCTCGGAGCCGCCGATCATTTCTGCAAGCGCGGTCGAGGAATCGTTGGCGGACTTGGTCACCATCGACAGGATCGCTGTCTCGACCGTAACGGCACCGCCCTTGCGCACACCGAGCTTCGTGGGCGGTTCGGCGGCGGCCTTGGCCGAGAACACCACGGGGGTGTTCTTGCTGATCCGTCCGGCTGCAAGCGCCTCGAAGGTCAGGTAGAGCGTCATCATCTTGGTCAGCGACGCGGGATAGCGACGCGCGTTGGCGTCCTTGGAGTAGAGCGTCTTGCCGGTCTTGGCGTCGACAACGATCGCGGAGGAAGGCGCGGCAAATGCCGACGCGACATCCGTCACCGCGAATGTCAGCGCGAGCGATGCGACCATGGAGGTTTTGAGAAGGGAGGATACGGACTTGGACACGATGCCTGTTAACGCCTGACGCACTGCTGCTTCCTTTGAATTTTGCTTGCACCCCGGGGAGTCGGCAAAGGTCCGGCCCCGCATTTGTCCAACCTACTTTAACGCTCGTTACCAATCCGTTTATGGTAACCGCCTCGTTCACCATTTCGGCGGCGTTTGAGGCGAGCTTTATTCGAATCTTAGGGGCTGGGAGCGCATCCGCGCGGGAATTGACTTTTTGTGCATCGCAGCATACATCTTATGCATCGCACAAATTAGCCGATCCGCAGGAAAGGAATGCCAGATGAGCCAGACCTACGAGGATTTCAGCAAATACGGCAAGGAATTCGCTGACACCGGCCTGAAGAGCTTTGCTTCGCTCTCCAAGGGCGTGCAGGCGATCGCCACCGAGGCGACTGAATACACCAAGAAGAGCTTCGAGAACGGCGCTGCGCACGTCGAAAAGCTTCTCTCGGCAAAGTCGATCGAAAGTGCTGTCGAACTCCAGACCGATTATGCCAAGCAGGCCTATGAGGCCTTCGTGGCCGAGGCGACCAAGATCAGCGAACTGTATGCCGATCTCGCCAAGGACGCCTACAAGCCGTTCGAATCGCTGACCGCCAAGGCGAAGTAAGCCTCATTTTTACGCCAGTTTGCGGGTTTCTGGCCCGCTCAACGAGCCCGGTTGCGCCTGCGCAGCCGGGTTTTTTCGTATCTGCCGGCGGGACGTCTTCACGTTTGCTAAAAACGGTACTGAATGAGGACCTAGCCATATTGTCAGCTAACCAGAAGGGCTTAAAATCCTGCATCGATACCCTACATGTCGGGTTCTGATGGGGATTCGATCCAGAAGGCAGGAATACGTGACCACCGGTAAGACTGCCACGAGCGTGGCGCGAATGCAGAACGGCAGCGACGGTAATGGTACCGGTCGCGGAACGGCCGTCATCACGCGCACAAAAACCAAGACCAAGAAACCCAGCCTGTACCGGGTTCTGATCCTCAACGACGACTACACCCCGATGGAATTCGTGGTTCACGTGCTGGAGCGTTTTTTCCAGAAGGACCGCGAGGCCGCCACGCGCATCATGTTGCATGTCCACAATCATGGCGTGGGCGAGTGCGGGGTCTACACCTACGAAGTGGCCGAGACCAAAGTGTCTCAGGTTATGGATTTCGCCCGACAGAACCAACATCCGCTGCAATGCGTGATGGAGAAGAAGTGAGGTAACATGCCGGCTTTCTCCCAGGGCCTGGAAAAGGCGCTTCATCAGGCGCTGACCTTCGCCAATGAACGTCATCATGAATATGCGACGCTCGAACATCTCCTGCTGGCCCTGATCGACGACAATGAGGCAGCTGCGGTGATGCGCGCCTGCAATGTCGATCTGGACGAGTTGAAGCAGACCGTCCTGACTTATATCGACACCGAACTCGACAATCTCGTCACCGGTTATGACGAAGATTCCAAGCCGACAGCGGGTTTCCAGCGCGTTATCCAGCGCGCCGTTATCCATGTGCAGTCGTCCGGCCGCGAGGAAGTCTCGGGCGCTAACGTGCTCGTTGCCATCTTCGCGGAGCGCGAGAGCCATGCTGCCTATTTCCTGCAGGAGCAGCAGATGACCCGTTATGACGCGGTCAACTACATCTCGCACGGAATAGCCAAACGTCCCGGTTCGTCCGAGAGCCGGTCGCCGCGCGGCGCCGAGGAAGAGCAGAGCGGGACCAATGGTCCCGAGCAGCAGGAAGAGGGTAGCAAGAAGAAGCAGCAGGACGCGTTGACAGCCTACTGCGTCAATCTCAACAACAAGGCAAAGGCGGGCCGCATCGACCCGCTGATCGGTCGTGCCTCCGAAATCAACCGCACGATCCAGGTGTTGTGCCGCCGCTCCAAGAACAACCCGCTTTACGTTGGTGATCCCGGCGTCGGTAAAACCGCGATCGCCGAAGGTCTGGCGAAGCGTATCGTCGAAGGTGATGTGCCGGAAGTGTTGTCCGATGCCACCATCTTCGCGCTCGACATGGGCACGCTGCTGGCCGGAACGCGCTATCGCGGCGACTTCGAGGAGCGTCTGAAGCAGGTCGTGAAGGAGTTGGAGGATTATCCCGGCGCCATCCTGTTCATCGACGAGATCCACACCGTCATCGGAGCTGGTGCGACGTCGGGCGGTGCCATGGATGCATCGAACCTGCTCAAGCCGGCCCTGTCGTCTGGCGCGATTCGTTGCATTGGCTCAACGACTTACAAGGAGTTTCGTCAGTTCTTCGAAAAAGACCGTGCGCTTGTTCGCCGGTTCCAGAAGATCGATGTCAATGAGCCGACCGTCGAGGACGCCATCGAGATCATGAAGGGCCTGAAGCCTTATTTCGAGGAGTTCCACAAGGTCAAATATACGAGCGAGGCGATCAAGGCTTCGGTCGAGCTTTCGGCCCGCTACATCAACGACCGCAAGCTGCCGGACAAGGCGATCGACGTGATCGACGAGACCGGTGCCTCGCAGATGCTGTTGCCCGAAGGCAAGCGCAAGAAGACAATCGGCATCAAGGAGATCGAAGCGACGATCGCCACCATGGCGCGCATTCCGCCGAAGACGGTTTCCGCCGATGACGAGAAGGTCCTCGCCGGTCTCGATGTCGAGCTGAAGCGTGTCGTTTATGGCCAGGATACGGCAATCTCCGCGCTCACTTCGGCGATCAAGCTGGCGCGTGCCGGCCTGCGCGAACCGGAGAAGCCGATAGGCTCCTACCTGTTCTCAGGCCCGACCGGCGTCGGCAAGACCGAGGTCGCGAAGCAACTCGCAGCTTCCCTCGGTGTCGAGCTGCTGCGCTTCGACATGTCGGAATACATGGAACGCCACACGGTCTCGCGGCTGATCGGTGCGCCTCCCGGCTATGTCGGGTTTGATCAGGGTGGTCTGCTGACCGATGGTGTCGACCAGCATCCGCATTGCGTACTTCTGCTCGATGAGGTGGAAAAGGCACATCCGGACCTGTTCAATATCCTGTTGCAGGTGATGGATCACGGCAAGCTGACCGACCACAACGGCAAGCAGATCGACTTCCGCAACGTGATCCTCATCATGACCACGAATGCGGGTGCGGCGGATGCACAGCGTGCGGCGATCGGTTTTGGCTCGACCAAGCGCGAAGGCGACGATGTCGAGGCGATCAACCGGCTGTTCACGCCGGAATTCCGGAACCGTCTCGATGCCATCATCCCATTCGGTTCGCTGCCGGTGCCAGTCGTGCACCAGGTCGTGCAGAAGTTCGTCATGCAACTGGAAGCGCAGCTTTCAGAGCGTGGCGTCACCTTCGACCTGTCGCCGGAGGCGATCGCCTGGCTCGCTGACAAGGGTTACGACGAGCGCATGGGTGCCCGTCCGTTGGGCCGCGTCATCCAGGAGCACATCAAGAAGCCGCTGGCCGACGAGGTGCTGTTCGGCAAGCTGAAGCATGGCGGTACGGTGCGTGTCAGCGTCGAGAAGAAGGAGACCGGCGAAGCCGGGCTCAAGCTCGAAACGCTGGCTGACGAGACGCCCGTGAAGCCGAAGAAGGAACCGGAAGAGGACGCACCGAAGCCACGCAAGGCGACCGCCAGGAAGGCTGTTGCCAAGAAGGCGGTCGCTTCCAAGACGGAACCCAAGGGCAAGGACAACGGCAAGCGCAGCCTGGTGCCGCAACTGCCGCGCAAAGGCTGATCCGCCGAGCGCAACTGCAGAAAAAGCCCCGGTGACGGGGCTTTTTTATTTCATCACGGAATGCGTGCGGGGGTGCGCGTCTTAAAGACAGCTGCGTGGTGGCCGTCCCGGCAATCGACTGGCTGGCTATGCCTTCGCCGGCTTGCGCAGCCGAAAATGCAGGAAGATGGGCGCGACCCGGGTATCAGCTACGACAGGTTCCGCCAGGGCAGTCTCTTCGCTTGCCATGGGTTCGCCCAACGCCTCGATGGTGAAACCGGCCTGCACGATCATGGCTACCCACTGGCTGAGTGTGCGGTGGAAGCGAGGTACTTGGAAAGGTTCGACCTTGGCTCGTTCCGCTGCTGGCGCGGCAGAAAAGTGCCAGCTTTCGATCGCGCCGTCCGTTGCCTGGAAATAGCGACCGACCTCGACGGCGAGCACCTCGCCGCTGTCGTCGCGGATGTTGCGGCGATAGGGCGGTACGAAACAGGGATGCAGGATCGAGAACTGGAAGAAACCACCTGGTTTCAGCACGCGATACGCCTGGACAAGTGCAACTTCCGGTCCGGCTATGTCCATCATCGACATGAAGGCCGTTGCGAAGTCGAACGTCGCATCGGGGAAGGGCAGTGCCGTTGCGCTGGCATGCCGGTAAGTAATGCCGAGTGGCGCGGCGGTTTCGGAGGCGCTGGCATGGCGAATGAAGGTAGGCGCGATGTCGATCGCCTGCATGCGGGCGCCCAGTCGCGCGAGCTGGCGCGTGTTCTCGCCTTCACCGCAACCAATATCCAAGCCTGACAGTCCCTGGACAGGCGGCAGGAATGCCAGAAATGCGGGTGTATTCAGCGCGTCGCGATAGACGTCGTAACCGGCGCGGACGTGCCGGGTCCATGTCTCGGCATTGGCTTCCCAGTATTGGCCGACTTGCAACTCATCCATCGTGGTATCTCCGGATAGGGTAGCCTGCATGCCATCTTTCCTGGATCAATGGAAAGATGGCATGCACCTTTTGGTGTGGTCGCGCCACACGATGGCCCGTGCTATGGCCGGGACATGTCGCCTTTGGTCTCCGACACGCCAATGTCCCGTTCGATATGGTTTTTGCGCGGCGTTCGTGCCGCTTTTTCTCTTCCCGGCCTGATCCTTGTGAGTTCCTTCGTCGGGTTTGCTGCACTGGCGAAAGATGCCGGGGTCACGATGGTGCAAGCCGCCTTCATGACCGGGACCGTCTGGGCATTGCCTTCCATGGTTGTTCTGGTGGGCGCGATCGTGTCGGGTGTCGCGCTGCCGGCTGCATTGTTTGCGGTGACGTTGTCGGCCATACGCCTGATGCCGATGGTGATGGCGCTCGTGCCCGAGATGCGGGCCGAGAAGACCCGGCAATGGGTGCTCTACCTGCTCGCGCATTTCGTGGCGGTGACTTCGTGGGTCCTGGCTATGGAGCGCTTCAAGCACATTCCGCGCGACATGCGTACGACCTTCTATGCTGGGCTCGGTGGCACGCTGGTAGCGTCGAACATCATTGTCGTTACCGCCGTCTATGCGGTGGCGGACGCACTGCCTTCCACCATTTCGGCGGCGCTGCTGATGCTGACGCCGATGTATTTCCTGACATCGTTGTGGGGTTCTGCACGTGAGCGAGTGGGGCACGTGGCGATGGTTCTGGGCCTTGTTCTCGGACCGTTCTTCCACGTGCTGTTACCGCAATTCGATCTTTTGGCCGCTGGAGTGGTTGGGGGCGCGGCTGCCTATGGCTGGCATCTTTGGCGGCGCAAGGCAGGCGCGGTATGAGTTATTTTTCCAGCACCGCCTGGTGGTGGCCATATCTGTTCATTCTCGCTGCCGGCTTCGCCGCCACCGATATCTGGCGCTTCCTTGGCGTCTATTTCGGCGGCAAGCTTTCCGAGGATTCCGACCTGCTGGTGCTGGTCCGCACGATGGCGACGGCGCTTGTCGCGGCCGTCATCGGCAACCTGATCGTCTTTCCCGGCGGTGCGCTCGCGCACACGTTACTTATCCTCCGTATCGCCGCGGCGGGCCTGGGCTTCATTGCCTACTTGTTGTCGGGAAAGCGCATGGTCGTCGGCATCATCGTGGCCGAACTTCTGCTGCTGGCGGGGCTCTATCTGGACTTCTGAGCCCCGGGGCGATCAACCGGCCAGAGCCGCCTTGATCTTTTCGGCATTCGCAGCAAGCACCTCGGGCTTCTCCATCTCGCCACTGTGCCGCTGGAGCGGCACGCCTTCGAAGCGTGGGATGACGTGCACGTGCAGATGGTAGACCGTCTGGCCGGAAGCTGCCTCATTGAACTGCATGATGGTGACCCCGTCGGCTGCGAAGGCTTTCTTCACGGCCTGCGCCATTTTCTGGGTGACGGCAAAGAGGGGAACCAGCGTCGCGGGGTCGGCGTCGAGCAGATTACTTGACGGCGCACGCGGAACGACCAGGGTGTGACCCGTGCCTTGCGGCATGACATCCATGAAGGCGATCACGGCATCATCTTCGTAGACGCGGTGCGAAGGAATTTCACCGCGCAGCAGCCTGGCGAAGATGTTGGTATCGTCATAGCTCATGATGTGCCTCTCGTGCTGTCTGGTGGACTGGGGTACTCATCGCGCAGGTTGCACGAAATCAGGCGGCGGAAAAGCATGTTGCAAAACTATATCTATCTCGTCGTCGCGATCCTGTTCGAGGTGGTGGCCACGACGGCGTTGAAGGAAACGCACGGATTCACGAGGCTCGCGCCGTCGCTGGTTTCCGTGGCCGGCTATGCACTTGCATTCTACTTTCTGTCACTGCCGCTGCGCACCATGCCGGTCGGAATCGTCTACGCGCTCTGGTGTGCGGCAGGCATTGCCTTGATCACGGCTATCGGCTGGATCTGGTTCCGTCAGGCGCTCGATACTCCGGCATTGATCGGCATGGGGCTGATCGTGGCGGGCGTAGTGGTGATCAACGTGTTTTCCAAGACAGTCGTGCACTAGCAAGACGCGCAATACAAAAGTTCAAAGCGTCTTCGGGCATCCTGGCTCGGTGCATATCAATCGATGACCGGCTCGCCTTTGCGGAACGGAGTATGCTCATCGAGATAGTCGCTCATTGCCGCGACTTCACGACGTTCTCGCACGAGATAATCGGCAACCGCCCGCCTGAGACCTGGGTGGGCGATGTAGTGTGCCGAATGCACCGTCACCGGCCGGTAACCGCGCGCCAGCTTGTGTTCGCCCTGCGCACCTGCTTCGACCACCTTCAGCCCATTTTCAATCGCAAAATCAATGGCCTGATGATAGCAGACCTCGAAATGCAGGAACGGATGATCCTCGATGCAGCCCCAATTTCGGCCGTAGAGAGTATCGGAGCCGATGAAATTGATGGCTCCGGCGATGTAGCGGCCGTTGCGCCTGGCCATGACAAGCAGGATATCATCGGCCATGCGTTCGCCGATCAGCGAGAAGAAACGGCGATTGAGGTAAGGGCGACCCCATTTGCGTCCGCCGGTATCCATGTAGAAGGCGAAGAAATCGTCCCAGGCTTGCTCCGAGATATCCTTGCCTGTCAGCCGCTCGATCGTGATGCCGGCGCCAAGTGCTTCGCGACGTTCCTTCTTCAGTGCCTTGCGTTTGCGCGATGCCAGCGTAGCCAGGAAATCATCATAGCAGCCATAGGCCTCGTTGAAGAAATGGAACTGCTGGTCTGTCCGATGCAGGAAGCCGGCAGCCTCGAGCGTGGCTATGTCGCCTTCCTGCGCAAAGGTAACGTGCGACGACGACACGCCAAGCCTTTCCGTGACGAGTTTCAGTCCAGCGGCAAGGCCGGCTCGGACGGTATCGGCGTCTTCACGGTGCGAGACGAGCAGGCGAGGGCCGGTGGCCGGCGTGAACGGCACCGAACATTGCAGCTTGGGATAGTAGCTGCCGCCTGCGCGTTCGAAGGCGTCGGCCCAGCCATGGTCGAACACGTATTCACCTTGGCTGTGTGACTTCACATAGCAGGGAACAGCACCCAGCAGCCTGCCGTCGGCAGCTTCCAGCCTGAGATGATGGCCCTGCCAGCCCGAGCGTGAAACGGCGCAGCCGGACTCCTCGAGAGAGTTTAGAAAATCAAATGAAATGAATGGATTGTAGCCGTTTGGCGATGTTCTTGTCGTGCCGACGAAGCCATCCCACTCTTCACGCGTGAAAGCATTGATGCCAGCGGCTATGCGCACGGCATAGCCTGCCTCATCGGGTTCCTTCACGTCGTCGCTCTGGTCCATGGCGTGTTATCTATGGTCCGTCGCAGCGCGTGCAAGATGGGTCACGCAACCCGCACGTGATCGGGCTCGAATCCTTCGAATGTCATCTGGTCGGCATATCTGAAGGTGAGGTCGATCGCGGGTTGGTCGCGGATTGTCCAGGTGATGACCGGCATGCCCAGCTTTTCCCTTACGAAGGAAACAAAGCGATTGGGCAGGTCGCCGGCTGCGTAGGATGTGAAGGCGATGCCATGCGCCAGCATGGAAAAATGCGCTTCGGTCTCGTGGTTGGCGGTGCCATAGGCGGTCAGGCCACCGGGGATGCCCGGTACTTCCGTCTCGAATTCCCGGATCAGCCAATGATCGAAGGACATGATGGCGACCTGGCCTTCGTAGCGCTTGAGCAGACGTCCTACCGCCTTGACCAACCCGGCGTCGTGTCCGGGCGTACCTTTGATCTCGACGACGAGCGGCACTCGTCCGTCGACGAGGTCAAGCAACTCGCGCAATGTCGGCGGGTGGTCATCGGTACCGCCGACACGCAACTGCGCCATCTCGGCCGCTGTCCGCTGCCAGACGAAGCCCTCGGTACCCGTCAAGCGGCGCAGGTCGTCGTCATGGATGACAATAGGCACTCCGTCGGCGGAAAGATGCACGTCGCATTCGATGGCATAGCCGCGCTCGATCGCGGCAGAGAAGGCGGAAAGCGTATTTTCCCAACGCTTGTCATTGAGGTCGTGAAAGCCGCGATGCGCGATCGGCCGGGCGGTCAACCAGGAGATATCGGTCATGATCGACTTGCCTATTCGACTTCCAGGATCGCTTCGATTTCAACAGGTGCGTTGAGCGGCAACGACGCACTGCCGACAGCCGAGCGGGCATGCTTGCCTTTTTCGCCGAGCACGGTCGCCAGCAGATCGGAGGCGCCGTTGGCGACAAGGTGCTGCTCGACAAAGTCGGGGGTCGAGGCGACGAATACGGTGATCTTGACGACGCGACGGATCTTCTCGAGGTCGCCGAGCGCTGCCTTGGCTTGCGCCAGGATGTTGACCGCACAGTATTTCGCGGCTTCCTGGCCGGCAGCGACGTCAACATCGCGACCCAGCAGGCCAGTTGCGGTAAGCTTGCCATCCTTCAATGGCAGTTGGCCGGAGGTCAGAAGGAGATTGCCGCTGCGGGCGAACGGGACGTAATTGGCGACCGGCACTGCGGGCACCGGCAAGCTGATCCCGAGATCGCTTAGCCGCTTTTCGATTGTTTCGCCCATGGTAATTCCCTATTGCTTGAAGGTGTCTCGTTGGTTGGGTCGAAACTGCATTGTTTGACACGCTTCCGCCACGACTTTTTGTGATGTGGATCATCTTTTGCGGCTCAGCTGTCAGCCGCACCGACCGGAGTTGCCCATGCGCGTGACGCGCCTTCCAGCCAGTGTCTTTCTGCTCTCCAGTGCTCTGTCCGCTGCTCCTGCCTTCGCAGCGCCGCTGCTGCAGCCACATCGCGCCGTTTATGACCTTGCATTGGACAAGGCTTCGGATCGGTCAGGTATCACCGGCCTGTCGGGACGTATGGTCTACGAATTCAACGGCTCGCCCTGCGAGGGCTATACGGTCAAGTTCCGGTTCGTGACGCAGATCGCGACCAACGACAACAACACACGCCTTACCGACCAGCAGACCACGACCTTCGAGGATGCGCAGGGCAAGACCTTCTCCTTCGTGACAAAGTCTTTCGTCGATCAGTCGATGGACAAGGAAATAAAGGGCACGGCGACCAGGGAGCCCAAGGATCTCAAAGTTGTTCTGGACAAGCCTGACAGGAAGACTCTGGAGCTGACCTCGACCCAGTTTCCGACCCAGCATCTGGTGGAACTGATCGGCAAGGCGGAGAAGGGCGAGACCTTCTACGAGACCAGCCTCTATGACGGCTCTGACACGGCAGACAAGGTGATGACGACGACGGTGGTGGTTGGCAAGCCCGTGGCTGCAGCAAAGGACGATCCGGAATTTTCAGCGCTCGCCAAATTCGGCAAGGATAAATACTGGCCGGTGGACATCGCCTATTTCGACCAGACCGACAAGGCCGACGGCGAAGAGCTGCCTTCCTACCGCATCTCCTTCAAGCTGCACGAGAATGGGCTGACGCGGGATCTCACGATGGACTACGGCGATTTCTCGATGACGGGCAAGCTGGTCAATCTGTCGTTGTTCGATACGCCGCAGAAGCCCTGCAAGCAGTAGCGGCACTGCTGCCGGTTCGATGGCTGTCTATGTCGATGCGGCAATCTGGAAATGGGCCGGCCACCGCTGGTGCCATCTGCTTGCCGACGACATCAACGAACTGCATGGGTTCGCAGCTCAGCTCGGCGTGAAGCGCTCTTCCTACCAGGGGCCGCCGAAGACATCGGCGCCGCACTACGATATTACGGGGTTCGAGCGCGATCGCGCGGTGCGGCTCGGCGCCGTTGAATGCAGTCGCGAGGAGATCGTCGCCGTGTTCCGGCGCGTGCGGATCAAGAACGGGAAGGTGAGGACATGACGCTGACGGCCTTCTTTGCCTACAGTACCGCGGTCGTCCTGGCGGCGATGACGCCGGGCCCGGCAATGTTTGCGGTGATCACCAATGGCGTTTCGCGGGGTTTCGCGCGGGCCTTCACCGCCGGTCTGGGAGTGGCGGCTGGTGACGCCGTTTTGGTGACACTGGCGCTGCTCGGGCTGGTCACCCTGGTGCAGACCTTCGAATGGATCTTCCTGGTCCTGAAATATGCCGGTGCCGCATATCTGATCTATCTTGGTATCAGGATGTGGCGCTCGGCCACGGCCCGGGCAGAAGACGGTGGCAAGGGCGAGAGCCGATTCGTTCGTTCCTTCGTGCTTGGGGCTTCGATTGCACTCGGCAATCCGAAGGCAATCCTGTTCCATGCCTCGATCATGCCGCTGATCCTCGATCTCCATGCCATGACTTTTGCCGATGGCCTTGTCGTGGTTGCTGTCGTGGTTTCGGCCAACATCCTGACCATGGGGTTCTATGCGGCATTGTCGGGCCGCGCGTCTTACTGGTTCAGGGTGCCTGCGCGCATGCGGTTGATGAACCGCGTCGCCGGTGGCGCCATGATCGGTACGGGAGCCTTCATCGCCGCGCGATAGCCGGATGAGCGGCTTGCGGGCTTGCTTTTGCGCTGCAACACGGTTATAGGCGCGACCATTCCACACACGGGCTTTGGTGTCTGTCCGGGAGAAATCCGGCTGAAACCTCCGGTGGCGGCTCAGGTTAACCCCCGAAAAGCAATACGCTTTCGATCCGGTTTTCCAGAAACCGTCAAATGTCCGTGGAGGTCAACCGGAAAGGAACTAGACAATGGCTCTGCCAGATTTCAGCATGCGTCAGCTTCTCGAGGCTGGTGCTCACTTCGGCCACCAGACCCACCGCTGGAACCCGAAGATGGCGCCTTACATCTACGGCGCCCGCAACAACATCCACATCATCGACCTGTCGCAGACGGTTCCGCTGCTGCACCAGGCCCTGAAGCAGGTTTCGGACACCGTTGCCCGTGGTGGCCGCGTGCTGTTCGTCGGTACCAAGCGTCAGGCCTCCGACATCGTTGCCGATGCCGCGCAGCGTTCGGCGCAGTATTACGTGAATTCGCGTTGGCTCGGCGGCATGCTGACCAACTGGAAGACGATCTCGAACTCGATCCAGCGTCTGCGCAAGCTCGACGACCTGCTCTCCGGTGGCGAAGCCCAGGGTTTCACCAAGAAGGAGCGCCTGAACCTCGACCGTGAGCGCGAGAAGCTGAACAAGGCTCTCGGCGGTATCAAGGACATGGGCTCGACCCCGGACCTGATGTTCGTGATCGACACCAACAAGGAAGCGAACGCAATTCTCGAAGCCAAGCGCCTTGGCATTCCGGTCGTTGCGATCATCGATTCGAACTGCGATCCGGACAAGATCGACTTCCCGATCCCGGGCAATGACGATGCTGCCCGCGCCATCCAGCTCTACTGCGATCTGATCGCCAAGGCTGCCATCGACGGCATCGCTCGCCAGCAGGGCGCGCTGGGCGTTGACATCGGCGCCGCGGCTGAAGCTCCGGTCGAGCCGGTTCTCGGCGAGACCCCGGCAGGCGAGACGCCGGAAGCGTAAGGCATTTTGCAGCCAGGTGGCGTCACCTGGCGTCGCACAAATGTGGTGAAGCAAAACTTGGAGCGGTTCCGCGTTTCCGTGAAAAACGGAAACGCTTCAAGGTAGAGGGCCGCCTCAGGCCTTCATCAATTTCATATCTTGGCGCGTTAAGCGCCTGAACGCGGCGCATCATCGAAGAATCGATGGTGCGCCAGCCTATTGCGAAACAAAGAGGCGACAATGAGCATTTCAGCAGCACAGGTCAAAGAACTGCGCGACCTCACCGGCGCGGGCATGATGGACTGCAAGGCGGCCCTGGCCGAAACCAACGGCGACATGGAAGCGGCGGTCGACTGGCTGCGCGCCAAGGGTATCGCCAAGGCCGACAAGAAGGCCGGCCGTACTGCCGCCGAGGGCCTTATCGCTGTGGACGCCGGCCTGCGCGAAGCCGCGATCGTCGAAGTCAACTCCGAAACCGACTTCGTTGCCCGCAACGATGCCTTCCAGGAGATCGTGGCCAATGTCGCCAAGGTCGCGCTGGCCTATGGCAAGACCGAGGCTGTTGCCGCTGCCAAGTATCCGGGCTCCGACAAGAGCGTCACGGACACCATCAAGGACGCAGTCGGCACCATCGGCGAAAACCTCGGCTTCCGTCGTTCCGACAAGCTGACCGTCGCTGAGGGCGCGGTTGCGACCTACATCCACAACGCGGTTGCCGACAATCTCGGCAAGCTCGGTGTGCTGGTCGCCATCGAGACCTCAGGCGATGCGCACAAGGCCGGTGCCTTCGCACGCCAGGTCGCCATGCATGTTGCTGCCACCAACCCGCTGTCGCTCGACGTCGACGCGCTGGATCAGGCGGCCGTCGAGCGTGAACGCGCGATCTTCTCCGAGCAGGCCCGCGCTTCGGGCAAGCCGGACAACGTCATCGAGAAGATGATCGAAGGCCGCCTGCGCAAGTTCTACGAGGAAGTCGTGCTCCTGAAGCAGGCTTTCGTGCTGAACCCCGACCTGACCGTCGAGCAGGCGCTGAAGGCTGCCGAGAAGGAAATCGGCGCCCCGGCGAAGATCACCGCCTATCTGCGCTTCGCCCTCGGCGAAGGCATCGAGAAGGAAGAGACCGACTTCGCGGCCGAGGTCGCTGCTGCGGTCAAGAAGTAATCGTTCCAGGCTTCATTCCAGCTTTTGATCGGCCGGGTGTCCGCAAGGATGCCCGGCCGATTTTTTCGTGCGGCGTTGATCCAGGCGGCGTCAGATTGAGATAGCCTCGGCATCACGTCGGAGACTGGCCATCTCGCGCGTCTGGCCGAGACCGACCGCAAAGTCCCATGCGCCAGTGCACGGCTATCTGCCCGCCCACATAGAACATGGCCCACGCCACCATGATCTCCGGTGAAATGCGCAGCATGCGAAGAACATATGCAAGTTCGCCAAACCCGGTGGTCGCTGCAATGAGCAGCAGCCCGGCCGCATAGTGAAGCAGGAGCAGGGTTCTGGTTACCCAAGCCAGTTTTGGATTGTCTGATGTCGCAATCATGGCGCCAAATGTGGCCCATACGACCGGTGCACCTGCAACAACCGAAACGGTGAAGCCGGAGGTGCCAAGGAAGGTCAAGACACCGAATGGCGCGGATGAAATCAGGAAGGGAATCCAGCTGCCGTGGCCCGCTCCCATTGCCGCGAACGCCAGAAGCGCCAGAATACATCCATAGGAAAATCCGATCAGTGCTCCGACAATGACCTTTCTGCTTCTCCCGTTGGCTTTGACATCTGCCATCAGGCGGCTCGCTCAAGAGAGGGCTCTGCCGAGAACGAAAAACGGCCACGCTGTTTCACGGTGATCTCCGGGCCAGGAATGTGTTCCATCCGTCATTGTCGCAGTCGACGCTGTACTCTTCCCATTCAACAGTGAAGCCTGCCGCTTCCATGCATGCGACGAAATCATCGCGCCGCCAGTATACGGTATGATAATCGCCGCTGGTCTCGCCGTCGCCGTCACGCATCGACACCAGGAATGCGCCATCCGGGCGCAGCGCCTGAGCGCTTCTCGTCAACACCTGACCAATCTGATCGCGCGGGACGTGGATAAGCACGCACAGGGCTACGATACTGTCATAGGGTCCACCAAGATCATCGGTGATCGCGTTCAGAAGGTCACCATGCTTGCCCCGTTGCGCCTGTAGTTCCAGAAACCGTCGCGTTGCATCGGTGCGCCGTACGGAGGCTCCCAAGGCCTCAAGGAAATCTGCCTCCCATCCCGGCCCAGACCCGATTTCGAGAACATGGCCGCGACCTCCGGTCGCTTCGACGATGCGTCGCAGTGCAGCCTCCACAGCGGGCGAGGGGCCGTCGAGACGGCTGTAATGGTCCGCGAACCCTTCATAGGAATCGATCGTTCGCTGGCTTTGCGCCAATGACTTCGCAGGAATCTTCATACGGCCTCCTGGAAAGCTTTATGCGACGACCTGGCAGACGAGCTGTGACAGGTGACCCGGACCGCAAAGACCGGCATGACCCTAGGCTCCGCTGTGGTCCTGCAGCGGGATGTAAATCTCCAAGCCACCAAAACCCGTGTCAGGATCGAAGGAGCTGTTGTGGAATTCCAGGACAGGGCTGTCTGCTACCTTGCGAGCCAGCCTGGGCAACGCCTCGTTCCAGACGGCCAGGTAAGTATCGAAAATCGTCGACACATGATCGTTGTGGGCGAAGACCGCATAGGTTCGATGTTCAGTCTCGAAGTATTCGAGTTCGGGCAGGCGATCTTCGAACGCCTTTACCGCAACCGCACAAACGTACCTGAAGCCGCCATCGTCGTCCGGAACTTCACACATGCCGATCGGTGGCATTTTGACCTTGTTCGGGATGGTATCAGAGTAGGTCGACATGAAACGTTGCCATTGCGCGGGTATGTGAATGGACTCGCCGAACGAACAAGGCGCGGCCAGGCCCACCAGCTTCAGCGCCCCGAGCGTCTTCAGCTGTGGCGATGGAGAAAGTACATTTCCATTGCGCAGCTGCAGCGGAGGCGTGGTCGCGAGACCATCGACACTGCCGCGATCGCGAACCTGCTCTGGCGATAGATTGAATTGCTCGCGAAACGCCCGGGTAAACGCTTCATGGGATCCGTAGCCGTGCTCGAGTGCTATCGTGAGGATATCCGAGGCGCCTCCTGCAAGTCGCCCCGCCGCTTCGGTGAGACGCCTGGCCCTGAGATATCGCATGACCGGCCAGCCGGTCGCTGTGCCAAAAGCATTGGCCAGATGCGAACGAGAGACACCGCAGGCGTCTGCGATGTTGTTCAAGCCAAGGGCGTGCTCGGAGTTTCGTTCCATGACCCACAATGCCCGATCAACGATGCTCATGCTGTTCTCCCCTTGCGGCCATTCAGGCAGGTATACGAGGGGTCGCGACAAAGCGTTTGATCGAACGTCCACTCACGGCAGATTTTTTTAGGACGCGATCGGCCGGCAACGGGGGCTCGTGGAAACTGCAGGTGAAGCGCACGGTTGCCCGAGGCATCAGACCGCAGTGCTGGAATGAACAGATGCGCGCGAGGATGCCCGGCCGATTTCCTGTGCGGTGTCGATGAAGGCACGCAGCTTCGGTGCCATCGAGGCGCGGCGTGGAAAATAGAGGAACAAGCCTGGTTCCTCGATCGATGTCTCGGGCAAAACCTCAACCAGTCTCCCGGCCGCAATATCTGGCCGCAGCAGAGGCTCGAAGGCGTAGGCCAGCCCTATTCCGGAAAGTGCAAGGTCGCGCGCCGACATCGGGTCGCTGACGATCGCGGTGCCGCGCGTTGCCACGTTGACGTCCTTGCCATCTTCCAGGAGATCCCAGCGATAGAGCGCGCCGGAACGCAACAGCCGATAACCGATGCAGTTGTGGTCGGCGAGTTCACCCAGGTTTTTCGGTTTGCCATTTCGGCCGATATAGGCGGGCGAGGCAACGATGGCGGTGCGAATGGGCGGTGTCAGGCGTACCGTGACCATATCCTGCGCGATCATCTCGCCCAGCCGAACGCCGGCGTCGAAACCCTCTCCGACGATGTCGGTCAGCCGCTCATCGGTGAAGATCTCGACGGTCACATCCGGGTAGCGCTCCGCCATTGCGGTCAACACCGGCAGTAGCGCCAGCGTCAGCGCCACCCGCGAGGTGTTTAGCCGCAACAAGCCGCTGGCACGGCCCTTCACGGCACGGATGCGCTCCATACGTTCGGCAATATCGCCCAGAGCGGGTTCGGCTATGGCAACGAGCGCTCGTCCTGCCTCCGTCAAGGCGACAGAACGGGTCGTACGGGCGAACAGCGGTTGCCCTATCCGTTCCTCTACCAGCCGTACTGCATGACTGACTGCCGATGGACTCATGCCGAGTTCTGCCGCTGCAGGCGCAAAACCGCCGCGCCGCGCCACGGCGACGATGACAGGCAAATGACCAAGCAGATCGCGCTCCATTCATGAATGATATCGCATAATAAGTGCTGATAAAACGACATTATCAACTTGTCCTTGAGCCGCCATCTTGGGTGCGAACCTCATGCAGGAGCAGTCGATGTCGTTCGAAGGGAAGACCGCAATCGTGACTGGAAGTTCGCGCGGCATCGGTCGCGCGATTGCTGAAGAGCTGGCCGATGGCGGTGCCGCCGTGATCGTCAACTATCTCGAGAACGAAAGCCGCGCGCGTGAAGTCGTTCAGGGAATCAAGGCCAGGGGTGGAAAGGCGATCGCGCTCCAGGCCGATGTATCGAAGGTGATCGACATCCGACGCCTGTTCGACCAGGCGGAGGCGACATTCGGAAAGCCGGACATCGTCGTGGCGAATGCAGCAATGGCGATCATCAAGCCGCTCGTCGATGCGACTGAAGAAGACTACGACCAGGTCTTCGACACCAACACCAGAGGTGTCTTCTTCATTCTGCAGGAAGCGGCAAGACGCTTGCGCGACGGTGGAAGGATCATCGTCACCTCGACGGGGGGCACGAGAATGTTCTTCGGCCAGACTTCCCTCTATCTCGGCAGCAAAGGTGCGGTGGAACAGTTCGTACGGGTGCTGTCGCGCGAACTTGGGCCACGCAACATCACCGTGAACGCCATATCGCCGGGTTTCACCGACACCGAGCTCCTGCCGGATCGCGATCGCGCTGTTGCGGCAGGCATGTCGCCCTTCGATCGCATCGGCCACCCGAAGGAAGTCGCCGAAGTCGCTGCGTTCCTTGCCAGTGATGCCGCGGGCTGGGTCACCGGCCAGAATGTCGGTGCCGGTGGCGGCGTCTTCTGACCATCCTGTCCCCAACAAAAGATACCGAAAAGAGGAACGACGATGAACGCTCTGACGCGCCTTGCGCTTTACGCTGCCGTAGCGGCCGCTCCAGATATGGGGAGCAGCGCCGCAGCGACCGAACCCTCGAACGCGGAACTGCGAAGACTTGTCGACGAGCGTGCACTGATCCGCATTGTCGACCAGATCGACCGCGCCGTCGACGCACAGGACTGGAAGCTGGCACGCGGCTACTTCGCCGAGCGCGTGCGGGTCGATTTCAGTTCACTCAGCGGCCAGCCCGAAACCATCGTCCCGGCCGACGATCTGATCGCCGGCTGGGCCGGGAACCTGAAGGCCAGCAAGACCAGCCTGCATCTGCGCACCAACCATGACGTGTCCGTCGATGGCGACAGGGCAATGGTGAAGTCGAATGGCTACGCCTGGAACCGCATGGAGGGCAATGGCGACCCGCTGTGGGAAGTGTGGGGCACCTATACGGCGGAAATGGTGCGCGGCAACGGAGGGTGGAAAGTGGACGCCTTCGCTTTTCGCAAGACCCACGAGCGCGGCAACAACTGGGTGAAGATCACACCCGGACGATGAACCTCGCCTTGATGGCAGCATTTTCGAGTTCGGAGAC
Source organism: Mesorhizobium sp. Pch-S (assembly GCF_004136315.1). NCBI lineage: Bacteria > Pseudomonadati > Pseudomonadota > Alphaproteobacteria > Hyphomicrobiales > Phyllobacteriaceae > Mesorhizobium > Mesorhizobium sp. Pch-S. Next base: position 5,694,325 of record NZ_CP029562.1, read on the forward strand.
TTCCATGAGCATGATCTACTACACGCTTGGCAACAGCGGCCTCAAAGTGAGCCGGCTCGCGCTTGGTGCGATGACCTTCGGCACGGAATGGGGCTGGGGCGCCGACAAGACCGCTGCGCGCGCATTGTTTGATACCTATGTCGAAGCCGGTGGCAACTTCTTTGACACCGCCGACGCCTATACGGGCGGTACATCCGAGACTTGGCTTGGTGCGTTCATCGCGGAGAGGGGACTGCGCGACAGGGCGGTCATTGCCACGAAATTCAGCATGAATCTGGAAGGGCCGGACCCCAACACCGGGGGCAACGGCCGCAAGAATATCGTGCGGGCGCTGGATGCCTCATTGAAGCGGCTCGGAACCGACTATGTCGACCTCTACATCCTGCATTGCTGGGATCGGTTGACGCCGCCGGAAGAGGTGATGCGCACGCTGGACGATCTGGTGCGCGCCGGCAAGGTTCGACATGTCGGTCTGTCCGACGTGCCGGCCTGGTATGCCAGCCGCGCGCAGGCCGTTGCGGAATTTCGCGGCTATGAACCGATTTCGACGCTGCAGTTGGAATATTCGCTGGTGGAACGCAACATCGAGCATGAGTTCGTGCCATTCGGCACCCGGCACGGTGCCGGCATCATGGTGTGGAGTCCGCTGGGCAGTGGGCTGCTCAGTGGCAAGTACCACTCCGGTGATGCTCGGAACGTGAGCGGGCGCCTGGAAACCGTGCGTGGTACGACCAATCCCGGTTTCCAGAAATTCACCGATCGAAATTGGGCGATCGTCGCCGAACTCGAAAAGGTCTCGGCGGCGCTTGGCAGAAGCATGGCGCAGGTGGCGCTGAACTGGGTGACAACACAACCCGGCGTAGCCTCCACCATCATCGGTGCGACCAGGGTGGAGCAATTGCAGGACAATCTCGGTGCCCTGGATTTCGAAATTCCGGCGGAGTTGCGGGCAAGGCTCGAACTTGTCAGCCGCCCCGCTGTCCCGTTTCCTTATTCCTTCTTCGGGTCGGAGATCCAGGGTGGCATCAGCGGTGGCGCCACCGTCGGTGCCAAGCCCTCGGGCTATTGTCCAGAAGTTCTGGTTGAGGGAACCTACGCCGGCGTCAGTTAAGGAAAGCCGGCGAATCCATCAACAGGTTCAGGCCATCGGAGGAGGGCGCGGCGTGACATGGCCGCGCCCTTCGTGTATCGGGTGCAGCACATCGCCAACTGTACGGGACAGCGCCGGCTTCGCCCGGGACCATCCCGCGACATGACCCCAGGGGACCCAATGACAACCAAACCGCTCTACCGACGTGTCCTGTTGAAAGCGTCGGGCGAGGCGTTGATGGGCGAGCAGCATTTCGGCATCGACGTTTCGGTCGTCGACCGCATTGCATCCGACATTGCCGAGGCGAGGGCGCTCGGCGTCGAAGTCGGCGTCGTCATCGGCGGGGGCAATATTTTCCGCGGCGTGGCTGTTGCCTCCAAGGGCGGCGACCGGGTGACCGGCGACCACATGGGGATGCTGGCCACCATCATCAATTCGCTGGCCCTGCGCACGTCACTCAACAAGATTGGTGTCGACGCTGTGGTGCTCTCGGCGATCGCCATGCCGGAGCTTTGCGAGAGTTTCTCGCAGCGCCAGGCGACCGCTTACATGAACCAGGGCAAGGTGGTGATCTTTGCGGGCGGGACCGGCAATCCCTTCTTCACCACCGATTCGGCAGCGGCGCTGCGCGCGGCCGAAATCGGCGCAGATGCCTTGTTCAAGGGTACGCAGGTGGACGGCGTCTACTCGGCCGATCCCAAGAAGGACCCGACAGCAACCCGTTTCGATCGCATTACCCACGCCGAAGTCATCAATAAGGGCCTCTCCATCATGGATACGGCTGCAATTGCGCTTGCGCGGGAAAACAACATTCCGATAATCGTCTATTCGATCCACGAAAAGGGCGGTTTCGGCGAGATATTGAAGGGCGGCGGCCACTGCACGGTGGTAGCCGACAATTGACAACAGGGCTCAGCCCTGACGCAAGTGGCCCGGACAGCGGGCCGGGGAGACGACAATGAGTGGCGACTACAACGATCTGAAGCGACGCATGGACGGGGCGATCGCCGCCTTCAAGCAAGACCTTGCTTCGTTGCGCACGGGGCGCGCGTCCTCCAACCTGCTCGATGCCGTGCATGTCCAGGCTTATGGCTCGGCGATGCCCATCAACCAGGTTGCAACCGTTTCGGTGCCGGAGCCACGCATGATTTCGGTATCTGTGTGGGACAAATCGATGGTGGGTGCCGTCGACCGGGCCATTCGCGAATCCAACCTCGGTTTCAATCCGATCGTCGATGGCACCAATCTGCGCATTCCGCTGCCTGAACTCAACGAACAGCGCCGCAAGGAACTGGTCAAGATTTCGCATGGTTATGCTGAAAACGCCCGTGTTGCTGCCCGCCATGTGCGCCGCGACGGCATGGACTACCTGAAGAAGGCCGAAAAGGACGGCGATATCAGCGAAGACGATCATCGCAAGGAGTCCGATCGCGTTCAGAAGCTGACTGACGAGACGATCACGACCATCGACCGGCTGCTTTCCGAGAAGGAAGCAGAGATCATGCAGGTTTAGGCTCGGCCACAGCCGACGCGAAAGCAGAACCATGGCAACGCCCGCGCATGTCGCGATCATCATGGACGGGAACGGACGCTGGGCCAAGGCGCGCGGTCTTCCGCGTGTCGCCGGTCATCGCGCCGGCGTGGAGGCCGTGCGCCGTACCGTGAAGGCAGCTCCCGACCTCGGTATTTCATACCTCACGCTTTACGCGTTTTCGTCGGAAAACTGGTCACGGCCGAAGTCCGAAGTCTCGGACCTGATGGGATTGTTGAAACTGTTCATCCGCCGCGATCTGGCCGAACTGCATCAAAACGGCGTCCGGGTCAGGATCCTTGGCGATCGCGCAAGCCTGCAGCCCGATATTCGCAACCTGCTCGTGGAGGCGGAGACCCTCACCGCGGGCAATTCGAAGCTGACGCTGCTGATTGCCTTCAACTATGGCAGCCGCGACGAGATCGTGCGCGCAGCACGCAAGCTGGCCGCCGCTGCCATAAATGGCGAGATCGCACCCGAGCAGATCGACGCGGAGAGTTTCGCCAGGCATCTGGATACGGCAGACATACCGGATCCGGAACTTCTCATCCGCACCAGCGGTGAGATGAGGCTGTCCAATTTCCTGCTCTGGCAAGCCGCGTACAGCGAGCTTGTCTTCCTGCCTTGCTATTGGCCGGATTTCAGCCGCGAGCATCTGGCAGACGCCATTCGCGACTTCGGCGGGCGTGAGCGCCGGTTTGGCGGTCTCGCCGCGCAAGACGTCGCCTCATGAGCAATGAGCTCAGCAATCTTCAAATTCGGGTGGTATCGGCGGTTGTGCTTGGCATCGCCGTACTGGCGCTGACCTGGTTCGGCGCCTTGCCATTCAGGCTTCTTGCAGCACTGATCGCCGGCGCGATTTTCTACGAATGGACCCATATGGCCCGCGCCAACGGCGCAAACCGGCTCGGCTTTCTTCCGGAAGCCTTGATGCTGGTCTTTATCGGCGTGCTCGTTGCAGGGGTATCGGCTTTGACGACGGCGGCCGTGCTTGCGTTGCTGGTCGCCATCGCCGCGATCTGCGTGGCACTGCGCGGAGCGGGGCAATGGGATGCGGCCGGTCTCGCTTACGCAGGCCTTTCCGGGTTCGCGCTGGCTTTCCTGCGCGATAGTGACCGGGCGGGCCTTGCCGCTGTGCTTTTCCTGTTTGCGGTGGTCTGGGCAACCGACATTTTTGCCTATTTTGTCGGAAAAGCCGTTGGTGGACCGAAGCTCGCACCTGCCATATCGCCTGGCAAGACACGAAGCGGCGCATTGGGCGGGGCGTTTTTCGGAGTTGTTGCGGGCGTTCTGGTTGCGGCGGCTCTCGGCCAGCCCAATCTTGCTTCGCTTGCTGTCGTTGCGCTGGTGCTGTCAATCGTCGCGCAGGCTGGTGATCTGTTCGAATCCTGGGTCAAACGTCGCCATGGCGCCAAGGATTCCAGCACGATCATTCCGGGACATGGCGGTGTCATGGACCGTGTCGATGGACTTGTGGCTGCGGCCGTGGCCCTGTACCTGATTGGCTGGGTGGCAGGGTCTGCCGATCATCCGGCGCAGGGGCTCTTTCCGGTCTGAAGTTTTGACGTGCACAGCGCATGGGTGCCACGGATTTGCCTGGATTGATGTCACATTTGCGATGCGGACCAAGGACCGGGGAATTGAGGACGTGAATTGAACGAGTTTCTTTCCGCGCTGTTGAGCACCCAGGGCTTTGTGCTCGGCACGCTTGTGCCGTTCCTGTTCGTCCTGACCGTCGTCGTGTTCGTGCACGAGATGGGGCACTACCTTGTCGGCCGCTGGTGCGGCATCGGCGTGCGCGCTTTCTCCATAGGTTTTGGTCCGGAATTGATCGGCTTCAATGACCGCCGCGGCACGCGCTGGAAACTCTGTGCGATCCCGCTCGGCGGCTATGTCAAGTTCGTCGGCGACATGAACGCGACTTCGAGCCAGCCCGGCGAGGAGGAACTTGACAAACTCAGCGACAGCGAACGCAGCATTGCCTTCCACACCCAGCCGGTCTGGAAACGCGCGGCGACGGTGTTTGCCGGTCCTCTGTTCAATTTCCTTTTGACCATTGCTGTTTTTGCGGTGCTGTTCATGACTTTCGGCCGCTCGGTACTGGAACCGGCGGTGGCCGAGGTCCGGCCCGGCAGTCCCGCGGCGGAGGCCGGCATTCTTCCTGGCGACCGCTTCGTCAGTGTCGATGGCACGAAAGTCGAGAGTTTTGCTGATGTCCAGCGGCTTGTTTCCGGCAGGGCGGGTGATGCGATCACCTTCATCATGCTGCGTGACGGCAAGGACGTCAGTGTGGTCGCGACGCCACAGTTGTCCGAACAGGAAGACGCGCTTGGCAACAAGGTCAAGATCGCGGTGATCGGCGTGACCACCAACAAGGAGGTCGGCCAGCCCAGGCATATAACCTATTCGCCGGGTGGCGCGGTCGTTGCTGCTGTCGAGGCGACCGGCCAGATCATCGAGCGTACCGGCCTTTTCATGAAGCGTTTCGTGGTTGGCCGTGAGGACAAATGTCAGCTCGGCGGGCCGGTCAAGATAGCCGGTATGGCAGGGCAAGCCGCCAAGCTCGGTTTTGAGTGGCTAGTGCAACTTGCCGCATTGCTGTCTGTCGGGATAGGGATACTCAATCTTCTGCCGATTCCGCCACTGGACGGCGGCCATCTTCTCTTCTACGGGATTGAGGCTGTCATCAGGCGGCCAGTGTCCGAGCGGA